>NZ_JBPJUQ010000077.1:0-35670 GCF_051192615.1 Streptosporangium sp. G11
GCGATCTCCTCCTCGCTCAGCCCCACCGGGACGAACTGGATGAGCGTGCTGTGGTCTCCGGCCACGCCCAGCGCGCCGTAGGTGGCGTCGACCAGCCTGGTGGCGGTCTCCACGATCCTGCGCAGCATGGTCTCCAGGTCCAGGTCGCTGCCCACCGCGACCACCGCGTCCAGCAGCGCGTGCACCCGGTCGCGGGTGGCCAGCACCGCCTCCAGACGTTCCCTCAGCTCCTCCAGCAGCTCGTCCAGCCTCATGTGCGGGATCAACGGCCCTGGCTCACCCTTCGCCATGCCCCCGAGTCTGCCACCCGCGCGCGCGACCCCCCATCCGCAGGTACCGCTCGGCGTGTGGCCACCGGTGCCGTGCCCCTCGTACGCGAAAACCCACCCGCGCCGGGGTGGGTTTCCGCGTACGCGCCCGCCGCTCACCTCAGGATCGGCAGGCGCCGCACCAGCGAGGTGCGAGCCCACGCGGCGCCGGCGCCGAGGGTGTCACCGGCGTTCGCCAGGGACAGCCCGGCCAGTACGACGACGTAGACGAGGTGATCGTCGACGAACGGGTTGGTGTCCAGCGGGAGCGCGGCGGCCCACATGAGCACCAGCATCAGGCCCCCGGCGACGGCGGCGACCCGCATGCCGATGCCGAGGACGAGGGCCGTGCCGATGCCCAGCAGGCCGAGCATGAACAGCCAGTCGACCCACGCCTGCCCGGCCAGGGCGCCGAAGATCCCGCCGAGCGCGTTCTCGCCGGTTCCCTTCAGGAAGCCGGTGGTCGGGCTGCCGCCCGCGATCCAGGCGCGGTCCGCGGGCGTGGCGAAACCCCAGCCGAACGTCTTGTCCAGGAACGCCCACAGGAAGATCCAGCCGAGGCCGATCCGGGCGACCGCCCAGACGTAGTCGACCGGGCGGGTTCCGGTTCCGGCCGGGCGGGCGTCCACGGGGGGCCCGCCGGCATCGGTGCGATCGCTGTGGTGATGCCCCTGGGTGCCCTTGCTGACCGCCATGGCCGCTCTCCTTCTGTTGTGACGTGCTCTGCCTGCCGTGGCTCAAGCACATCGTTTTCCGGGGTCTGGCGACAGTGCCGTACGGCTCGCCCCCTGAGCCCGGAAGCCCTTGCTCCAAAGGACTTTCGGCCCTCGATGGCCCGCGCCGCACGCCGCACGCGGGTCGCTCGCGGGTCGCCCTCGGCAACCGAAAACGGCCCCTGGCCGCCGGAGGCGGTCAGGGGCCGTTTCGCCGCAACCGGCCGACCCCCGAGGACCGGCCGGCGCGGCGCGACGCTTCACTGTGATCTCGGCCGAAGACCCGGGATCTCCCCAGGAGAAGGAACCCGGGGAGATCGGCGGATCCAGGGGGAGGACGTCATCCGGCTCTCGACTCGTGCGAGACGCCGAGGTGCGCCGGAATCACCGGACTCGCCGGGATGACCACCTCACGCCACGTCGAGCCGGGCGGCGTTTCCGCGCGCGAGCCGATCCCCACGGTTTCGAGCGCCCTGTGATAGGCGCTCATCTGCTTCTCCGGCGACCCGATCCTGCCCCAGAGGTCGCCGATCTCGCGCCAGAGCCTGGCCGACTCCCGGTCGACGAAGGAGGCCACGGAGGCCACCGGGTCGGCGAGCAGCTCCTGCGCCTTCGCCAGTGCCGGGCCGCCGTCTTTGGAGCGTGCCAGAGCGAGTTCGGCCAGAACGACGTACGCCATGGCCGGCACCGTCCCGCGCACTCCGGCCAGCAGGCCGAGAGCCTGTTCGGCCAGGTCGGTGGCGGTGTCCGCGTCGCCGGAGCGCAGCCGCACGCGGGAGAGCACGACCAGGGCGCGGGCGTGCTCGATCGTCCCGGGCGACAGGCGCGAGAGGATCTCGGCCGCGGAGGCGGCGAACCCGCCCGCCCGGTCGAGGTCGGCCTCCTCGGGACGCACGGTGGCGGCCCACGCCCAGCGCGTCGCGCTCCGGACGTAGCGGATGGCCATCCGCGCGGGCCGGCCGGCCGCGACGGCATCCGCCGCGAGCCGCGCGGCGAGCGCGGAGTCCTCCTCCGCCGCGGCCCTGCCGGCCCGCCACAGACCGAGGACCTCCGATTCGCGGTCAACGGCGTCGGGCAGCCGGGAGGCGGACAGCACGCGCTCGACGTACGCGAGGTCGATCTCCGTCTCGGCGAGCACCGCGGCGAGGTCGAGGGCGAGCTCGCCCTGGTCGAGCCCGAGCCGGTCGGCCTGAGCCAGGGCCTCCATCCCGAGATCCCGGGCGCGGAGCGTGTCACCGGCGCGGTGGTAGCAGCGGCAGAGCGCCACGACGAGCGGAAGGTCGGCGAGACGCTCGGGATGCGTCGCGGCCTCGTGGCGAAGCCGCTCGTAGGCCTCGACCGCCCGCGCCGTGTGCCCCTGGACCTCCAGTGCGCGAGCCTGGCCGAAGCGCGCCTGCGCGGCGAGGGCGGCGTTGTCGTCACCCGCGGCCTTGGCCGTGTCCGCGAAGAGCTCGGCCGCGACGGCCGGGTCCCCGTGGCACAGTTCGAGCTCGGCCTGACGCAGGGCGAGCCCGGTGTCGACGCGCTGGTGCGGCTCGATCCCGTGCAGCAGGAACTCCATGCCGCAGCCGAGCCGCTCGGCGAGCAGGCGTGTGACGACCGGTGTGGGAGTCCGTTTTCCGGACTCGATGAGCGAAACATAACTGTCAGACAGGTCCGGCCCGGCCAACTGCGCCTGGGACATGTGCCTGCTCAACCGCAATCCACGGATGCGGTCGCCGATGGTTGCTTGACCGGCCATCACCAGAGCCGTTCCGTCGGCGGCACGATGAGATCCACGTCCCACTCCTTACGCACGGTTTACTGTCAATTACAGTAGATCGTACTGCTCTTCGTCGCCAGCGGGGCCGTGGCGGCGGACCGTTTCACACGGGTTTCGCAGCGAGTGCCGCCGGAGGGCGGGGGGTGCACCACGCGGCCAGGGCCGCGCGCAGGCCGACATCGAGGGAGGTGGGGTTCCCGTCGTCGGTGGCCCAGGCGATGTATCCGTCCGGGCGGATCAGCAGGACGGGGAGGTCGGCGCTCGCGGGAACGGCGTGGACCACCCGCCCGTACGGCGGGCCCGCCGGGTCACCCGCGGAGGCCGGGACGCGCCCGGAAGCCGGGAGACCCTCAAAAGCCAGGACACCCTCAAGGGCCGGGACGCCCCCGGGGACCGGGACGCCCTCGGGAGCCAGGAGCACGAAGCGCCCGGCGCGCAGCACCTCGTACAGCCTCCTCGGCTCCCCGACCAGCCGGATGTCCGGCACCCTCTGGCCGGCCAGCCGGTGCGCTCCCGGGAGGGCGGGATAGGAGATGCCCAGGCCGGAGATGGTCTCGGCCAGCCAGCGGTTGAGGGGACGGATCCGGTTCGCGACGGCCGGGACCAGCGCGCGGGCGGCCCGCAGCCGCCGGATGGAGCCCGTGGCGGCGGTGAACAGGGTGCCGCTGATCCGTACGACCCTCCTGCCGACCGGATACCGCTCGTCGTGGTAGGTGTCGAGCAGGCCGTCCGGCGCCCAGCCCTGGACCGCGGCGGCGAGCTTCCAGCCGAGGTTGGCCGCGTCCTGCAGGCCGGTGTTCATGTCCTGCCCGCCCGCGGGCGGATGCACGTGCGCGGCGTCACCGACCAGGAACACCCGGCCGACGCGATAGCGGAGAACCTGCCGCTCGTCGCTGCGGGCCCTCGACAGCCGGCGGGCGTCGTGCATGCCGAAGTCGCTGCCCATGACGCGCCGGGTGGCGTCGCTCACCTCCCGGAGACTGACTCGCGCGCTCTCCGGAAGCTGCCGCCGCCGGTCCCAGGCGATGACCCGGTACCAGCCGTCGCCGTAGGGGGAGACGAAGGAGAAGCCCTCCTTGTTGGCGACGAGGGTCAGCTCCCGCTCCGGCCTCTCGTCCAGGAGGACCTCGGCCAGCATGACCGACTGCGCGGCGCAACGCCCCGGGAACGAGACGCCCAGCGCGTCTCTCACGAGGCTGTGCGCGCCGTCGGCACCCACGACGAACCTCGCGCGCCGGGTGCGCATCATGCCGCCGACGCATACGTCGACATCCACCCCGTCCGCGTCCTGGCGCAGCCCGACCGCCTCGGCACCGCGCGCGATCTCCGCTCCGAGCCGGGTGGCGCGCTCCTCGAGCACACGCTCGGCGTTGCCCTGCGGGGTGCACAGCAGGAACGGGAACCGCGACGGCATCCGGGACAGGTCGAGGTCCAGGCTGTCGAACACCCGGATCATCTCGACGGTCGCGCCGGTGCCGATCAGCTCGTCGGCGACGCCCCGGGCGTCGAGTTGCTCCAGCGAACGGGCGTGCACGGCGAAGGCCCGGGTGAGTTTCGAAGGCTCGGTACTCCGCTCCACGACCGCGCAGGCGACACCTCTCGCGGCGAGGTCCCCCGCGATCAGCAGACCCGCCGGACCGGCACCAACAACCAGCACATCCGTGTCGAACGGCACCATCAGCGTCTCCAATCCCACGCGAGGCGGCTCCGTGACGCGATCACCGGGGAGAACCAGCGTCGATCTACCCCTGTTTTCCCTCCACGATGAGATCCGGCCCCCAGGACCGACGGGTCGCCGCTCCGGCGCCGCCGGCCTTCGCCGCCCTCCGTCCGGCCGATGTCGTACGCCGACCACCGGCGGCCATTTCATGCTACGACCAGGCCTTTCGCAGCCGGTCGGCGACCGGCCCTCCCACCCGCCGCGTGATCGGCACGACCGCCGCGCCGGGGTCGGCCGGTCGAGCGCACGCCCGGCCGCGCCTCAGGCACGCGTGAGGATCACCACCGGGATGTCGCGCGCGGTCTTGCGCTGGTAGGCGGCGTACTCACCGTGAATCCCCACCATCTGCTCCCACAGGGCGGGCTTCTCCCCGGCGGTCGCGGTCCGCCCGACGGCGGTGAACACCTCGGCCTCCACCTGCACCTCGACCTGCGGCAGGGCCAGCATGTTGTGGTACCACAGCGGGTGGTCGTCAGCCCCGCCGTTGGAGGCGACGACCACGTAGGCGTCGCCGTCGCGACCATAGATCAGCGGGGTTCGCCGCTTCAGCCCGGACTTGCGCCCGACGGTGGTCAGCAGCAGGGTGGGTCTGCCGTAGTAGAGATGGCCCTTCGCTCCATTCGACTCGACGTAGTTGCGGAGGTGCTTGGAGACCCAGTCTGTGGGGGAATCGATGATCTCGTCGCTCATGCCGCTCACGCTACCGGCCTCCGGCGACATTTCTTGATCCGGTCCTCCGGTCGCGCGCCGATGCCGGCTCCTCCCTTTCGTTTCCCTTGCCCGTTCCCCCCGGTCACCCTGGATCGCGGCGGGTGTGGCCGTCGTGCCAGGACGCCTGGACGAGCGCCCGTTCGGTGGCCGCGAGGTGGACCGCCGCGGCGAGCCACGCCCAGGCGTACCGGTCGCCGCCGGAGTCGACCAGGCGGCCGAACACGTCGCGGGTACGGCGGTCGGCCTCCTCGGTGAGCGCGGCGACGAGGTGCGCGGAGGTCTTGAAGCCCGCGCGGCGGAGCGGGGCCCGCTGGGCGAGGGAGTCACCACCGCGAGCGGACTCGGCGACCGCCCGCCGCCCGCCGGAGACGGCCAGCTCGACAAGGCGGCGCGCCCGCCAGAGGGGTGAGCCCGCCACCGGGTCCACGTCGGTCCCGGCCGCCTCCGGCCAGGGCGGGCAGTCGTCGCGGGACGGAAGGTGGGAACCCTGCAGGCGGTCGTACCCGAGGTCGGCGCGGTCCAGCCACTCGGCGGGCAGGCACAGCGTGGGCCCGGCGCCCGGAACGGGCCCGACCGCGAGCGGGCGCAGGGTGGCGGCCCGGCCGGGGTCCAACCGGCCGATCACCCGTACCCGCAGTCCCGGTCTGGACGCGAGCCGCCGCAGGTTGGCGACATGGGCCAGCTCGGGGTGGGAATGGGCCGCTACGAGCCGGATCAGCGGTCCCTGCGTCCGTCCCGCCGCCGGTCTGGAAAGAGGCGGTTCGGAAAGAGGAGCGGCACCGGAAGGCCCGGATGGCACGAGGAGCGGGTCCGACCCAGCCCGGTCCGACCCAGCCGGGTCCGATCCAGCCCTGTCTGCCCCGGTCCGGTCCGCCCCAGCCCTGTCTGCCCCGGTGCGGTCCGACCCAGCCCGGTCCGATCCGGCCCGGTCTCGTTCCGTGGGGGACAGTAGCTCGCGGGCGAGCAGCCGGTCCCCCTCGGCACCGACGATCACCAGGTCGCATCCGACCATTGGCTGTTCCGCTCCCCCGGCGTCGCGCGGATCACTCCACGAGCTCCCGGAGAACGTCGCGTCGGCCGCCGTGGCGAGCGGCCTGGCGAACAGGGCCGTCAGCGGCCCCTCCGACCAGGACAGTCCCGCGACGGGATTGGCCCGCACGCCGCGGCCCGCGCCGAGACGTCCGTCCGGGGAGATCGTCGCGCCGGAGATCAACAGCCCCCCTCGAGCCAGCTGGGCGTGATTGAGAGCCGCGGCGCCGAGGGCGACCGTGGCGGTGGCGGCGCCCCGGGCACGGGCCGGCCCTCCGGGCCTGACGTCGGCGACGGAGAATTGGCGGCCGTCCTCGGCGACGAGGTGGGTGACCACTCCGCCGTAGCCGGTGGCGCTGATCACCGGCTCCCTGCAGACCCCGTACACCCTCAGTCCCTCGCCCTGCCGGTAGGCGCGGCGCGCGGTTCCCACCAGGGCGGGATCGGGGTCGGCCGCCGCGAGCCCGCCCGCGGTCAGCAGGAGCTCCCGGAGCGCGGCGACCAGGTCGGCGAGGCGGTGGCCGTCATGGCGGGCGCGGGCGGCCCGCAGTTCGCGGACGACGCGCAGGGCGGCGGCCTCGGCCCTGTGCAGACCCGCCACCCGAGCCGTGTGGGCCGCGCGGAGCAGCTCGGCCTGGGGCACCGCCCCGGCACCGGGCACCCCGCCCGCGAGAACCCCGGCGGCGGCCTCCCACAGCCCGGTCGCGGCGGCCACCTGCCCGGCGTTGGGGCCGGAGACGGGAGCGGGCTTCGAGCCCGAGGTGGGACCGGAGTCAGGGGTGGGACCGGAGCCGGGGGTGGGGCCCGGGGAGGCGCCCGCACTCGTGATCGCAGCCGCCCTCGTCTCCCCGGCCGAGCCCGCGCCCGGGGCCGCTCTCCCGCCGGAGACCGGGATGAGGCCCGCACCCGCGTCCACGGTCGCGTCCGAACCCGCGCGCGAGTCCGGCCCCGTGTCCAGCCCCGTGTCCGAACCCGTGTCCGAGCCTGCGCGCGAGCCCGGCCCCATGTCCGTGCCCGGCCCCGTGCCCGAACGCCCGCCAGTGCTCGTCCCCGTGCCCGATTCCGTGCTGGCGGGCAGGTCAGCGGGCAGGTCCGGAGGCACGGACAGATCCGGGTCCGCGACCGGGCAGGCGCTGAGGACGGCCGCGCGGTGCAGGCAGCGGGGTGCGAGTAGGCAGCTGCACCGGGCCGCGCCGGGGTCGGCGATCGTGCCCGACGCCCCCGGCGTGAGGGTGACCTCCGCGTCCTCCCCCCAGCTGACGGAGACGCTCTGAGCGTCGGCGGCGAAGGGGAGCCCGGCGCACCGCTCGATCGCCGCGTCGAGTTTCTTGCGCAGCCGTGGCGTGAGGTCCTCCACGGCCGAGGCGACCACGTGCGGCTCCACCGGCGGCAGATGACCCGCGGGGAAGGCGCCGGAGGCTGGGGGGTTCAACGGGTTTCTCCTCGGAGACGGTCGCCCACCCAGCGGGCGAGGGCGAGCGGGCTGAGTGCGGCGACGGGCATGCCGGCCGCGACGAGCTGCTGGGCGACGGGCACCGAGTAGCGCGGGGCTCCGGTGTCGTCCAGGGCGGCGCAGCCCAGCAGGTGCACGCCGGAGGAGACGAGGGAGCGGACCTCGCCGAGAAGCCCTCCGAGCGGGTAGCCCTCCTCGAAGTCGCTGACCACCACGACGAGCGTGCGGCTCGGCACGGTGACCAGGGAGCGCGCGTGGGCGAGCCCGGCGGCGATGTGCGTACCGCCGCCGACCCGCACGTCGAGCAGCAGGGACAGCGGGTCGGCGACCCGGTCCGTCAGGTCGATCACGCTGGTGGAGAAGGCCAGGAAGTGGGTGGAGAGCGTGGGAACGCCTCCCAGGACGGCCGCCGTCAGCGCGGACCAGATCACCGAGGCCTCCATGGAGCCCGACACGTCGACCACGAAGACCAGCCGCCAGTCGGCCTCGTTGCGTACCCGGGTGGTGAAGATCGGCCGTTCCGGCACGACGAGGAGCCTGCCGTCGCCGGTCCGGCGGGTGTGCGCCAGGTTGGCCCTGAGGGTGGCGGGCAGGTTGAGCCGTCCTCCGGGGCGGCGGGTGGGACGCGGCGTCGCCAGGCCGGTCAGCGCGGGGCGCAGCCGGGTGGCGAGTTCCCTGGCCAGCTCGGCGACCAGGCGGCGGACCAGCGGCCTCAGCCGGGAGAGTCGCTGCTCGGGCAACCCGCCCGCCAGGGAGAGCACGGAGGTCAGCAGGTCGATCGACGGGCGTACCGAGTCGGGGTCGAGCTCGGACAGCACGTCGGTCCGGCCGGCACCGGCCGCGCCGGCCAGCACCTCCTCCCTGACCTCCGCTCCGAACAGGGCGTCGAGCTCCTCGGCCCACTCGCGGGCGGAGGGGAAGGACGCGCCCTGCCCGGCGCCGTCACCCGATCCGTGCCCGAAGTCGCCCGCCCCCTCTCCCCGGCCCGTCCCGTACAACTCGTCCAGGGCGTGCGCGTAGCGCCGGGCTCCGGCGGGCAGCCGCTCGGTCTCCCTTCCGAGGAGCAGGCGCCACCGGTCGGCCGGGGCGAGCCGCCGCGGGGCGGCCTCCCCTTCCCCTCCCGGTACGGCCCCTCCCGGTACGGCCACCGGAGGCTCCGCCTCGTGCCCGCTCTTCTTCCCCGGGGATACGAGGGAGGGATCCGGTTCCCCGGCGTCCGCGCTCACCCGGTCCCGGGTGAGCGGTTCGGACGGCTCGGACGGCTCGGACGTGGTTGCCGGGAGGGAGAGGCCGGGCACGGAAAGCCGCAGGGCGGTCAGGGCGGCCAGCCCGGCGGCGTCTGCGGCGGCCCAGAGCGCCAGGAGCTCGGGCGGGGCGCTCAGCGCCAGGTCGAGCCGGTCGCCGAGGCGGTCGGTCACGGCCCGCAGCAGCCTGTCGCGCGCCGCCGGGGTGAGGGTGTCGAAGCCGCCGCGCAGCGCGGGGAGCCGGTCGAGGAAACCCTGGTCGGTGAGGCCGTCGACGCGGTCGAGCAGCGGGTCGAGGGCCGCCGCGGCCGACTGCAGGAGTGGGCCCGCGGCGGCGAGCAGGCCGGTGAGCAGGCGGGACAGCCTGTGGCGCCCCTCCGGCCCCGTGGCGGTGTCGACCCATCCGGCGGCTCGCGCTCCGAGGGTGTCCGGCGTGTCCAGGTCGAGCAGGACGCGGGCCGCGAGCGCGGCCCCCTGGACGAGCGGGGAGCCGGTGCGCGCGAGGGTGTCCAGCGCGTCGTCGAGACCCAGGCCGAGCCGGTGCTCGGCGGAGCGGGTGACGAGCGCGATCAGTGCGGCCGCGTCCTCGGGCTGGTCGCTGCCGGCCAGGCCGGGCAGTGACCGTACGGCCGCCTCCAGCAGGGTGCCCGCCAGCTCCGCCGCCCGGTCCCGGCTCTCCGGCGTGGTGCCGGGAAGGTGCTCACGGCGCAGCGCCTCCAGCAGGTCGAGAGCCTGGAGCAGGTCGGGCAGCCCGGCGGTGGCGGGGAGCACGGAGGCGGCGTCCTCGATGCGGTCGGCGACCAGGTCCCGCAGGTCGCAGGCGGCCGCGGCGCGCAGTCCAGCGAGGATCAGCTCGCAGGTGGGACCGCCCTCGGCGGACTCCCTGCGGAAGGTCTCGCGCAGCGTCCCCTCGGCGGCCAGGGCCGCGGTGACGCCCCGTACGCCCGCCAGGTCCAGCAGCGCGGCCGCCGAGGGCGTCCACGAGAGCAGCCACCGGCTGGTGAGGGCGGTCCCGTCGCCCGTACCCGTCACCTCGGTCGGCTGACCGTAGCCGGTGCCGCACACCAGCAGGCGTTGCAGCAGGATCTCGCGGCGGCGGTCCAGGTCCGAACGGAGCGGGTCGAGGCGGACCTCGCGGGAACCGGGGTCGCCGGGGTGGGGCAGCCGCAGCTCCACCAGTTCGGCCTCGACCGCCGGGCCCAGCCCGGAGCGGGGGGTGCCCGGAGCGATCCTGCCGCGCTCGGTGCCGACGAGGACCGTTTCGAGGGCGCGGGCGAGCGCCCGGCCGCGCCCCAGGGGTTCGCCCTGGCCGAGCACGGTCGTCACCGCCTCGAGCAGCTCGCCGCGCCCCGGCGCGGGCAGTCCGCGCAGACGAGCCAGGTCACAGGCCAGCCGCAGCGTCTCCACGGCCTCGCCGGTGCCCGCGGTGTGCCCCGCGGCGCGCAGCTCACGGCAGATCTCGGTGATCGTACGGGCGGCGGCGTCCCTGATCCTCCCGGGATCGCCGCCCGCGACGAGGACCGCCTGCTGCCAGCGAGGGTCACGGATGCCCGCCGGGTAGCCGGACCTGGAGTCGAGCAGGTCGAAGGCGTACGGGACGAGTGACGTGGCGGGCGAGGGGCCTCCGGCGGCCGGGGGGTTTGTTCCGCGTGCCGGGCTGCCCTTGCCCGAGGTGCCCTGACCTGGAGTGACCTGCCCCGGGGCGGCATGAACAGGGGCGACGTGCACAGGGGCGGCGTGGGCCGGCGTGGCGTGGTCCGGGGGAGCCGCGCCGGGGACGGCCGGGGGCGAGGTGGCGGAGGCGGCGGCAGCCGGATCACGGGTGATCAGGGCGGGAGCGTGGAAGGCGCCGATCACCGCGGCGACCCGCCGGCCACCCGCGGCCGCCCCGGCGAGAACCTCGCGCATGTGCGCCTCGCGGGCCAGGTCGCCGGGCGGCACTCCGCCCGAGGCCTCCGCGTCCTGCCGCAGCGCCCAGCCCACGCCCAGCGCCGCGCGGCGTACCGCCTCGGGCGGGCAGCCGGGGGCGAGCACCTCGACGGCGCGATCCCACATGTCGTCCCCCTCCCTGCCCGTGGCGGAGGCGGCGAGGCCGTCGGCGAAGGCCCTGACCGGCGGGGTCGTCGCGCCGGACCTGACCGGATCGCTCTCCGACCAGGCGGGGGCGGAGAGCGGGAGGTCGCAGCAGAGCACCTCGACCCCGCGTTCGCGCGCCCAGCGGATGGCGGCCAGCTCGGGCGAGAAGTCGGCGAAGGGGTAGAAGCCGAGCCGTCCGTCCCCGCCCGTCCCGGCGAGGGCGACCGGCGCGAGCGTGGCCGGATTCGCCAGGTGGACCAGCCACGGCTGGAAGTCGGAGGGCAACTCGACGCAGACCACCTCGGCCCCGGCGGCGTCGAGCAGGGCCGGGACGGCCGCCGCCAGCGCGGGGCTGTGGTGGCGCACGCCGAGCAGGTAGGGCCGCCCGTCGCCGCCCGTCCCGGCGAGCGCGTCCACCGCGCCCCGGGGATCGGCGCCGGCGCCCACACCGTGAACGTCCACGTCGGGGAGACCGGAAACACGCCCGGCCGCCACCTCACCGTCCTGGGCACCCGCGTTCCCCGTTCCGGAGGTGCCCGCCTGCCGATCGCCCGTCAACGCAGGTTCTCCCGCAGGTCCCAGAGGCGGCGCCACATCGCGGAGCCGTCCTCGGCGCGGCGTCGCACCGGACCGTCCCAGTAGCCGAGCAGTCGCGCGTGGTCGGCCGGGTCGTCCTTGCGGACCACGCCGAGCAGGTGACCGGGTACCAGGTCGAGGACGTCCCCGCCGGGCAGGTAGGCCGCCGCCACGCCGAGGGAGGCCGCCACCTGCACCGCCTCGGCCGTGGACATCACGGTTCCCGGGCGCTCCACGTCCCAGCCCTCGGCCGAGCGGCCGGAGCGCAGGTCGCGAAAGACGGTGACCAGCGCGTCCAGCACGGCGTCGTCGACGCCGAAAGCGGCACCGGCCCGCCGCACCACGGCGGTGGCCTGGCCGCGCACCAGGGCGGCCTCGGCGACGGGATCGGCGATGGGGGCGACGGTCTCGAAGTTGAACCGGCGCTTGAGCGCCGCCGACATCTCCGAGACGCCCCGGTCGCGCAGGTTGGCCGTGGCGATCACGGTGAATCCGGGGGTGGCCGGCGTCAGGGCGTCGGGCGTGCCCGCGAGCTCGGGCACGCTGAGGCGCCGGTCGGACAGGATCGACACCAGGGCGTCCTGCACCTCGGGCAGGCAGCGGGTGATCTCCTCGATCCTGACGACCTGCCCGGCCCGCATGGCGGCCAGCACCGGGGAGTCGACCAGCGCCTGGCGGCTCGGCCCCTGGGCGAGGAGCAGGGCGTAGTTCCAGCCGTAGCGGAAGGCGTCCTCGGTGGTACCGGCGGTGCCCTGCACGGTGAGCGCGCTCGTACCGCAGACGGCGGCGGCGAGAAGCTCGGAGAGCATCGACTTGGCTGTGCCCGGCTCGCCGACCAGCAGAAGGCCGCGTTCGCCGGCGAGGGTGACCACGCAGCGTTCCACCAGGGAACGCTCGCCGACGAACTTGGGGGCGATGGTGAGCCGGGCGGGCGGCGCGGTGCCACCGGCACCGTCAGCGCCGTCAGCGCCCCCACCTCCCCCGCCGCCCTTCGCCCGCCGGGATCCGGGCAGTTCGAGGGTCTCGCCCCCGCTGCCGCAGACGAAGGTGACGACCGCGCGCGGGGTCAGCGCCCAGCCGGGCGGGCGGGGGCCGTCGTCGTGGGCGGCGAGGAAGGCGAGTTCGGTGGCGTGCTGTTCCTCGGCCGGCAGCGTCCGCCGGTCGGGAAGGGCCGGAGGGGCCACCTGTTCGGTCATGGTCATGGGGGGAGATCCTTCTGTCCGGGAGTCTGCCCGAACCGGCCGGGACGCGCGCGACGAGCCCGCGCCCCGGCCGGTTCGGACCTGGTGAAAGCGGGTGTTCTCCAGCTGAGCGATCCGTGCCCGTGGAGGTCCGCGCATACGGTCCGCGCATACGGTTCGCCCGCGCGGTCGGCGGTGCGACCAGCGGTGCGAGGTCCGTGCCCGCGGGGAACGAGGTCCGTCCCCGCGGGAGGAGGGTGATCGTGTCAGCGGCGCCTGCCGCGCCGTACGCGGAGCTCCTCGAAGCGGGGAACGTCGCCGTCGCGGACCCGCCGCCACGCCCTGCTGTAGAGGTCGGCGGCGGGCTCGGCGGGCACGATCGTCCCGAGCACCGCGCTCTCCCCGGCGACCAGGTCGAGCAGGGGGAGCTTCCACCGTTCGAGCGGGACGTTCGGGGTCTTGAGTTCGGTCCAGGCCCCCGGCAGGAAGAGCGAGCGGCCCGCCCGGGTGCGGCTCGCCTCGACCACCAGGTCGGTGGCGGCCAGCTCGGCGCGGGCCGCCTTGAACCGGGCGGGCTTCCAGCCGGTCCAGCGGGTGACGTTCTTGTCGGTGGGGTCAGGCATCGCGAGCAGCGCCAGGTAGAGCGCCGCGGCGTCCTGGCCCAGCCCGTACTCCCCCGCGACCTGGGAGAGCAGCGCGGGCACGGAGCGGGACGGATCCTGCGGCCACCAGGTGCCGTCGGCCGCGCGCTCCCCCGCCACGGGATCTCCGGGGCCGGCGAGGAGCGCCTCGAAACGCGGATCGCGGGCGGTGCGCAGCGCCAGCTCGGCGGGGAAGGGCCGCTCCGGGTTGCCGGTCAGGGCACGCAGGGCCGGCAGGTAGGGGTCGTTCCCCGAATCGTCGAGCAGGGCGACGCGCAGGCCCGGGGCGGGCCGGTCGTCGTGGGTGGCCATGATCACGGCGCCGTAGCGTTCCCAGCCCCCGGCGACCTCGGTGGGGGCTCCGGCGACCTTGCGGAACCCGGGGAGGTCGACGTATTCGCCCAGGTCGAGCAGCAGGTCGGGATGGGCCAGCCGCTCCCTGATCGCGGCCAGCACCGCGGGCAGCCCGGCCCGTACGGGATCGCCGGAGGGCAGCCGGTGGGCCAGCCACGCGGTCAGCGCGACCGCGGAGATCAGCGTGAAATGGGTGAATCCGGTATCGCCGCCGTCGGCCGGGGCGACGCGATCGCCCTTCACCTGCCAGCGCAGGTCCTTGCCGAGCTCCGGAGCCGAGGCCGGGTCGAGCAGGGCGGGCAGCGCCCGGCTCGGCTCCCACCAGCCACGGACCGCGCGGGTCGCCTCACCGACGAGCCACTCGGGGACGGCGGCCCGCCGTCCCACCCGGGCGTTCCACACGCGCGCGGCGGCGGCGACGTCGGGTCCGTCGGTCCACAGCGCGGCCGGGCGCTCCGGCAGCAGCGCGCCGACGACCTCCCGCCGGACGTCGGTGTCCAACCGGCGCAGCTCGTCCTTGGCCACGGCGGCGTCGGCCGCCTTCACCCCGAGGGAGGCACGCAGGTCGCCGGGCAGGAAGCCGCGCTCGTAGGCGTCCACGTACGGCAGCCCGGCGACGACCAGCCGTGCCGTCGTCTCGGTCACCCCGGTGAGCCGCGCGAACTCCTCCGCGCTCTCCGGCCGCCAGGGCGCGGGGCCCCGTTCGGCGAGCTCCGCGAGGAACTCCCCGAGCCAGCCCGCGTGCCTAGCCTCGCCGACCGGGCCCGAGGAGCGCACGGTGTAGGGATGGGGTACGTCGAAGCGGCCCGCCGGGTCGTGGAAGAGCGCGGTGAAGCGGTAGCCGCCGCTGATGTCGGAGTCGAAGGTCAGGAACGCGATGAGGGCGCCGTCCTCCAGCGGGAGCACGTTGAGCCCGTCGCCACCGCGCCGCCTGTTCCGCGCGTTGTCGACCCAGGCACTGTCGAGGTGCAGGACGAAACGGCGCCACGAGGACGGTTCCGCCGCGGAGACAGGCCCGAGCGTCTCGAACTCGGAGAGCAGCTCGCGCAGTGCGCCCGCCTGTTCGGGATCGGGCGTCGACGCCGCCCGGTAGGCGAGCGCGGCCGACCGGTCGAGCAGCGGCTCCCAGTTCACGGAGAGGCCCGCGAGCCGCGGGCCCTCCAGGTGAACGCGGGCGGTCCGGCCGGAGGGTGTCAGCTTCTCGCGGCCGATCGTCCGGAGCTGCTGGAAGATGCCGTGGGACGTCGCGCGCCCCCAGTAGGGGGTCACGACGCCGAGGCCGTTGAGCGCGTCGGCGAGCAACTGGTCGGAGGGACCTTCCGGCTCCTCCTCCTGCCCCTCGCCCGCGAGGGCGGCGGCGAGCCTGGCCGCCGCCGCGTCCAGGGTGGCCCGCTGGGCGGCGGCGAACGCCACCACCCCGGCGATCCCGGCGATCAGCGCGTCGTGGGTGACCTGCGGCAGCAGGGAGGCGACCAGGCCGCGCAGCTCCTCCCGCGCCGATCGCGGGGGCTGTCCCGACCGGCCGGGATCCGCGGACTCGACGGAGCCCGCGGCCTTCAGCAGGGCCGCCGCCGTCTCCCCGTCGATCCGGCGCAGGGCCGCCGAGCCCTCCGGATCGCGGGGCAGCATGCGGTGCCAGTGACGAAGCGGCGGCAGCAGGGCGGTGCCCTCCGCGAAGGCTCCCGGCTCTCTCTGCAGCGAGGCCGTCGCGACGACGACACCCTCCGGGTCGACGAGCTTGACCTCCCGGTAATCCTGGACGACGGCACGCGGCCGGTCGTCGCCGGGGAAGGTCACCGCGCGCGACGGCCGGCCCTGTCCGTCGGGGCCACCGCGCAGGGTGACGGTGCGCCCGGCGAGGTCCTCACCGCGCAGCGATCCGTCGGGCAGCTCGACCACCCGCCAGCCGAGCAGGCCGTTCACCGGGACACCGGCCGGGGTGGCCTCGTCGGAGAAGGCCGGCAGCACCCAGCCGTCGTGGAGGGTGCTGCCCTGCGGGGCCGAGCGCAGCGCGTCGGCGAGGAACCCGGGAGTGCTCAGCCTGCCCTCGGTCATGGTGGCCGGGTCGTGCTCGCGCCAGCCCTTCGCCTCGACGTCCCAGATCCAGAACGAGGTCCCGTCACCTATCAGGCGGCGCCTGCGGGGCACCGTGGTGTCGCCCGGGTGGAGCACACCGGCGCCGGTGGCCCGCCCGCCGCCGGGCAGCGGCAGGGTGACCGTGCCGGCGCCCAGCGCCCATCTGCTGCCCTCCCCCTCCATCGCGAGGATCGTCCCCGCGGAGGAGTGCCAGTATCCGCGCAGCCCGTCACCGTAGGTGTGCCAGTAGACGAGCAGTTCGCCGTCGACGTGCTGGAAGCCGGGGTCGCCCCAGACCTCGTCCGGCGCGGAACGCAGGTCGTGGACGAGCACGGTTCCCTCCGGGCCGATGACCCTGGCCCGGGAGGGGCCGGAGACGATCAGGTTCGGCCAGGCGTCGGCGGTCTCGATCTCGTCCAGGTCCTTCGGGCCGACGAGGTCGGCGACCGCCTCCTCCCAGGCCGGCCAGCCCAGCTCGTCGAGGAGCCCGCCGCGCAGCGTCCTGGCGAGTTCGGCGGCGAGGTCGGCTCGTACCGCCTCGGCGACCTCCTCCCCGGCCAGGACCAGCGCCTCACCGGGCAGCCAGGTCAGCCGTCTGAGGGCGCCGGGCAGCTGCGGCAGGCCTATGGCGGCCGAGCGCCGGGCGACCGCGCCCACCCACTCCGCCAGCATCGTCCGGCCGCCGGGCGAGGCCGCCAGGCGGCGTACGGCCCGATGCCCGTCGGTGTCGTCGCCGAACGAGTCGGCGGTGCGGTGGAACACGGGCCGGAACCGGGGGTCGGCGGCCAGCGCGATCAGGTCACGTCCCTCCTCCCCACGCGCCCAGGGCTCCAGCAGCAGGTACGCGTCGTCGTCCGGATCGGCGACCGGCACCTCCAGCGACAGCAGGAGGTCGACCAGGTCGGGGTCGGGCTTGAAGGGCACGCTCCCGCCCGACGCGGCGAGCTCGGCGCGCAGCCGTCCCGCCACGCGCTCGACCAGCGCGTACAGGCCGGGCAGCCTCGGATTTCCGCGCCAGTCGAAGTTCTGGATGGCCAGGAAACGCTCGAGCCAGCCCGCCGTGCCGTCGGCGGGACGTTCGTGGTCGGGAACCTCCGCCTCTCCCAGGCCCGCGGTGGTGCCCGACTCCTCCAGCACCTCCAGCCAGAGGGCGGGCATGTCGTCGTCGCCGTTGGCGGGCATCGTGTTCAGCAGCGTCCCGCGGAGGGCGGGCTCCCGCAGGGCGAGGTCCACCAGGGCCTTGCGGTGCGCCTTCCACCAGCCCAGCGGCGCCCCCGAGGTGGCGGGCAGGCCGAGCAGGTCCACCAGGTACGACCGCTCCTCGGCGTCCGCGTCGCGCCCGGCGGCCTTGGCCAGGCGGCGCAGCTCGACGGCCATCTGCGCGGACGGCGACAGCCCGCCCGCCGTGCGGCGCACGCACAGCCGGTGGATCCTGCCCAGGGCCTCGTCCGCGGGCACCCGGCTCGCCAGCTCCTTGGCGTACACGGACAGGGCCTTCACCGGCAGGGCTCCGGCGAGCGCGAACTCCAGGAACACCGCGTCGAGCCGGTCCTCGTCGACGGCCAGGCCGTGCTCGATCTCAGCCCTGCGCGCCTGGACGAACATCTGCGCCGCGTAGGTGGCGTTCTCCATCGAGAGGAACACCCGGCCCGCCTGTTCGAGGAACGTCGGCAGGAAGTGCGGGAGGGACCCGGCCAGCTGGGCGGCGAGCCGCTGGTAGGCGTCGAGGGCGGCCTTCGGCTTGGACTTCACCTGCCGGCTCGCGCGGTCCAGCTCCGGCACCAGGGCGAGCGCGTGGTGGCCGTCCTCGGGGTGATGCACGAGCACCCACTCGGGGAACCCGAGCGAGCGCCGCAAGTCCATCCCGACGACGACCGGCTCGCCGTCCGGCTCCAGCCCGAGGAAGCCCGCCGCGGCGTCCTCCGCCGCGCCCAGTTCCTCGGCGACCAGGCGCACCACCACCCGGCCCTCCAGCCCGGGGTGCCGGTAGGCGCGCGCGGTCAGGGGCACCGCCCGCTCGCCGCCGTCCGTGCCCGGCGGAAGGACCGCCCCGGCCTCCAGCAGCTCCCGCGCCTCGGCGGTGCGCGCGGCCTCCCGCGCCTCGGGAACCGCGGCCTCGCTCCCCTGCCCGGACGGCTCGTGCGCCTTGGTTCCGTCGCCCGCTTCGGGCAGGTCGTGGGTCCCGGTTCCGTCGCCCGCTTCGGGCAGGTCGTGGCTTTCGGCCGCGGGCCGGACCGCGGGGGTGCTCGCTGACGATGTGGCGCCGCTCACGCGTTCGTTCCTTCCTCGACGTTGCGGCCGGCGTACAGCGCCGCGGCCATGCGCATTCCCTCGGACCAGGCCACCGGGCCGACCTCCCGCAGGGGAAGCCGCCTGCCGTCACGGTCGTGCCAGGTCAGGTTGCCGGTCTCGGTGTCACCGTCCCAGTAGGGCTCTCCGATCCACACCGACGCCTCGGCGTCGCGCCCGGCGTCGCGCACCGCGCAGGTGGCGTAGCCGCCCGACACGCGGTAGCCGAGCGAGGTGGCGCGGGCGGCGAGGCCGAACCGGGAGGCGAATCTCCCCCCGGCGAACTCCTTCACCTCGGTGGCCTTCTCCGCGAACTCGGCGGGCCTTTCCCAGGTCGCCCGGTGGATCTGCTCGACGCGCTGGGTCACGCCCAGTTCCGCGGCGAACTCCCGCAGGTCCTCCAGGTCGGGGAGCAGCACCGGGTGGGGCAGGGTCACGGTCTCCGGGGACATCCGGACGGTCTCACCGTCCAGGTTCACCGTCCGCAGTTCGCCGGAGCCGGTGACGTCCCGCAGGAAGCCCGCCTCGTCGTCGCCGACCACCACGAGGTCGCGCAGCACCGACCGCCACGCCTCGTCCGGCCACACCCGGGCCACCAGCCCGGTGGGAACGGGCAGGGACGACACCATCCAGGCGTCCACCCGTGCCACGCAGGTGGCCTCGTGCCGGTCGAGCCACTCGGCCAGGCGGCGCAGCCGCTCGACCTCGGGGTGCTCGCGCACCTGCTTGGGCAGCGACTTCAGCTGCCGTCCCGCCGCCCGGCCCGTAGTGGCCCTCGCCGCCACCCGGCCCTCCACCAGAGCGACCTCATACCCGTCGCCCGCCGCCAGCCAGCCCAATGGGTCCCGCCTTTCACCATGGAAGGATCGCCGACGCTCACGGGGATTTCGTCACCCGCGACCGTGATGCGCGGAACGCTAACGCCCCAGACCGACAAACCTGTACTCGGTGTCGCGCGGATCACCCGGCACGGCGCCGGAATCGCCACGCGGCGGACGGACACGACGCGGCGGACGGCGGCGGACCGTGGCGGACCTACGTCGTCAGGCGCTCGTTTCTGGCCTGGTCGTGGCGTGCGCGGGCCTCCATGACCGCGGGCATCTCGCCCTCCAGCCATTCGATGAGGTCGAGCAGCCGCCGGGCGGCCTGGGCGCCGAGCGGCGTGAGGCTGTACTCGACCTTCGGGGGAATGGTCGGCTCGGCCTCGCGGTGGACCAAGCCGTCGCGCTCCAGGGCCTGCAGGGTCTGGGCGAGCATCTTCTCGCTCACCCCGTCGACCCGGCGGCGCAGGGCGTTGAAGCGGTAGGTCCCCTCGTGGAGCGCGACCATGACCAGGATGCCCCAGCGGCCGGTCATGTGCTCCATCGTCTCGCGCGAGACGCATCCGCGCATGAAGACGTCGAAGGTGAGCTGGCTGAACTCGTCCAGCGGGGTCGCGGCCTGGTCGTCCATCCGTCCACTCTACTTTCTCGCCGCACCGCACAAAAGAAAGCACTAACTTTTAGTTGGCACTATAGATTAGTTAGTACTAACCTGTCGGCGACCCCTTCGAGCGAGGAGAAGCGAAATGATCGTTGTCACCGGTGCCACCGGTCAGCTCGGCCGCCTGGTGGTGGACGGCCTGCTGGAGAGCGTGCCCGCGGACCGCGTCGCGGCGGCCGTGAGGAATCCCGGCAAGGCCGCCGACCTGGCCGCGCGCGGCGTCGAGATCAGGGAGGCCGACTACGAGCGGCCGGAGACGCTCCAGCGGGCCTTCGCGCCGGGCGACACGGTCCTGCTCATCTCCGGCGACGCCGTCGGACGGCGCCTCGGGCAGCACCGAGCCGTGGTGGACGCGGCCAAGGCGGCCGGGGTCGCCCGCATCGCCTACACCAGCGTGCTGTACGCCGACACCACACCCCTGGCGCTGGCCGTCGACCACCGGGGCACCGAGGAGCACATCCGCGCCTCCGGAATCCCGTTCACCTTCCTGCGCAACGGCTTTTACACCGAGGTCTACGCGGCGTCCATCCTTCAGGGCGTCGAGCATGGCGCGATCCTCGGCTCCGCCGGTGACGGCCGCATCGCCAGCGCGTCCCGGGCCGACTTCGCGGCCGCGGCCGTCGCCGTGCTCACCGGCGAGGAGAACGGTGACAAGATCTACGAACTCTCCGGCGACACCGCGTGGAGCCTGCCCGAGCTGGCCGCCGAGGTGTCGGCGGCCTCCGGCAGGACCGTCGTCTACCGGGACCTCCCGCACGCCGACTACCGCCAGGTCCTGATCGACACGGGCCTGCCCGAGCCGGCGGCGACCATGTACGCCGACATCGACCTCGACGTCGTCCGGGGAGCCCTGTCCCCCACCCCGGGCGAGCTCAGCGCCCTCATCGGCCGCCCCACCACCCCGCTGCGCGAGTCGGTGGCCGCCATCCTGAAGGAGGCGTAACCTCCGCGACGAAGCCGCCGTCCCGTGACGAGGCCATCGTTCCGTGACGAAGCCGCCGGGTCGTGACGAGGCCGTCGTTCCGCGGCGGCCGTGAGCTCCCGCGAGGAGAGGAAGCGGCACCGGCGGGACCGGTGCCCCCGACGGTTCAGCCGCCCCGCAGCAGGTCCGCGACGGTGGCTATGCCGTCGGAGACGGCGTCCGGGGTCAGGTTGCCGAATCCGAGGACGAGCCGCGCGGGAGACGTCCCTCCTTCCGGGGGACCGAGGAGATAGCCGCTCATCCCGTAGAGCCCGACGGACCGGCGGCGGGCGGCCTCGACCACGGCACGCTCGTCCGCGCCCGGCGGCAGCAGGGCGACCGCGTGGAAACCGGCGGCCAGCCCGCGCAGCTCGACCTCGGGCGCGTGCCGCCCCAGCGCCTCGACGAGGGCCACGCGCCGGGCGGCGTAGCGCGGCCGCATGTGGCGCAGGTGGCGGTCGTAGTGGCCCGACCGCAGCAGGTCGGCGAGCGCGAGCTGGTCGAGGACCGGCGAGCCCCGGTCGGCGAGCCGCTTGCGGTGGGCGACGTCGGCGGACAGGCGGGGCGGGCAGAGGATCCACCCCAGCCGCAGAGCCGGGGCGAGCGACTTGCTGACCGAGCCGAGGAGCACCACCCGGTCGGGGGCGAGGCCCTGCAAGGCGCCGACCGGCTCTCGGTCGTAGCGGAACTCGGCGTCGTAGTCGTCCTCGACGATCGTCGCGTCGCGGGCGACGGCCCAGGCGATCAGCGCCTGCCTGCGGTCGGGGGCCAGTACGACACCGGTGGGCGACTGGTGGGCGGGGGTGAGCAGCACGGCACGCGCGCCGGTGGCCGCGAGCGCGCCGGTGTCGATACCGTGCTCGTCGACGGGCACCGCGACGATGTCGAGACCCAGCGTCGCGGCGACGGCGCGGTGGTCGGGATCGCCGGGATCCTCGACGGCCACGACGCGCACCCCCTCCCGCGCCAGAGCCCGCAGGACGAGCTGCAGCCCCTGCGCGTACCCCGCGCACACGACGGTGTGGGCCGCGTCGGCGGCGGCGCCGCGCACCCGGCGCAGGTAGGCGGCGAGCACCTCGCGCAGCACCGGGTCACCGTACGGGTCGCCGTAGCCGAACAGGTCACCGGGCGCGTCACGGCAGGCGCGCCGCAGAGCGCGGCTCCACCGCTCGCGGGGGAAGCTCGACAGGTCGGGCACACCGGGCCGAAAGTCGATCCTTACGGGCGCGGCGCTCCCGGCGGTTCCGGTGGGTGCGGCGCTCCCGGTGATTCCGGCGGACGTGGGCCGCGACGGCGTGGCCGCCGGTGGGCGGGCGGCGGCGGCCACGCGGGTGGCCGAGCCGCCGCGCGTGACGAGGTAGCCCTCAGCCTGCAGTTGCGCGTAGCACTCGGTCACCAGGCCACGGGAGACACCGAGGTCGCGGGCCAGGGCGCGCGAGGACGGGAGCCGCTCCCCGACGGCCAGCCGACCGGCGCGGATGCTCTCGCGCAGCGCGCGTTCGAGCTGCGCGCGCAGGGGTTCCGGCCGATCCCTGTCAACCCGCAACAGGAGTTCGGGCCCCGAACCGGTCCACTCGATCGGCATGAAACCGGACCTTACCGCCGAACCGGTTGCCGTCCTAGGGTCGGCCCATGGATCACCAGAAGAGCGCCGCCGGAGAGACTCCCGCGAACGCCGGAGAGGCCTGGGGAGACACCGGGGAGAAGCGGGAGCACGGCGGGAAGACCCGGGGATCCACCGAGGAGAGCCAGGGGGACGGCGGAGAGACCCGAAGATTCGACGAGGAGAACCGGGAGAACGGCGAGGAGGGCCAAGGGGACGGGGGAAAGACCCGAGAGAGCCAGAGGGACGGCGCCCGCATTCTGAACCGTCCGACGGTCCTGCTGCTGGCCGCCTCGCTCGGTGCCCTCGGCGGCTTCTACCTGCTGGGGCCCGTCGTCCCCCTGTACGCGGCCACGTCCGGCGCGGGCGGCGTGGGCGCGGGCCTGTCGACCGGCACCATGATGCTGGGGACCGTGCTGACGGAGTTCGCGGCGCCCGGCCTGCTGCGCGCGTACGGCTACCGGGTGGTCATGGGACTGGGCCTGCTCCTGCTCGGAGCACCCGCGCTCCTGCTGCCCGCGTCGGCGTCGATGCTCCCGGTGCTGGGGATCTGCCTGGCGCGAGGTGCCGGGCTCGGGCTCGTGGTGGTCGCCGGTGCCGCCCTGATCGCCGAACTGGTGCCGGCCGATCGTCGCGGCGAGGGGCTGGGACTGTACGGGGTGGCCGTCGGGATCCCCTCCATCGCGTGCCTGCCGCTGGGGCTCTGGCTGAGCGAGCACGTCGGTTACGGACCCGTCTTCGTCGCCGGGGCGGCGCTGTCGCTGCTCGCGCTGGCCGCCGTACCCGGCCTGCCCTCCCGGCGAGCGCGGACCGAGCGGCACGGCGAGGTGCGGGACGAGGTCCGGGACGAGAGCCACGGCGAGGTCCACGGCGGGACTCGGAGAGGAATCCTCGGTATCCTCCGCGATGGCGGGATCGCCAGGCCCGCGCTCGTCTTCGCCATGGTGACACCGGCGGCCGGTGTCCTGCTGACCTTCCTCCCGCTGGCCGTACCGGAGCGGTCACGCGGTCTGGTCGCGGTGGCCCTGCTCGTGCAGTCCTGCGCCACGCCGCTCGCGCGCTGGGCGGCGGGCCGGTACGGCGACCGCCACGGCTCCGCCCGCCTGCTGGTCCCCGCCGTCCTGGCCGCCGCTCTCGGCACCGCCGGGCTCGTCTGGGCGGACAGCCCCCTCGCGATGGTCGCCGGCATGGGGTTGTTCGGGGTGGGGTTCGGCATCGCCCAGAACGCGACCCTGGCGCTGATGTTCGAGCGCGCCCCCGAATCCGCCGTCGGCCAGGTGAGCGCGGCGTGGAACCTCGCCTACGACGCCGGGCTCGGCGCCGGCGCGGCCGGGTTCGGGCTCCTGGCCGGGCCGGTGGGCTACCCGGCGGGGTTCGCCGTCACCGCCGCCGTGCTGTTCGCCGCGCTCGTTCCCGCCCTGTACGACCGGGCGGCGCGTACCCCGGTGAGGGTGGCGGAGAACTCGACGGTCTGACCGGCGGCGGGGGGACGATGAGCTTTCCCGCCACCGGCCGCCGGAGACACACATCGAACGCCGGGGGTTTCGACCTCCAAGGCTCTGACAACGAGGAGGAATCTCGTGGGAACGGTTCTTTTGAACATCACGGTGTCGCTCGACGGCTTCGTCGCCGGGCCTGACGTCGGCGTCGAGCGCCCCATGGGCGAGGGAGGTGAGCGGCTCCACGAATGGCTGTTCAACGACGACGCCGACCGGGACGTGGACGCCGAGGTGCATCGGACCCTGTCCGCCTCGACGGGGGCCGTGGTGGTGGGCAGGCGGACCTTCGACGTGGGGGTGGGTCTGTGGAAGGACACCCCGTTCCCCGTACCGTGCTTCGTACTCACCCACGAGGACCGCGAGGAACTGTCCATGACGAGCGGAACCTTCACCTTCGTCTCCGACGGCCTCGAGAGCGCGATCCGGCAGGCGCGGAAGGCGGCGCACGAGAAGAACGTCCTCGTGATGGGCGGGGCGGACATCGCCGGACAGCTCGTGAGAGCCGGGCTCGTGGACGAGATCCAGCTCCAGCTGGCACCGGTACTGCTCGGGGCGGGTACCCGGCTCTTCGACCACCTGGACGGCCACCGCGTGGAGCTGGAAAGGACCAGCCTGGCCGGGTCCCCGCGCGTCACGCATCTACGTTTCCGGGTGGTGGGATAGCGGTATCTCGTCAGATCTGTTCTGGTCGAGGTCGCCCAGGGTGGCCGTGGCCAGGCAGGTCGTCGTCGGGTGTCTCTCGCGCCACTCGAACGGGCCTGCCGGCCCGCTCACCGTTGGACGGAGCGACCGGGCCCTTCGGCACGATGATCGTGATGTCGAAGGGCCCGGTCGGCCGGACGGTCGCCGGCCGGGTAGCGCGTCCTGGCGCCATCGGGCTCGCGGACGACGAACGCGCCGTCGTCCGCCGGGACCGTACGCGGCCGCTTGTCTCTCGGCGGGCCGCGCCTTCCGTGGCTCGGCCACACCCTCTGTCAAACGCTGGAGGTTCGGAGGGTGGCGGTTTCCTCCTGGGCGGTCCAGAGCCGTGCGGACATCCATGCGATGCCCACGGCCGCGATCACCAGACCTGCCAGATAGACCGGTACGGGCACCAGGTTCCTGAGCGAGCCGGGGATCATGCCCGCGGCGTAGAACGCGATCGCGACGGCCGGGAGGGCGCCCGAGCGCAGGGCCGCGACGCTGAAGGTCAGGACTCCTGCGATCAGGACGACCGAGGTGACGAGGAACGCCCGTCCGGTGCCCCCGGACAGCAGCCCGTCGATCGTGGACCTGCCCAGCAGCGGAAAGACGTAGTGCAGCGTGTACTCGATCGCGAACGCCCCGGCCAAGCCGGCCGAGTTGAGCAGGTAGCCGATGAGGCCGAGCCTGCCCGCCGTACCGCGTATCAGCAAGTAGAGGCCGGTGATCGCGAGTAAGCCGGCGAGCGCGCCGAACGGTGCGATGGCGTGGGTGACCGTGGTCTCCGGCAGCACGCCCGCGCGGCGCAGGATGTTGAACAGCAGCAGCACGGCGCAGACGAGGCCGGCCGCCGCGGTGGCCCGGTAGAGAGCCGATTGACGCATGGGGACACTCCATTCCTGTCGGTCATAACGCTCGTTATCGTGCGCGTTATCGGCCACCAAGTTGAGTGGGTACGCGGAGACGTAAGCACCTCGAAAGAACTGGGCCGACTACGCCGCGAACCGCTCTAGGCGGGCATGCGGAGGAATGAGGTCATTCGCAGGCCATCGCCGACACACTCCTGGTTACGCCGGCGAACAGTCCGAAGAGATACCGATGTAGTACCAGTCTCCGAGATAATCTGGACTGCTCTTTCAGAGCCGTATAAAAGCGGCGGAGTTGTGCGCGTGATTCGCAGTGGAAATCGCCGGCCCAGGAAGTGACGTGATCCGCGACGCGTTGGCGGCGGCGGACTCCGGGCTCATCACCACAGAGCTGGGGAAACAGCTGCGAGAGCTCGCCCTTCGAAGCGGGCGACACGATCTTCCGGGCACCTCCTCCGATCAAACCGCGGCGTTGCACGCCCTGCTGGGCACGCTCGACCCGAACGAAGGGCAGGCCGCCGACCTGCGTCTCACTGGGCCTCGCGAGTTGAAAGCGGCAACCCCGACCGGCGAGCTCGTCCGGCGGTATCGCAAGCACGTGCGGAACATCTCTGATCACAGAGGCTTTTCACAATGGCCCGGTACCGCATCGGTAGCTCTTCGAACTGTTCACGACGATTCAGGCGATCGTCCGCCCCGCTGATCTACATCGAATCACCCTCACCTCAGGGCAGCTCGCGGCGCACCAGCGCCTGAGCGAACGGCTCCCCGGTGGTCCGGGCGTACGCCATCCGCGCTCGCACCTCGCCGGGCGTGCGCGGGCGATAGCCGGGACCACCACAGCAACTCTTGTGGAAGCGGACACCCGCGTGCAGCAACAGCGAGAGTGTCCGCCAGCCCGCGACGTCCCTCCGGCGCGGCGCCGCGAAGGCGGAACCGACGTGGATCAGCGGCTCGGCGCAGCGCGGGCAGGGCCGGTCGCGGTGGCCCGGACCGGGGCCGGAGCCGGGGTGGGGCTGCTTGTACGAGGCCCGGCAGGGCAGGCAGACGTAGGAGGTCTTCGCATGGGCCATGCGGCCAGGGTAGGCCCGCGCGAAGACCAAGGTCGACAGGGTTTTCGCCCCACCCGGCAAGATCCACGAGACAGATCCTCATAGGGCGGCCTACGCGTTCGGGGCCCGCTCCGCGCCGGCGGGGTCTCCCTGGCCGTTCGCGGGGGCCTCCGAGAAGACACGTCCCCACCACGCGTTCCAGCGGGATTCGAGGTCGGCGAACGCGGTGTCGTCGAGGCCGTACGTGGTGAGCACCATCATGGCGGTGCCCCTCGGGTTGGCGGGCGAGGGCGGATTCTGGACCGCGACCAACAGGCCGTCGCCCCAGCCCTCGACGGTGAGGCCGACCTGGTTGGCCGAGCGGAACCGGATCTCGCCGCGCAGCGTCTCCCCGGCTGGGGCCTCCAGCTCGTACGGGCTCCCCGGGGACAGCCCGGCCACCGCCGCGAGGCCGGTGGCCTCCGGCACCGGCACCGGCACCGGCACCGGCGCCGACGGGCCGGAGAGGAAGACCGTGCGCCGGTCGGCGCCCGGGTGTCGTTCCAGGGCGAACGCGAGCTGGTGGACGAAGGTGATCCAGCCCTCGGTGATGTCGTCGTAGTAGGCGTCCCAGTCGGGGTCGCCGCCGCGCGGGGCACGGGTCACCCGCAGGCGCGTACGGCCGCCGAGGTCGGCCAGCTCGAACAGGTCGCCGCCCTGGATCTCCAGCCGGTGCTCGGCGGACGACTCCACGACGTTCTGGTAGTAGATGACCTCGATCTCCTTGTCGAGGCCGTCGAAGTGCCAGCCGTGCCAGCGCCGGATCAGCTCGGGGTCGCGCAGCGCGCTCCACACGTCGCCGACGGGCGCGGCGATGGTGACCTCGAGGAAGAACGGCTCATCTGTCATGGGATGCCTCCAGCGTGGGAACCCCGGGGCCTGGCCCCGGGAAGAACGTCAACCGCCGTTTTCCGGCGCCCCGGAGGCCGGGTGACCATCGGTTTCCGGCGCCCCGGAGCTCGGATGTCCGCCGGTTCCCGGCGCGACGGGAGCCGGGTGTTCACCGGTGCCTCGCGGACCGGGAGCCGGATGTCCACCGGCGACGAGACGGTAGGGCCGCCCTCCGGGGGTGTCGAAGCGGGCCGCGACCTGCGAGAGGGCGTCGGCGAGCGCGTCGGTGAAGTCGTGCACGTCGCCGGGCTCGGCGAAGCGCACCCGTGCCTCAAGGGTGAACGTCAGCAGCCGGACACCCTGCCGGTCGGCGGCGGCGGCCATGCGGGTGACGTCGCGCACGGTGTCGGCGGCCACCTCGACGAGGTGCTCGGCGGCGTACTGGTCGGCGACACGACGAAACCCCTCGGCCACCTCCGCGGCCCCGGTGGCCCCGCCGCCGTCACCGGCTTCCCCGGCCCTGTCGCCTTCGTCCGCCTGCGCGAGCACGCCGGGATCGACGAGGAAGGCGTTCGCGGTGACCCTCATGACGCGCTCGACGAAACCACGTCGCGGGCGCTCCTCCACCAGCTCGATCAGCCCGGCCTCCTCCAGCACCCTGAGGTGGTATCCGACCCGCTGGCGCGGCAGGTCGAACTCGGCCGCGAGCTGGACCGCGGAGGCGGGCTCGCGCAGGCGGCCGAGAAGCCGGCGGCGGATCGGGGTGAGCGCCACACGCAGACGGTCGGGCTCGTCCATGAGGGTCATCTCGGTCGTGGGCACACCCCATGAAAGCATTAGACAAATTAATCTGTCAATTGACATCACGGCCGGACGCGACCAGACGCACCGCCGACCAAGCGGCCACCATTTGGCGCGCACAGGTCGAGTGCTCGTGTCAGTCGTGGCGCGGGATGCCGGAGACCTCGTGATCGGCGTGGAACAGGGCCTCGCCGATGAGCGCGCGGACGTGGGCGTCACGGGCCCGGTAGACCACGCGGCGGCCGTCCCTGCGAGTGCGCACCAGCCCGGCGAGGCGGAGTTTAGCCAGGTGCTGGGAGACCGAGGGGCGCGCGACCCCGATGGCCTCGGCGAGCGAGCCGACGTCGTACTCCCCCGACGACAGCAGCCACATCAGGCGCAGCCTGGTGGCGTCGCTGAGCATCCGGAAGGCCCCGATGGCGGCCTCCACCTGGGCGCCGGTGGGTTGCTCCTGCGACGGGTTGGCACCTGATTCATTGTCGCGTGCATACATGACTACATATACTCCGGGAAAAGGGCACAGGTCGCAAACGAGGTAACCATGTCCGAGCAGCAGGATGCCGGTTCTCCGTTCCCCCACGGGCCCACCGGCACCGATTCTCCCCACGGTCAGGGCCACGAGGCCGTACACGAGCACGCGCCCGCCCATGAAAACGGACACGGCCATGGGCACGGACATGGTCACGGTCACGAGAACGGGCAAGGCGACGACCCCGAGCCTCGGGAACACGGCCACAGCCATGATCACGAGCATGATCACGAGCATGATCACGAGCATGATCACGAGCATGGCCACGGGCGGCAGGCGCCCGCCGGACGCCGGTTAGGGAAACTGCTGTCACGAGCCGGCCACGCCCTCACCCCGCACAGCCACGACAGCGCGAGCAAGACCGACACCGCCCTGGAGTCCAGCAGTCGCGGGATGCGCGTGCTGGCCGTCTCCTTCGCCGTGCTCATGGTGACCGCCGCCGTCCAGGCGGTGGTCGTGGTCTTCTCCGGCTCGGTCGCCCTCCTCGGTGACACGCTGCACAACGTCGCCGACGCGCTGACCGCGCTCCCCCTGGCGATCGCCTTCTCCCTCGGGCGCCGGGCGGCCACCCGCAGGTTCACCTACGGCTACGGCAGGGCCGAGGATCTGGCCGGGATCGCCATCGTCCTCGTCATCGCCGCCTCCGCCGCGCTCGCCGGGTACGAGGCCGCGCGGCGCCTGGTCGACCCCCAGGAGGTGAGGGCGCTCGGCTGGGTCGCCGCGGCGGCCGTGATCGGTTTCGCGGGCAACGAGTGGGTGGCCCGCTACCGGATCAGGGTCGGCCGCCGGATCGGGTCGGCCGCGCTGGTCGCCGACGGCCTGCACGCCCGCACCGACGCCCTCACCTCGCTGGCGGTGCTGCTCGGCGCGGGCGGCTCGGCACTGGGTCACCCGATCGCCGACCCGATCGTCGGCCTGCTGATCACGGTGGCCATCTGCTTCGTCCTCAGGGACGCGGCTCGCGAGATCTACCACCGGCTGATGGACGCCGTCGATCCCGCCCTGGTCGACCACGCGGAGCGGATCCTGGCCGCCACCCGCGGTGTGCGGCGGGTGGGATCGGTGCGGCTGCGCTGGGTGGGCCACACGCTGCGCGCCGAGGTGGACATCGTGGTCGGCGACGACCTGTCGCTGCTCCAGGCACACGCGGTGGCGGTGGAGGCCGAGCACCGGCTGATCCATCACCTGCCCCGCCTGAGTGCCGCCACCGTGCACGCCGACCCGGACGGCCGGGAAGGCGCCGACCACCACGCCATCCTGGCCGGACACCGGTAGGGCGGATCGCAGGGGAAAGGCCGCGAGACCGCCGTACGGACGCCCCGCCCCGGAACCGCGCCCGCGAACCGGGAGACGGAGCCGGGGAGAGGGCACACGACCGGGCCACGCGCGGACGGCCCCGGCGGACACGTACCCGCACGGGCCGGGGTGCGGGAGAGGTAGTCTCGCATGATCACCGTCGCAGCCCGCGAAACAGACCGGATCGGCCCGGCCCGGCCCGGCCCGCAAGCCGTGGCGGATCGCCCCCCCCGATCCAGGAGAAGCGGCTGCGTTGGCCGACCACAGCAGAGGACGTCCCGGCTGGCTGCACGTCGGCCCACTGGAGGCGCGGTTGACGCGCACCTGGGAACCTGGCACGTTCCCACCGGCGGAAACGCTCCTCGCGATACTGACGCTGGCGGCCGTGCCGCAGGCTCTCGCCACCCGCCTGACCACCCACCTGAGCGGCGGCATCGTGGTGGGCCCCGGGTCGGTGCCCGACCTTCCCGGTTTCGAATGGCTGCGCGGCGTCGCGCTGCCCCTGCAGGCGGGCCTCTGGGAGCGCAGCGCGGGTGTCTACGACCCCCGGCAGCGGCGGATCGGGGTGGGGAGCACCCCTTCGCCCTCGGTGTCGGTGTGCGGGCACGAGATCGGCCACGCCACCGACCACATGGACCGGCTGCCCTCGCACTCTCCGTTCTGGACCGGCCTGCACGCTCGCGTCCGCGACCGTCTTCGGCCGCCCTACCGCGACGACGTCACCGAGCTGTTCGCCGAGTCCTTCGCCTGCGTGCTCACCCGGAGGGCGACCCGGCTGCTCGACCTGATCGGTGAGGAGGCGGAGGCCGAACAGGTGTACCACCGGCTGGCCGGGCACTACGGCATCGGCGGATGATCGTGGGCGTGCCACGACCCCCGGAGCTATGCTGGGCGAACAGCGGTCAGGAGAGACGACGGAAAGGCCACGCCATGAACGTGACCATGCTGCCGGGGGGCACCCTCCGCGTCCCCGCGACGACCACTCTGGACAACGGCACCAAGGTCGACGGCACCCGCGACATCGGCCGCGACGACCCCGAATACTCCGCGTGGCTGCCCCTGGCGCAGGACGAGGACGAGCAGCGCCGCCGCGACGTCGAGGAGCGCGACTCCGACCGTGAGATCCTGACCCGCTGGCGCACCCGCCGGAGCGCGTGACCTCGTTCTCCGGTCACCCGTCCGGAGCACCGCGTACCCGTGTCCTTCCTCCCATTGGGCCGAGACCTGCCCTGATCCCGCCGCGGGACTCCCCGCCGAAATCCGATTTCGGCTCCACGTGAACCTTTCTCGCGTCCACCACGTCTCACCGGGTGAGGCTTCCACCGGCGTGCGGCCGGTCCGGGAGCCTCGCGCCTTCCTCCGGCGCGTCACCGCCCCCGGTGAGGGGCGGTGATCGGGGAAACCCGCCCCCTCGCGGACGAGTTCCCGAGTGCCGAGCGGACCGGTGTGGCGCCCCCTGCCCGCCTCCCTCGGATGCCGGGCGGACCCGCGTGGCACCCTCCTGAGATGCTTGACGGCGTGGTCCACCCGCTTCCTCGCCCCGCGTGCGAGCCGGTCCCGGCGCCTCCCCGTGACGCCGGTGTGAACGGCCACGTGTCGCGGATCTCGCGCTGGTTGCGCGCCCGCCCCGCCCGTGCGGGCCGTACCCGCGTCCTGGCGGTCGAGGGGCGCTCGGGGTCGGGCAAGTCCACCCTCGCCGTCGCCGTGGCCGCGGAGCTGGCCGCGCCCCTCGTACGGATGGACGATCTCTATCCGGGGTGGGACGGCCTGCTGGGAGGGGTCGACGCGCTGGTCGAGTGGATCCTGCGACCGCTGAGCCTGGACCGGCCGGCGCGGTGGCGGCGCTACGACTGGACGGACGGCGCCTACGCCGAGTGGCACGAGGTCCCGGGCGAGGGGATCCTGGTCCTCGACGGCACCGGCTCCGGTGCCCTCGCCGCCGCCCCGTACCTGAGCGGTCTGCTGTGGCTGGAGGCGGACGACGAGGTACGCAGGGCCCGCGCGCTGGAGCGCGACGGCGATCTCTACGCCCCGCACTGGAACCGCTGGGCGGCTCAGGAGGAGCGTTTCCACGCCCGCGACGACGTCCGCGCCCGTGCGGACCTGACGATCACCACCACCTGAGACCCAGGGGGCACGCGGAGAAACGTGCCCGGGACGGCCGGGATCGGGAAGGCCGTCCGGAGTCAGCGGCGCGGGACGGCGGCGACGCCCTCGACCTCGATGACGAGACCGGGGGCGGCGAGCGCGGCGACCACGATCAGCGAGTGCGCGGGCCAGTCCCCCCTCGGACACGTTCGATTCGCCCATGAGGTCCTGGTCAGACGTAGAGCTGACCAGGACTCTTCGTTTGCTGGGGTGGTAGGTCAGCCGAACGCCGAGCCCGGCGTACAGCCGGGCCTTCCTGACCGGCTCAGCCTTTCCCAGAAGTCGTACTGCGTCACCCATGGTGTTCATCACCTTCGCAAGGTCGTCTCGGGTGAGCTGCCGCCTGCGGTTCGGTTCACGGCGTAGCTGTGCTTCGGCTCGGATCTTCTTGGCTTGTTCCTCTCGGATCCAGCTGGCGACCACGGCAGGGTCCGCGCCCGCCTCCAGCGCGGCGCGATGCTGGGCGAGCTTTCGATCACATTCAGCCAGTTGACGCCGCGCCACGGCGAGACTCTCATGCTCCGACGGCTCGATCCGCTGGGCTTCGACCAGAAGGTCGAGCGTCTCATCGACTCGGTGAGGAACGAACAACCTCCCCAGCCAGCGATCAAGCTTCGAAACGATCGCGTCCTCTCGAATGTAGACGTTGCGAGGGTGCATGACCCGATTCGCCAGGGCGTACTCCTCGGGAAAGCGGCACCGGTAGTACGGCGCCTCGTTGGACCAGTTGCCCTGCATCCGTCGATCACATACCCCGCAGAAGAGCAGCCCTCGGAGGATGTACGTGTGGCTCGCGGCCTTGAGGCGGCGGCCGGTCTGCCGCCCACCGCGCCCGGCGAGCAACTCTTGGACGACCTCGAAGTCCTCTGCGGTCACGATCGGCGGTTGCGCGATCTCATCGGACCACACCCACTCCTCGCGCGTGTTCCAGCGGAGCTTGGTGGCGTGGCCGAGGCCGACGTCGTCAACGTCGATAAGGACCTCGTCCTTTCGCTGCCGGTTCCAGACCTGGCGGCCGGTGTAGCGAGGATTGGTGATGATGGCCCGTATTGCGCTCTTGGACCATGCGATCCCGGATCTGTGGCGGTTGCGGCCCGGGTCGTGGGCCGAAGGGCAGGGAATGCCATCGGCGCTCAGACGTTCGGCGATGGCGTAGAGACCACGGCCTTCCAGGAACTCACCAAAGATCCGGGCCACGACGGCAGCGGCGAACTCGTCGAGTTCCAATCGGTGCTGCCGCTTGCCTTCGGCCGCCTTGGCGGGATTGGGATGGGGGCCGGCATCAGCCAAGCGATAGCCGTACGGCGGCCTGCCCCCGAGGAAGCGGCCTTCCACCTGGGCTTGGGCCTTCATGGCGCTGCGCACGCGGATCTTGATGCGATTGCGCTCGCCCTTGCTCATCCCGGCGAACACGCTCATGACGAGGTCATGGGCCTCGTTGTTCGGGTCGATGGGGCCGCCCACCTCGGGCACCCAGAGCGGAACCCTGAAGTGCTCGAAGACGGGAAAGGTCAGGCCGTACTGGTTGCCGTAGAAGGCTCGTTGCGGCTCGCCGATCACCACCGCGTCGAAGCCGCGGTCGGGGTTGCGTAATTCGGCGAGCAGCGCCGCCGCGTGCGGGCGGCGCTGCCAGGGGATTGAGCGGGACTTGTCGACGTCGAAGAACTCGGTGACGATCACGCCCCCGCGCGACTCGATGAGCGCGCGGGAGCGGGTGATCTGCCAGCCTCGCGAGGACTGGGGATCCTGCTTGTCCTCGGTAGAGACCCGGCCGTAGAAGGCGAAGCGGATGGTGTTCATGGGTCCTATGCGGCGTTGGGGCGGTTGACAAGCATGGCTTGGTGAGCCTCCAGCAGGATGGCGAGCAGTTCCGTGGCGGCGCTAGGCGTCAGGCGGGGCGGTCCACTTGGTAAGACGATGTGCGGAGTCCGCTGTTTACGAGTGGTGGATGCGGTCATGATGAGAGGCGCTCCTATGCGTTCGTTGCTGACGAGTAGGGGTACGGCCCCGGCGACGTGCTTGGCGGTACTGGAGTCGGGGCCGCTTTGCCGCCGTACCTTGGCGTAGATCCGCACGTTGCGGCTGGCACCTCGGCAGGGCGGCGGGTCGGATGTTTCCGTGACGTCGAAAGCGCAGGCTGTCTGCGGTGTCTTCTCAAGCAGGACGGTGCTTTGCGTCTGGTCATGACGCAGGTCTCTTAGCCACGAGTGGGTGGCACGCCGGGCAGCGCGCCACAGTGTTGTCGCTAAGTTCCATCTGCCGGGTGCGCTCGTCGCAGTGACCGCACCAGTCTGGGGCGATTCTCAGCGACGGACTGGGCTCGACGCCCTCGACCGCAGGCAGGAACCTGTCGGGGTCTTCCTCGATTGCCTTGGCCACGTAGCGACTGCGGTACTTGACGGACCGGCCATCGAGGATCGCGTGGCGGATCGCGGCCGCGTCGAGGAGGCGGATCTCGCGGCCGGTCAACTCAGCCAAGAGCTGGACGATACCGCGATCGATGGCGTCGTCGTCGTTCGCCCAGGCACGCGCGTTACGACGAGAAGATGACTGATTGTCTGCATCTTCTTCCGTCCTAGGGCCTGTACGAGGTTGAGATCAGCGGGTTTTGCCTGCGCGGTGCTTTGCCGCCCTGGTAGGCCATGGCCATGGCGCGTGGAGAGCTCACCGATGACGAATGGTCCTTGATCGATCCTCATCTGCCCTTGGGTGAGCGCGGTCCGATTCCGGACCTGCGGCAGCAGTTCAATGCGGTGATGTGGCGGTTTCGTACCGGCAGCCCGTGGCGGGATCTGCCCCAGGAGTACGGACCGTGGTCCACGGTCTACGACCGCTTCCGGTCGTGGGCGGCGACGGGCGTCTTCGAAGAGCTGATGCAGGCGATGATCGCTGAGGCCGCTGCCCGCGGGCAGGCCGACCTCGACCTGGTCAGCGTGGACTCCACTACGGTCCGCGCCCACCACCACGCCGCCGGGATGATCATGGATCCCGAGCTGCTGGAGGCGCTGGAGAAGGCCGCCGAACAGGAAAAGGGGCTACGCCAAAGGGGCAAAACCCCCAAGACGGCGAACCCGGTGAACCCGGTGACGATGGGAAACGCGAAGACGACCGCCGGCGGTTACGACGGCGGCGCCGAATACGGCTGACGGCAGCCGGGCTGGGCCGCTCCCGGGGTGGGCTGACCGGCAAGATCCACCTGTCGGCCGACCGGCGATGTCGTCCGCTGTCCTTCGTGTTGACCCCGGGGCAAGCCGGAGACAGCCCGCAGTTTCGCACCGTCCTGGCTCGTATCAAGGTCCGGCTGCCTGTCGGCCGCCCGCGCACCCGCCCTGCCGCGGTGGCCGCCGACAAGGCCTACTCCTCCCGCGGCAACCGCCTCTATCTGCGTCGACGCCACATCAAGGCCGTCATCCCGGAAAAGAGCGACCAGGCGGCCCACCGTAAGAACCGCGGTTCCCATGGTGGCCGCCCGGTCAGTCATGATCCAGAGCTGTATAAGCAGCGCAACACGGCCGAACGCTGCATCAATCGAATCAAGCAGTGGCGCGGGCTGGCCTTCCGCTTCGACAAGACCCCCGAAAGCTACCTCGCGGGCCTTCATCTACGCGGAGCCATCTTGTGGCTCCGAAGCCTTCAACCCATCTAAAGATCCGAAGTCCGTACAGGCCCTAGTACTGCAACGGCGCTTGCGCGGATAGATCGGTTTGCCGATCATTTATGTCTCGTGACGGTTGTAGATCTTGAGGCGT
>NZ_JBPJUQ010000078.1:0-35638 GCF_051192615.1 Streptosporangium sp. G11
GCGGCAAACTCGTCGAACGACCCGGTGACCAGGCTCCATCCGCAGCTGCCTAAAACTCTTGATCCACAGGTCTTGACTAGTGCTCTCTCCCCTGCTGCCAGAGAGCACTAGTGGCGGATTGGACAGGAGTACTCGTTAAGGGATGTGAGGAGCGGACACGCCAGCTCCACTCTACGTAGAGTAGTACTACGGTCTGTAGTAGCTTTCGGGCTTTGGATACGACCAGCGCTGAGGCGAGCAGCGGTCTGGGTCAGGCCGGGTGATCGGTTACCGGCAGGGCACGGTTGATGGCCGCGCGCCACACCTCGCCCGGGGTGGTCACTTGGGCGGCCAGCTCCTCATAGCCGGCCAGGTCCTCACGGGAGAGCACCACCGCCGGGCGCGCATCATGCCAGGATCAGTGGCGCCAGCGCGTGCAGGAAACTACACACTCGTTTGCGCCTGGCCGCGGCTATGAGAGCGGCGCAGCTCAGCGACGCTCGAAGGGATTGACTCCCCAAGGATCGCGGTGCGGCTCGCCGCGCTCGCGCAGCTCCATCTGGTAGGCCCGCCAGATGTCGGCCTCCGTCAGCGGCACCGGGGCGCGGTGGCGCAGCGCTCCGGACCGGGCCCGTTCGCGGTACCCGCGGTTGAAGACGGCATACGACAGGCCCGGCTCAGCCAGGCGTCGGCGCAGCTCAGCGCGCCGGTCGCCGATGATGGCGGCCTGGTCCAGGTCGGCCACCGCGCGGGCACGGGCCAGCTCGTCGATGTCGTAGGCGATCCGGCGCAGCACCGCAGCCACTCGGGCCAGGTCCACCGCGACGTGGTAGGCGTCCTCATCATCGGCTGGGCGCAGGTTCACCACCGGGGGAAGTCCGTCGCCGGCGAGCCGGTCGACCCATTCGGCGCACTCCAGCACCCACCGCACCTCATCGACCAGGCGCTCGGCGATGCTGTCGCGGCCGTCCAGCTCCTCATCATCGCTACCAGCGGGATCCTCCGGGGCCGGCCACCCGGCCTGACGCAACCGCGCCAGCGCCGCCTCCAGCTCCGGCAGCGGCGCGGCCGCCGTGGCGATCTGCTGGATGCGCGAGGGCGAACGCCCAGCCTCGGCCGCCACCGCCCGCACCGCCAATCCCCCGGCACGGGCCGAGGCGATGGCCCACTCGTGCTCGAGCTCGGCCTGACGCAACCGCCACGCCGCCCGGCGCACCCGGCGCCGCAGCCGTCGCTCCCGCCCTACCTTCGCCCGTAGCTCGTCTCGATCCACGCCAAGGATCATGCCCCCGGCCGCCATGCGGTGTGCAGGAAACTGCACACGCTGGCGCCACTGATCGTTCCATTCCTCCCCGAGGGCCGAAACGTTGCGCGCAGGAGCCCGCGCCTACCTCACCAAGGACGCGGACCGCATGCACATCGCTCGCACCCTGCACAGCGCCGTGGCCGGCCTGTCCGTACTGGATCTCAAAGTCCAAGCCACCCTATTTGGGTGCCGTTAAGAATCGTGTCGCCAGCCGCCAACCGCGATGTCCCTGCAGGTCAGGAAGGTATGGCTGCGTAGGCTCATCGATCGCCGAACCCATCACAGTTCCTTGGAGCAAGCCGTTGACCTGGACCATCTCCCTCGTTGGCGGCTGGTGACACATTTCTTAACGGCACCCCAGGATGCGCAGGCGGGCGAGGCCGGGCGGGTCGGCGCCGGCCGCGCCGCCCGGCGGTGTCACATGCACGGCGAGGAGGTCGGCGCCCTTGTTCCGGGCGGCGATGCGGGCGGCCCGGCGGACCAGCGTGTCGCCTTCGGGGCCGCCGGTGAGAGCGACGACGACCCGCTCGCGGGCCTCCCAGGTGCCGGCGATGCCATGCTCGGCGCGGTAGTGGCCGAGCTGGTCGTCGACCTTGCCGGCGACCCAGAGCAGGGCCAGCTCGCGCAGCGCGGTGAGGTTGCCCACCCGGAAGTAGTTCGACAGGGCGGCGTCCACCTCCCCCGCGGCGTACACGTCACCGTGTGCCAGCCGGCGGCGCAGCGCCTCGGGCGCCATGTCGACCAGCTCGACCTGGCCGGCCCGCCGTACCACCTCGTCCGGCACGGTCTCCGGCTGCGCCAGGCCGGTGATCGCCTGGGCGACGTCGCTCACCGACTCCAGGTGCTCGATGTTGACGGTGGACACCACGTCGATCCCCGCGTCGAGGATCACGTCGATGTCCTGCCACCGCTTGGCGTTGACCGAGCCCGGCGCGTTGGTGTGGGCCAGCTCGTCGATCAGCGCCACCTTCGGCGCCCGGGCGATGACCGCGTCGACGTCCAGCTCGGTGCTCCCGTGGTGGTCCAGGCGCCTGCGCGGGATCACCTCCAGGCCGTCGAGCCGCTCGGCGGTGTGCCGGCGGCCGTGGTCCTCGACGAGCCCCACCACCACGTCCTTGCCCCGCTCACGAGCTCGCTGTCCCTCGCTGAGCATCGCGTACGTCTTGCCGACTCCGGGCGCGGCTCCCACATAGACCCGCAGACGACCTCTGCTCATGACCCGTGACGCTCGCTCATGCGGCCAAGGCTACGTGCCGCCCCCGGTCGCCCGCCGGCCGGTGGCGGGCGGGCGTTTTGACACCTTGTATGGGTAACCGCTATCTATTGGCTAACCGTTAGGGGGTGGGGATGCAGGACGCAGTGCTGGCGATGCTCGCCAAGGAGCCGACGCACGGCTACCACCTGCATGCTCGCCTGCGGCAGAGCCTCGGCCCGCTGGGCGAGTCGATGAACCGCGGCCAGATCTATGTGACCTTGGCACGGCTGGAGAAGGCGGGGCTCGTCGTCTGCGAGCGCGCGGACGGTCTGCCCGAGCGGCCCGAGCGCAAGGTCTACGCGCTGACGCCGGCGGGGCAGCAGCGGGTGGCCGCCTGGCTGACCGAGGTGGGCTGGCCGAAACCGGACCTGGCGGAGTTCCATCTCAAGCTCGCCGCCGCCGGCGCGGCCCGGCTGGCCGACCCGGTGGAGCTGGTGGCAGCGCAGCGCCGTGAGTTGCTGCGCCACCTGCGTGAGGCGCAGCAGGCGGCGCTGGCCGAGCCTGCGGGGTCGGGCGCCGGCCTGCTGCTGGAGGGGGTCGTGCTGCGGTTGCAGGCGGACCTGCGCTGGCTGGATGCCTGTGAGCGGGCCTGGTCCAAGGTCGATGACGAAGTCGAGGGTGCATGAACGTGTCAAGTACCACGGTCCGGGCCTGCGGCCTGGTGAAGACGCATGGTCAGGGGGAGAGCCGGGTTCGCGCGGTGGACGAGGTCGATCTGGAGGTGCCGCAGGGGCAGATGCTGGCGGTGATGGGGCCCAGCGGCTGCGGCAAATCCACCCTGCTGCACCTGCTGGGTGGCCTGGAGCGGCCCACCGGTGGGGAGGTGTGGGTGGCCGGGCGGCGCATCGACACGCTGAGCGAGCGGGCCCTGGCGCGCATGCGGCGCCGGTCGGTGGGGTTCGTCTTCCAGGCCTTCCATCTGATGGAGGAGTTGTCGGCGGCCGAGAACGTGGAGCTGCCCGCACTGCTGGCCGGATGCTCGCGCCGCCAGGCCAGGCGGCGCGCGAGCCTGCTGCTGGAACGGGTCGGGCTCGCCGACCGCGCCCGGCACCTGCCCTCGCACCTGTCGGGCGGGCAACGCCAGCGGGTCGCCGTCGCTCGCGCGCTGGTCAACGAACCGCTGATCGTCCTGGCCGACGAGCCGACCGGCAACCTCGACACCGCGGCGACCCTCGATGTGCTGAGGATCTTCGAGGAGCTGCGTACCGCGGGGCAGACCTTCGTGATCGTCACGCATGACGAGCGCGTGGCGGCCACGGCGGATCGGCTGGTCTCGATGCGCGACGGGATGTTCATCGACGACACTCGGCTGGCCGGCTTCCCCACGCGCGGGCTCGGCGGGCTGATCGGGCTGGAGGGCTGACCGTCATGGGCTCCATCGTGCTCGTCGTGCGCCTCGTGCTGGCTGACGTGCGCCGACACCAGGTTCAGGCCGCGATGCTCCTGCTCGCGGTGACCGTGGCCACCGCCACGATGGCCCTGGGCCTGTCCCTGCGCGGCGTGAGCGAGGCGCTGTACGAGCAGACCCGCGCGGCCACCGCCGGGCCGGACGTGGTGGCACTGTCCGGCGACACCGGCCCCGCCGTGACCTCGGCCCTGGCCGCGCTGGCGGACGATCCCGAAGTGGTCGCCCACCATGGTCCTTATCACATCGTGTACGCCGACCTCACCGCACGCGACCTCACCTCCAACGTGGTGGTGCACGGCTTCGCCGAGACGCCCGGCGCGGTCAACCGCCCGCTGCTGACCTCGGGCCACTGGGTACGCTCCGGCGGCACGGTCCTCGAACGCGGTTTCGCCACCGCGCTGGGCGTCGGCGTCGGCGACCGTGTCACCATCGCCGGCCGGTCGTACCCTGTCATCGGGATCGCGGTCACCGCGGCCACCTCCATCTACCCCGGCGCTCAGCAGATCGGCCCGTACGGCGGTGGCAGCGACTACAGCGGCCTGGCCTGGATGACCCGATCGGATGCCCGGACGCTGGCGTCGTCCCACGATCTCCCGGTGACCACGGCCGTGGACCTCAAGCTGCGCGACCCCACCTCGACCGAGGCCTTCCTGACCGCCTATCACGCCCCCACCAGGGTGAACTTCCACTCCTGGCAGTTCACGGCCGTACAGGACATGGTCATCCTCAAGAACAGCCAGCCGATCCTGGTCGTCGGCGGCTGGCTGCTCAGCTTCCTGGCCATCACCGGAGTGGCGGCGCTGGCCGCGGGACGCGCCGTCGAGCAGACGCGCCGGGCCGGGCTGCTCAAGGCCGTCGGAGCCACCCCGGGTCTGATCGCCACCGTCCTGCTCACCGAGTACCTGGCGCTGGCCCTGGCCGGCGACGCGCTGGGGCTGGTGATCGCCCGCCTGGCCGCGCCCGCCATCGCCAGCCCCACCGCCAGCCGGATCGGCGACGCCGCCGGGCCGGCCGCCGCCACTGTCGCGGCGGTGACCGTCCTGGCCGTGGTGGTGGCGGTGCTGTCCACCCTGCGCCCCGCGCTGCGCGCCCTGCGCACGGCGACCGTCACGGCGCTGACCGCCACCGCGCACCAGCCCCGTCGCCGCCCCTGGCTCACCGCGCTGTCCGCGCTGCTGCCCACGCCGCTGCTGCTCGGGCTGCGGCTGACCGCCCGCCGGCCGGGCCGCGCCGTGCTGCAGGCATGCTCCACCGCCACCATGATGATCGCGATCGTCGCCCTGCTGACCCTCTACGCCAAGCCGGAGAGGGGCTACGGCCTGGATGGCTCCTCCGTCCTGCCCAACCTGCGAGGCGAGCACGACCGCCGGCTGATGCTCGCCGTCGCCATCCTGCTGATCGCGCTCGCCGTCGTGAACACCATCACGTTCACCTGGACCACTGCTATGGAGGCCCGAGCGAACATGGCCATCGCCCGCGCGCTCGGCGCCACCCCTGGACAGGTCTCCGCGGGACTGTCCATCGCCCAGCTCCTGCCCAGCCTGCCCGGTGCCGTCATCGGCATCCCTCTGGGCGTCGGCCTGTTCTCGCTCTTCGCCGCCGGGAACGCGGTGGACGCCCCCTCCTCCTGGCTGCTCGGCGCCGCGCTCGCGACTCTCCTGGCGACAGCGGCGCTCACCGCCCTACCGGCACGCCTGGCGGCCCGACAGCCCGTGGCGCAGGTTCTCAGCGCCGAAACGGCCTGACCGGCCCGGCAACGCCTGTACGAATCTATTCGATCGACGGAAAGGAATCATGACATGGCATCTGACGCCGCCGGTATCCGGCGCTTCATGGTGGACACCGGAGAACCCCGCGGCTGGGTGTCTCCCAGGACCGACCTGGTGACGGCGCTGCTCGGCATCTGGTTCGGAGTCGGACTGATGATCGACGCGTGGGCGCACAGCAACCTGGCGGAGCTGGAGACGTTCTTCACGCCATGGCACGCGGTGTTCTACTCCGGGTTCGCCGTGATCTCGGGCTGGATCATCTGGCAGGTGTGGCGCAACGTGCGTGCCGGACGGCAGGGGCTCGCGGCCGTTCCGACCGGGTATCTCGCCGGGCTGGTGGCGGTGCCCGCGTTCGCCGCCTTCGGGCTCGTCGACATGCTGTGGCACACCGTCCTCGGCATCGAGACGACCATCGACATCCTATTCAGCCCGTCACACCTCGGCCTCGTCGTGACGATGATGCTCATCATCACGACACCGCTGCGCTCGGCGTGGCACGCCCCCGACGTCGGCTCCCGGCCGTCGCTCGGCCGCCTGCTGCCGGCGCTGATCGGGCTCGCGTTCGCCGCCACGCTGGTCTCGCTGTTCCTGTCGTACGGCGACGCCATACAGTACCGCCCTCAAGACATCGTCCAGGCGTTCTCCATGCTGCAGGACTCGGGCGCCGGGCAGGGCGCCGGTCCCCGACCCGTGGGCCCGGGCGCCGAGCAAGTGGCCGTCGCCATGGTCGTCGCCAACGTCGTCATGCTCAGCCCGGTGCTGTTCCTGGTTCGCCGCTGGTCGTTGCCGTTCGGCTCGGTGACCGTCATGTACACGATCATGGTGCTCATGCCGGGTGCCCAGGCGGCGTTCCGCAACGTGCCGATCCTGTTGTCGTTCGTGGCCGCCGGGTTCGTGAGCGACCTGCTGATCCGCTGGCTGCGGCCGTCGGGTGAGCGGCGCGCCGCCTACTGGGCCTTCGCCGGGCTGTCGGCCTTCGCCACCTGGTCGCTGTACATCGGGGTCGCCTCGGCCACGGGGGGCGGCCTGCCGACCATGCCCGAGATGTGGACCGGCGCGCCGATCGTCGCCGGGCTGATCGGGCTGGCACTCGGGGCCCTGCTCCTGCCCGACGAGGTCATCGCCCAGCCGGTTCCGCCCGACGCCGTCGCTGCCGAGCCGGATTCGCCGAATGCTGGTGCTGCCGAGCCGGTCGGGCCCGGCGCCGGGCGGGCATGATCCGCGTTCTGTGCCTCGCCGCCGCCCTCGTGCTGGTGCTGGCCGTCCCCGCCGCCGCGCACAACGTCACGGCGGGGGCGGACCTGCGGATCGCCCAGACGATCGCCGGCGCCGAGGTGACCGTGGTGGTCAAAGGAACGACCCGGGTGCCGGGGCCGTTGCGGATCGGCGTCATCGCCTACCAGCCGGTGTCCGGGCTGCCCATCGGCCTGGAGGTCCACTCGGTCGAGGACGGCCGCACGGTGACCGGCACCGCCCAGGCGGCGGCGAACCCGCAGTACACGCAGCTCCAGGTGGAGCGGACCGGACCGTACGAGCTGAAACTGAGCGCCGGGGACCAGACCGCCGTCATCCCGTTCCGCGTCCTCCTCGAACGCGAGTCGGCGGGTGAGATCCTCATCTACGGCGGCCTGTTCGTGGCCGCGCTCCTGCTGGTGGGCGGCCTGCTCACCGGGGCGGCGGCCAGGCCGGGACGGGCGATGGCGCTGGCCGCGGGCGCGGCGGCCGGGGTGACGGTCGCCGCCATGGTCATCGTGTTCGAATCGCAGGTACCGGGGCCCCCACCTGACGGCGCCGCCCCCACTCCTGCGACCTCGACGGCGCAAGGGCGGCCGTACGCACAGGTCCGCATGGAGACGGTGCCGGCCCGACCGGCGGCGGGTGCGGAGTTCACCCTCCGGGTCGATCTCGTCGACGGCTCCACCGGGCGGCCCGTCGACGACCTCACCGCGCACCACGAGGCGCTCGCCCACATGATCGTCACCAGCGAGGACGGACGCTACTTCCGCCACGTGCACCCCCTGCGCACGGCGCCGGGGCACCTGGAGGTCAGGCTGAGCGCCGACCGCCCCGGCCGGTACCTGGTGCACGTCGAGGTCGAACGGGAGGACTCAGGCGGGCAACTCGTCGCCGCGGACTTCACCGTCGGCAGGACGGCCAAGACCCCAGATGAAGCCGGTGCACCCGGCACGCAGGCCGGTACGCCGCGACTCCAACCCGCCGTGCCCGTCGCGGGCCGTCCGACGACGATCGAACTGGACACCCCCGCCGGTGTCCGGACCTGGCTCGGCATGACCGGCCACCTGCTCATCCGGAGTGAGGACGGCCGCTTCTTCGGCCACGTGCACGAGATGAGCGCGCCCGGATCCCGTGTGCGCTTCACCTTCAGCTTCCCCGAACCGGGCCGCTACCTCGCCTGGATCCAGTACGCCGTCGCCGACCGCATCGTGACCGCCCCCTTCACCGTGAACGTGACGGAGGCCCGGTGATCAAGAGGTGGCAGGCGGTGGCCACGGCCACGCTCGTGGCCGCCGCGGTGGCACTGTTCGTCGTGGGCAGGAGCACGACCGCAGAACCGGTCGACCTGACCACCACGGGCGCCCGCTACACCGCCACCGTCCGCATCGCGGACCCGGCTCCCGGCCAGGTCACCGTGGAGATCGAGGTGAGCGAGGGCGACCCCGACACCGTGGCCCTGTCGGCGGTCATGACCCAGATGGGACATTCCACGCCCGAGATCTCCGCCACCGAGCGTGCGCCCGGCCGCTTCGTGGCCGTGGGCGAGCTGTTCCCGATGAGCGGCGTCTGGGAACTGTCGATCCGCCTCGACGGCCCCGCCGGCGAGGAGCAACTCGCGGTCAGAACGCTGATCACAAAATAGACGATCGCCTGGGAATCTTGACAAGGCGCTGACGGTTTGAAAACTTCCTTTACAGATCACTCACTGACAACGTTGTCATAACCGCACCCCCCGCAGCCGTGTAGGCCGCAGTGACATCCCATGTCGGAAGCTGCTTACCGCGGCTCGCGGCCGTGCAGGTGCCCACGGAGTATCTCGTGGTCACCGCGACCTCGCGCAGGGTCAGCCCCGACCGGCGGCGCAACACCTGCAGCTCGCAAGCGAGTGCGAGAAGCGCGCCACCGGACGGGTCAAGCGGCTGTGACGGCCGCCCGGGTTTGGACATGATCGACGATCCTGTCCTAGTCGCCTACGGCTGCTCGCGGACCGCTGCGTCGAACTCGAGCACGGTGATGTCGGCCGCGCTGTACTCGTGCTCCACCACAGACCACACGCTACCCGTCGGCGGCCGGTTTGTGCGTTCCACATCCTTGGAAGCGGAACGACGCGATCGAGACGATCATCCAACCTGTGGAATCGGACATTCCGGCAGCGTGACCGTTCCGAAAGTTGTTCCGCAAATATCGTTCCACAATGGTCGTGCGGAGATGAATTTAGGTACGATTCTGGGATGGGACTCGGCAACCACCCCACCGGCGGCCTCGAACTGGGCTACGCGCGGGTCTCCACTACCAAGCAATCACTGGAACGGCAGCTCGACGCTCTGACCGCCCACGGCATCCCGAGCGAGCGGACCTTCGTCGACAAGAAGACCGGCGCCTCGGTCGAGCGGGACGGCCTGCAGCGGCTGCTCGCCTACGCGAGGGCGGGCGACACCATCGTCTTGCACACGCTCGATCGCCTTGGCCGCAACCTGCGCGAGGTCCTCAACTTGGTGCACGAGCTGGCCGATCGCGGCATCGGTGTGAGGACCTTGGCCGACCCGCTGCCCATCAACACGGCTGACGAGGGCATGGCGCGCATCGCCTTCCTCCTCTTGGCCCTGTTCGCCGAGATGGAGCGGATCTTCACCGCCGAGCGCGCCGCGCACGCCCGCAGCGTGGCCAAGGCCAAGGGACGACGCGTCGGTCGGCCGGTGGCCCACCCCGCCGAGAAGATCGATTACGCGCGGCTGCTTCAGGAGCAGGGCGATTCTCTGGGCCGGATCGGGGTGTTGGGACTATCCGGCCGGAATTGAACGATAAGCCTCTGCCGCAGGTCGGGCAGGGGCAGACCAAGCAAGCCGAAAAGGGGCAACGGCCGTTGCGGCGCGGCCCGTTGTGCCGTTCGGAGAAGGTAGGTTTCGGCGCTCTGCTGTCGAACGGTCCATGGGACCGAATCAGCGAGGGAACCAGTACAGAGAGGCTGACCTGGGATGACGCCGCTGAGTGACCGGACAGAGTTTGCGTTCTGTCCGGTCAGCCCGCCAGCGCCAAGGATCATGATCGTTCTCAGCGCCAACGGCTGTTCGCAGGTTCCTCAACCCTGTGCTCGGCGGCGCTGGGCACCCGGACCGAGATCAACACGTCCGCGACGCCCCGTCGCAGCTCCGCCGACCTCCAGCGGCGGCTTAGCGTTCAATTCCGGCCGGATAGGCCCAAGAGGCCTAATAGTCATGCTCGACCGGCCTGCCGAATCGGTCAACCGGCCACGATCCCGCGCAGCCATCGGATGGCGAAGAACAGCAATATGGCCTGCAACAGACCCGCTATGGTCATTAAGAGCCAAAGCACCTTGTCGCCGTTGGCGAGCACCCATTCGAGTACGGGTCCTGGGCTGAGGGACAGTCGGAATCTTTCGAACAACCAGCTGACTAGAAAGCTCGATGGTGCCGCAACGAAGAGGATGATAGCGAACTCCAGTCCTCCACGCTTTCCGAGATGAGGAAGAGCATGGGCCGCTGCGGCAAGGACTAGGATGGCGTAGACGCCAGCGATTATTCCTTCGACCTGGATTCGCATCGTAAGCTCCTGTGGAAGTGCCCTCCCTCGTCCCTTGGTGGGACGAGGGAGGTATTTCATATTAGGATCGTATGGGAGCGATGTCGATCAGTACTCGTTTCTGTACTTCATGCTAGTGCCGCCCCCCCAGTTGACTGCCTGGTAGTAGTTGTAGGCCCAGTTCCTGCAGGTTGGGCGCCTCCACCAGGAGTAGGAGGGGCAGGTGTGGTCTCGCATGAGCGAGTAGAAGACCGCGTCGACGCTCGCCTTCTTGCGTTTGTCCCAAGCGAGGGTCTTCAGATAGATGATCCCGTACCCGTAGTCGTGGGAGTCGCAGGGGATGGTGAAGTCGTTCCAGAACGGCCTGTTCGCCGGGGCCGTGCAGTCGTCGTACTTCACGCCTTGGACCTTTTTGCCCGTCCTCGTCGTCATCCAGTAGGGCGTGTACCTCCTTTGCGGTTGCTGGCCAGCAACGTCGTACTTCATGGGGACTGGGCCGGCCCAGCACTTGTAGGGCGATCGAGTCATGTACTGGTTCGCGTAATGACAGTTGCCGGGCGGTGCCTGCGGATTGGCCGCCATCCGGTTAAGGGCTGTCGGGATCGTGGGCGGCGATACCTGGGTGGCGTCGGTGAGCTTGCCGACAGCCTGATAGGTGAGCGTCCACTCGCCTTCCTCCGGAGTGGCCAACCGGGTGATGTTGCCTGCCGCATCGTAGGTATAGGCGCTGGTCTGGATCGGGCTACCGTCGATCTGGCGCAGATCCTTGACCTCTCGCAGTCGGCGTGCATTGTCGTAGAGGTAGCTGACGATAGTGACGGGGCCGGTCGCGCCGGCGGCGTCGTAGGTGATCTCCTTGAGCTGTCCAGTCACGTCACCGAACTGTGCGGAGGTGGCAGTGGTGCTCTGGGCGTATAGCAGCGTCATCGCTGAACAGCCGGTTCCCCCGGGCGTGGAGCAGGTGTCCTGAGGTGTGAGGGGGGTGGCGACTCGGCTGACCCTGCCCTGGGCGTCGTAGTCGATGATCGTCGTCCCGAACTCACTATTGCCCAGCTGGGTGATGAGGAGGTCGCTCCCAACCGTGGTCCATCTGTAGACGTATCCGGTGGTCGATGCCTCGTCCTGGGTGAACGTGCCATCCGCGTTCCGCACCACCGTGCTGCCGTCTTCGGCGACAAACCTGTTGGGATCGCTCGCGCTGACGAGGAACCGCACGGATTCGGTGCCTATCGTGCGATTGAGCTGCATATAGCCGTTGGAGCTGAAATCCTTAAGCCGGTCACCCAGCATTCCGCCCAGTGGTTCCAGTCTCCAGTTGGGCCCCAGGACCGCTTCATTCGGCTGGGTGTTGTCGATGCGCTGTCCTGCGCTGTGGCTCCGGACGGTGAGCAGTCCGTCCTCGACCACATCGGTACCGCTGGTGATCCAGACGCCGGTGTCGACGTCCACGCGGCCGGGGAGGACACGGTCAGGCCCGGGTTCGGCGGGATCCTCGCCCTCCCCAGGGGTGAAGGGGATGTCCGAGGTGACGCTCAGGGTCGGCGGAGCCAATCCGTCGGTGTTCTCGGCGGAGGAGAAGACCCGGTAGTTCGTCGTGGCCGTCTCGTTGGGAGACTGCAGGACCAGGCCGTGGTTGGGAGTGCTGCCCGCCGCCCACTTGGCGACAATGGGAGTGACATCCCACGTCATCGCTCCACTGCCGCAGACTCCCAGCTCTGATCCCTCAGTGCTGACGACCGCGTCTTCGGTCGTGCTGGTCGGCTGCGGAGCCCACGTCTGGGTGTTCGGATCCCACGAACCGGTGAGGCGGCGGACCTGGATGCCGGCCCCGACGTTAGGTCCGCAGGAAGGTGCGCTGATGTTGGTGAGCTTGAGCGAGGCGGCGGTAGGCGGCTTCAGCCCACGGGTGTCGAACTTCAGGTAGACCCGGGCTTTCTCGCCGTCGTTCTCGGTACCGGCCTTGAGGTACTGGCCGCTGACGTTGTTGCCGTCGAAGTAGTTGTTGACGTCCGTGTCGGCGTTGAGGGGCAGCATCACCGTCGGGTCGATAGTGACGGGATAGGTGGTCGCCGGGTCGTTGAGGAAGCCCGCGTCAGGCTTGAGTACGAGCGTCTTGCCGTCTGCGGTGTCCTCCACCTGGGAGGCGATGGTTCCTGCCCTCTTCTTGTCTGTCTTCAGTCCGGCCTTCCACTCAGCGGGCTTGGTCGCGTCCCACATCGCGGGTTTGGACGAGGTGGCCCAGACCTTCTTGTCTCCGTCGCTGATCTGCAGTCGTCCATCGGTCGTGGCCAGTTCCATGTTCTTGGCCGTGACGGGTATCTTTACCTCGATTGGCTTGGCCGGACGTGCTCGCAGCACCAGGTCGAACCGGAGGCCTGCCGGCAGTGCGGTGACCACCAGGTCTCCTTCGGCCCCGGCCACGCCGCGGTAGGTGGCCTTGTTGCCCTGAACCTCTGGCTTGGGGAGTTGGGTCGGCCAACTCATGGCCAGCGTCTTGCCCGCTTCACGATTCATTGTGGCGAACGGGCCTCGACCGCCTGTGGAGAATCGGACGTCGGCCTTGGCGACCTTGGGCCGCAGTACCCCATCGGTTTCCACCAGACTGGTGTCGATGTCCAGCCACGTGCCGTTGGGCTGCTGGACTCGTACCGGTCCTGCGGCGACTTCGGTGACGTACTTTCCTTCCGGAGTGACGACGGTGGTCGAAGTTTCCGTGGTCCTGAAAGGAAGGATGGCCGGCTTGCCGGCCCTTCGGGCCTCGGCTACCGCTGCGAGCAGTTCTGTTCTGGGTTCAGGATCTGCTGAGGTCTTTGCTTCTGATTTTTGAGTGGATTCTGCGCCAACTGGGTGCGCACCCATCCAGAGTGATGAGGCCACTAAAATCGGCACCATCATGGCGATGGCGGCAAGTCTGCCTCCGCGTAATTTTTCTAAACCCGTTTTTGGACTCAAGCGTGCCTCTTCCATTGAGCCGGAATACGACAAGATCGTTATACGGTAGGCACATAAAATTGTAAAATTACATAAGGCAACAGAGTTAACACTCTTCGTAAATGCGACTACGCTTTATTGCAGTCAAGCGGTTCGCCGAATTGATAACGAAGCAGCTCGGGCCGACTGATCATCCGCAGTAATCAACCTCACGCATTCAAGATCCGTTACACAACCGTGATTAATGACCGGTCGCCGAGTGGTGGCCAAGGATGGGTAAGCAACAGTTCTTGGCACTCGGCCGGCACCCGGCTGATGCAGGTCCGCCGCTTCCTACTGGCAGGCCGAGTTCATCCGCGAGCTCATCATCGAGGGCACCAACGAGGGCCTGGCCGCCGCCCGCGGTCAGCGGCTCGGTCGCCCCCCGGCCATGACCCCCGAACAGGTCCGGCACGCCCGTGCCCTGCTCGCCCAGCCCGACGCCACTATCGCCTCCATCGCCCGGCTCCTCGGCGTCAGCCGGTCCACGATCTATAAATACGTGCCCGAACTCAAGACCGGCGGAGACCGCCAGACCATCGACGCTCCCGCCGCGCGGGCCGAACTGGAAGCGGGCCCCGAGGGGCACACCGCCACCTGACCTGTGGTCAGTGCTAAGACCCGGACGGATAGTCAGCACCCTGCCACGGTCAGCACCAACCGCTTTTAGGATACGGTCGTATCCATTCATGTTAGGATACAGTCGTATCCCAACAGCGGAGATGAGGTCATCATGCGTGTACCCGACCAACCATCGGCCTTCATCAGCGGCTCTGCCCGTGACAAGTACGTCGCCGCCTATGACCGAGTGCTCGGCGAGCTGTGGCCGGTGCCGGTGGACGCCATCGATGTCGAGACCCGCGCCGGCGGTGTGCGGATCTACCGGGCCGGGCCCGTCGAGGGGGATCCGGTGGTCCTCCTGGCCGGTGCCGGCGGGAACGCGCTGGCCTGGTACCGCTACATCGAGCCGCTGGCACGCATACGTCCGGTCTTTGCCATCGATCCGCTCGGCGAGCCCGGCCGCTCGATTCAGACGCGGCCGCTCGCGACCGGTGCCGAGGCCAGCGGCTGGCTCACCGACGTCCTGGCCGCACTCGGCGCCGAGCACGCACATGTGGTGGGTTCCTCTTACGGCGGCTGGACCGCGATGCAACAGCAGCTCGGCGGGGGCGGCCGGGTCGCGGCGCTGACGCTGGTGGATCCGGTCGGCTTCGCACCGTTGACGGGGAGGTTCTACCGGTGGCTCATCGTCGGCGGCATGGCCGCCCTGCTTCCCCGAGCGCTGCGACACCGTGTCGCCGACGCCGTCGGCAACGGCACGCTGCGCGAGGACGCGCTGATGACGCTGATGCTGGCCGGCCGGTCCTTTCGCCGGCGGCTGCCCATCCCACCCGCCTACACCGACGAACAGGTGCGCGAGCTGTCGGTACCCGTACAGGTACTGCTGGGCGCCCACAGCGCGCTGCACGCCGCGCAGGCGGTGGCCGCGCGGCTGGCCGAGATCGCCCCGTCGTGGCGGGTGGAGATCGTGCCCGCCACCGGACACGCGCTGCCCGTCGAAGCTCCAGACCTGGTCACCGAGCGGATCCTCACCTTCCCCGGCCAAGCCCAGGCCGAGATCGCAACGCCTCAGCACAACACGGACCACAGCTAGGAAACCAGCCATGCCCAAACAGGTGGACCATGACGAGCGGCGACGCCAGTTGACCGAAGCGTTGTTGCGCATCGCCGGCACCCGCGGCCTGCAAGCGGTGTCGATGCGCGAGATCGCCGCCGAGGCCGGAGTCTCGCTGCGCGTCGTCCAGTACTACTTCACCGACAAGCAGGCCCTGCTCGACTCCGGCCTCACCGAGCTGACCGCCCGCTTGGACCGCCGGGTCAAGCAGCGGGCCGCCGCCACCGCAGGCGGGCTGTCCACCCGGGGCGTCTTCGAAGCCGTCCTCAGCGCGATTCTGCCCACCGACGAGCAAAGCCGACTGGACTCACTCGCCTGGACCGCCTACTACACCGCCGCCCTCACCGACCCGGCCCTCGCCGCGGCCGCGCTTACCCAACCCGACGCGCTGGAGGACTTCCTTACCACCCGGCTCACCACCGCGCAGCAGGCCGGGGACCTCGCCTCCGATCGCGACCCGCGCACCGAGGTCGCCACACTTCTGGCCCTCGCCAACGGCCTGACCGCCAGCATCCTGGGCCGACAACGCAGCCACGAAGCCGCCACCGCGATCATCGACTACCACCTCGACCGCCTCTTCAAGCCGACGGCCACACTACGGCCGCCCCCGGACTGAGCCGCACCGACCCAAGTTCCTCACCTGCGTCCCGACCAGTAACCATCCATCCTCGGGGCCCGTTTCTGCCGTACTCCGGTGGCACCCGCAAGACCCTCGCGGACCTGGAAGCCGCCGCCACCACCTTCCGCCGCACCGTGAACCTCATCGGCTGACCAGGAGTTCTATCAGCCATCCCGCGCCCACCCGCATCAGAACGGCTAGTCACGATAAGAGGTGCCCGCTGGGCTCCTTAACGTGACTGGCCGTTCGGTTGCTGCTCAAGCCCCGCTACCTGGCGGCCGGGGACACGTTCGGGAGCGGAGGGCCCTGCATTTCCCAGAGTTCCCGTGAACACGAGGGCCGGCACAGCGCCTTGGCGTGGTCTGGAGGGTTATGCACCCTTGGGTTCGCTGCGACCCGGGGGCCGCGTTCGGCCGGCGAGGTCCCACGGCGTCGTCGGGCGGTGCCCAGGACTCAGCGGCCTTGGCGGTCCGGCGGGGGTTGTACGGCTGATCCGGCGAGCGGAGCCAGCGTGAGCAGGTGTTCTGAGGTCATGGCCGCGCTCGCTCAAGGGCCAAACGATATAGCGGGATGGCTTCCACTGCACGACCGAGGAGGTCGTCGACGCTAGCCCACTCATGGATCCCGTCGGATCGGTCTGCCCGCGCTCCTCGACCAGGCTCCTCATCCCCTCAAGCATTCGATCCAGGTGCGTGCTAGCGGCCGACACGCAGAACTAGGCTAACCGCCCCTCCCACGGCAGTGCGCACGTCCGGTTACACGGCCGATCAGATGGGCTCGTAGCAGTCGAAGGTCTCGATCCGGGAGATCCGGCCGTCACGAACGGTCGCGAACTGCGCGATATGGGCAACGAGCTGTTGCCCGGCCGTCAACGACCCAGCATCCGCGGCCACGGTGCCCGTCCAGGTCAGTCGCGCGATCGCAACGTCCCCGAGCCCCTGAATGTCCTGCACGTCATATTGCTGGGACGCGAGGAGCGCCGCTCCGCGCTCCGAGCCCTGGAGGATCGCCGCGAGATCGTACTCACCACCTGCCGGAGTGATGAGGTTGGGATGTTCCAGCGTCGTCGCATCATCGGTGAAGTAGCGGGCGAGAGCGGCACCGTGTTCGCCGTCCTCAATGGCGCGGTGCAGGGCAAGAAGAGCATCGGTCGCATTCGTCATATGAACAACTTAGGTTGTACAAATATGGTTGTCAATATGCGATAATGAGCGGGTGCCCCTGGATCCCCACGACCTCGACCTGACCATGCTGGCCTCCCTGATCGGCACCGCCTTGGATGAACGCACCCTCGCCGCGCTCCGAGACGCCGGGCATCCGCACCTCCGCCGCGCCCACGGGTTCGTCTTCCAACACTTGATCGAAAGACAGCCGACTGTCGGCCAACTCGCAGAGTCACTGGGAGTCACCCCGCAGGCAGCCTCAAAGTATGTTGTCGATCTGGAGTCACTGGGATACGTCCTGCGGGAGACCGATCCCCTCGACAGCCGGGTACGGCGAATCGTCATGACCCCTCACGGACACCACGCCGTTTCCATCGCCCGGGAATTGAGGACTGACCTCGAGCGGGAACTCGCTCAGGACCTGGGCGACAGCGCCGTCGCGGACAGCCGCCGTGTACTGGTAGCGCTCCTCGACCGCCTCGCAGCCACCGAAGCCATCACCCACCGGCGCATCCCCCTCCCCCGAGAGTGAGACGAATCCGAACACCAAGGCAACGCGCCGCCCAGGGACCGACCCATCGCCGCGGCTGTCGGTGGAGGTCTCCAGATGGGCGAGCGCCGCAGCCAGGGGTCTCGGTAGCAATCGCGGAAAATCCAACGAAGCTGCCTCTGACCTGCGGTGTCTTCACAGCAGGCCGGGCGGTCCAGATCGAATCGTCTTCCTGTAAGCGCAGGTCAGGCCCTACTTCGTTGGATTCACGGCCGAAACTACGAGGACCCCGACATGGGCCGCCGCCGTCAAAACCACCGGAACCGCTCACAAACGGACCCGGCCCTACACGGGGTCTCGGTAGCAACCGGGCTGCGAACATCGCTAAAGTGTCCAGTTTCCTGGACGGTTCTGGGCTTCGCGAACGGGGTTGTAGGGTGTCAGCCCACATATGCCCAAAACCCACATTGAGTGGATCTTGAGGGCTCCCCACTAGGCTTGGGATGTAGTCCCGGGGAAATTTCCAACGGATTTGTCCTGACCTGTGGCGACGTAAAGGGCCTGGACGGCAGTCGCGAGACGTCTACGGTGGGGATCATGGGTGATGACGAGCCGAGGTTCGGCTACGGGCAAGGACGGCGGCCGCTGTGGAGCGAGCGTGATCGCGATGCCGAGCGAGTCCGGACGCACTGCGTGCTGCCGGGCTGATGGAGTTCAGTGACAGCCGGGCCGGGTTCGTGGTGGAGGGCGGGGGCGCAGGACGGCCCTTCCTGGTTGCTTTCGCCGGGTCTGCGAGCGGTGCCGGGGAGCAGGTTGCCGCGTATGCGGCGGCGCTGAGGGCGGCCGGGATGCGGGTCGAGCCCGACTCCGACGATGAGCAGACACTGCGGGTCTGGCCGGCCTGATGAGCGGTCGGCCGCCATGGTGAGGTGCGGTCAGCGTGGGCGGCGCCGCCGGATGGGGTCGGCGTCGGCGGTGATGCGGGCGGAGGTCTCCTCGCCGAGGCGCACGTAGCGGCCGAGGCTGGCCAGGTGTTGGTGGCGGCTCTTAGCCTGGAGTTCGGGCGCGGTGCGTCCGGCTTGCGCGAGATGCTGGAGCGCCGAATGGCGGAGCTGGTGCAGGGTCCACCCCTGACGGTGCGGGTCGAGCTCGGCCGAGGCGGTTTTGAACAGGTATTCGGCGCGCGGGTAGGACAGGCGGCCCCGCCCGGTGACGGGACAGACGTCGCCGGACGCAGGCGCGCGGCGGCCGGAGGAAGAAGCGCGCCGGTCGGCCAGGAACACCGGCCCGCAGGTGCGGCCAGCCAGCAGGCGGGGCAGCAGCCGGGCCGTCGGGGTGGCCCAGTGCACATACTCGATGGCGTCGCCCTTGGAGACGACGCGGGCGCGGCGGAACTCCAGATCCAGGTCTTCGACGTTGAGGGCGAGGATTTCCTCCGCGCGGGCGGCCGTGTCGTACAGGAGCCGCCACAGCAGGCGTTCCCGCAGGGCATGCTTGGGGTCGGTGAACAGCTTCTCCAGGCGGGCGGCGGGGATGGCGCGATCGCCACGGCGGGCGGGCTTGCGCCGTTCCAGCCGCCGGGCGGGATTGGTTGCCAGCAGGTCCTGGCGCTGGGCCCAGGTGGTGAAGGAGCCCAGCGCGGACAGGTGGCGGTTCCATGTGGCGGCGGCCGCGGTCGTCCAGCGCTCCATCACCGCGGCGTACTGTTCGGGCGTCAGCGCGGCGACCGGATACTGAGGCCCGGTCACCGCGGTCAGGCGGGTGAGGGTCTCGGCGTAGCCGGCGCGGGTGGTGGCCGCCTGCACCGACTCCAGGAAGCGCTCGACCGACGCCGTCATCGGCGAGGCGGGCGAGGGCCCGGCGGCCGGGGTCGGCGGGCTGGGGAAGGACACGACGGACACGGACGTCCTCCGGGCAGGCGATGTGACACATAATGTAGCCGAGTCACCGTCGCTGCGGCGAACGCCGAGCTGGGCGGACACGGCCCGATGGCCGCCTATGTGGCAGATAATGTGAGTTCTGTGTCACGTTGGCTTCCGCGGTTGCCGCAGATCGAGGGCCTTCCCCCTTCCGGAGAGGGATGGGCGACAGGCGGGAGGTTCACAGGGTTTTGGTAAGTCCTCCGTCGATGACGAAGTCGGCGCCGGTGACGTTCCCCGCCCGGTCGGCGGCCAGGAGCAGCACCAGGTCAGCGATCTCGTACGGGTGAGTGAACCTGCCGGTCTCGGCTTGGGCGGCGGCCTGTTCGGCCACCGCTTCCGGGTCAGCCCCGCTTGCGCGGGCAACGGTCGCGGCGACGCCTTCGACTCCCAGCCACAGGTCCGTGGTGACCGGGCCGGGACTGATGGTGTTGACCCGGATGCCCTGGGCCCCGACCTCCTTCGACAGAGCTTTGGAGAAGTTGGTCAGGGCGGCTTTGGCGGCACTGTAGTCGATCACCCCTGGATCGGGCAGGAAGGCATTGACCGAACTGATCGTGACGATGTTGCCGTGCCCGGCCGCGAGCATGGCCGGCAGCGCGGCGCGGGTGGTGCGTATCGCCGCCATCAGGTTGAGCGTCAGGCTGTGCAGCCATTGTTCGTCGGTGACGTCCAGGAACCCTGTCAGGCGTGGCGCGACCGCGCCGACGTTGTTGACCAGGATGTCGAGACGTCCGTGTGCCAGCGCGGCGGCGACGAGGTGGGCCGGGCCCTCGGGGGTGGCGAGATCGACCTCGATCGCCTGCGCGCTTCCCCTTTGGCCCAGTTCTTTGAGTTCAGGTGTGTTCCGGCGTGATCCGGTGACGACGTGGACTCCCTCCTCGACCAGGGCCTGGGCGATGGCCAGTCCGATTCCCTTGCTGGCGCCGGTCACCACCGCGACCTTGCCCTGCAGTTTCAAGTCCATGACATACCCCTTCCGATACACCGTCCGCGGCGTTGACCCCCGTTGACCGGTCAACGCCGCGGGTCACTTCAGTTCGCCCGCAGGTCGTTTTCGGCGAGCCAGGCCAGGCAGGCGTCGGCGACCTCACGCCAGCCGTGGTCGATGGTCAGGGAGTGGCCTCGGTCGGGGAACTCCTGGAAGTCGGTGATCGCGGTGGAGTCCCGGTACTGCTTGAGGGTCGCCTTGGTGACGGTCTCGGGGACGGTGTGGTCCTTGCCGCCGGCGATCAGGAGCAGCGGTCCCCGGGTGTTGTTGCCGGTGTCGACCTTGGCGGGCGAATGCGGCGAGAAGTTGGCGGCGGCGGCCTCGAACAGCGGCTTGCCCGGCGCGGGGATCGTCCAGCGTTCGTACAGGTCGGCGGCCTCCTGAGCCGGGATGGCGTTGCCGAAAGCATAGGTGAACTGGTCGAGGGTGAGGGAGACCGCCCGGTGTTTGTTGGCGGGGTTTTTGAACACCGGCAGGGTCGAGCGCAGCGCCGACAGCGGCAGCGGCAGCACCCCCTTGATCTGTGCGGCGTCGATCGCGATCGCGGCCCTGGCCAGGTCCTGCCCGAGCAGCTTTTCGGCGATCATGCCGCCGAAGGAGTGCCCGATCAGGATCGGCTTGACGTCCAGAGCGTTGATGATCTTCGTGTAGTGGGCGACGACGTCGTCGATGCCGTGGTCGGCGATGCTGTCGGGGTTTTTCCTGGACAGTTCGACGCTTTCGCCGTCGCCCGGCCAGCCCGGGGCCGTCGCGTCGTAGCCGGCGGCCGTGAACAGCTCGGTCCAGGAGGACCAGGAGGTGGCGTGCAGCCACAGGCCGTGGATGAAGATGACGGGAATCGGTGCGGTCATTGGTCGCTCCTCAGAGACTGACTGTCATGCCGGATGGGTGTGCTTGACCGCCTGGGTCGCGGTGGCGGCGGTGCGGATGTGGCCGGCCACGGCCGCCGGTCGCGACAGCGCAATCGCGTGTGAGGCGTCGACCTCGATGGTGTCGGCCCCGGCGCGCTGGGCCATGAAACGCTGGGCGGCGGGATGGATCGCCTGGTCGGCGGTCGCCACGACGTACCAGGACGGCAGGGTCTTCCAGCTCGCGGCGGGAGAGCTCTCCTCGAAGGCCACCGCCGCGATGGGGCGCTGCGCGGCGGCCGCCACCGAGATGAGGCGCTCGGGCAGGTCGGCGGCGAACACCGCGGGGAACCGGTCGTCCTTGATGTACAGCTCCACGGCCTCCTCTCCATCGCCGGTGCGGAAGACGGCCGGCCGCAGCGCCGGGCCCAGCAGGCTGTCGGGGAAGCGGCCCGTGATGTCCAGCACGCTCTCCCCCGTCTCCAGGGCGAAAGCGGCCACGTAGACCAGCCCGACCACGTTGCCCAGCTGGGCCGCGGCCTGGGTGATGACCACACCGCCGTAGGAGTGACCCACCAGCAGGACCGGGCCGTCGATCGCGGCGACGACGCCGGCGAGGTAGGCGGCGTCGATGGCCGATCCGCGCAGCGGGTTGGCCACCGCGGTCACGGGGATCCCGAAGGCCTGGAGCTCGGCGATCACGCCCGCCCAGCTCGACGCGTCCGTGAAGGCGCCGTGGACCAGCACGACGGTCGGCGTGCTGCCGTTTCTGAAGGGTCTTCCTGTGGTCATGGCATCACCGTAGGAAGCCCGCCGCGCGCCTCGCGAGCGTCACATGACTGTGTCACCGAGCGTCATCGATAGTCACTGAGCATCACCGGGCGAGGCGGCGAGGTCAGGCCGATACGCGCAGGGCTGTGCCCAACGCCGACCGCGAGGTGATCCCCAGCTTGGGGAAGATCCTGTAGAGGTGGGAGCTGACGGTCCGATGCGACAGATAGAGCTTCTCGCCGATCTCCCGGTTCGTCAGGCCATCGGCCGCCATCTGGGCGATCTGGAGTTCCTGCGCGGTCAGCACGTCGCGCGCCTCACTGCTGCGACTGCGGCTGCTCTCTCCGGAGGCCCGCAGCTCCTGGCGCGCTCGCTCGCTCCAGGGGATCGCCCCCAGGGCGTCGAACGTCTCGCGAGCCATGCGCAGGGGCGCCCGCGACTCGGCCGTACGCCGCTGGCGCCGCAGCCATTCCCCGTACGCCAGCTGAACCCGGGCCCGCACGAAGGGCCATCGCCGCAGATCGGCCCCGAGCGCGGCGTCGAAGAAGGGCTCCGCCGCGGCCTCGTCGGCCAGCACGGCCCGGGCGTAGCGCAGGTCGGCGTGCAGGGACGGCGACGGTGTGGTGAGCGCCACCGCCTCCAGTTCCGCGATGACGCCGGCGACCGCGTGGCTTTGACCGCTGTGCACCGCGGCGTCCGCGAGCTCGGCGACGGAAAAGCAGCGTAGCGCCAGGTGGAAGGCCGGATCGGCGGGGTCGTGCATCCGTCGCAGATGGTCGAAGGCGTCGGCGTAGCGTCCCTCGCCCAGCGCGGCGAGCCCGCGCGCGAGCTGCACCGTGGCCAGCACGGGGCGGGCTCCGATGGGCAGGGCCACCTGCTCGGCCGCCACCGCGAGGCTCTCCACGCGATCCTGCTCGCCGCGTAGCGCGGCGAGCACCGCGCCCGAGGCCTGGGCGATGGCGTGCATCAGCGGCTGGGATGTCTCGTGCGCCAGGCGGGCGGCCTCCTCGGCCGCGGGAATGGCCACGCTCAGGTCGGTCAGCCGGGCCGCGCTCCACGCCTGTGCCCCGAGGTCTCGTGCCAGGAGGCTGAGCCGGCCCTGCGCGCGCAGGACCGGCAGCGACGCGGCGCAGAATTCCTCCGCCAGGTCGAAGGCCCCCACCATCAACGCCGAACTGCCGAGCAGGCGGGCCGCCGGCCGGCCGCCGGGCGGGTGGGCGGCCAGATGGCGTAGCCGCTCGATCACGACCTTGCCGCGCTCGATCGGAGCCGCGAACGCCAAGATCGTCAGCAACCGCCCGTCCAGATCGTCGACGGGCAGGCTCTCGGCCACGGTGACGACGCGTTGCCGCGACCGCTCGTCGGCATGAGCCCAGAAACAGCGCAGGGACGCACTGGACAGGAGTTTCAGCGCGAGATCGACGTTCCCTTGAGCCGCCATGCTCTCGGCGAGGTCGGCCAGTGAGTGCGCCGCCGCGCTGTCGTCGCGGATACCGTCCTCGAAGCTCTCGCGGATCCACACGACACGGGCCCGCTGCTGGGCCGACAGCCGCAGCGGCTCGCCTTCGCCCAGCAGTCGCACGACGATGTCGCGCCGTCCCATCTCGGCCGCGTACTCGGCGGCCCGCACCAGACGTTCACACCGGTGAGCGGGATCCTCGCTGAGCCTGACCGCGTGCTCCAGCGCCGCGACGGCCGACACCAGGTCGCCCCGGCGTCGCACGCTTTTGGCCGCGGCCTCCAGTTCGGCGGCGATGCTCTCATCCGGCCTGGGGGTGGAGGTCGCGCGGTGCCAGAGGCGACGGTCCGGCCGGCCGGTGAGGACGTCGGCCAGGGCGGCGTGTACCGCGTGCCTCTGGGAGATGCTCGCCCCCTGGTAGATCGCCGAGCGCATGAGCGGGTGCCGGAACGACACTCCGGTTTCGTCCACGTCGATCAGCCGCGCGGTGACAGCGGGAGCCAGATCGTCCGCCGTGACCGGTTCGGCGGTGATCAGCGCGGTGGCGTCGAGGATCTCGGAAAGGGCGGTGCTGTCGTTGAGCGCGGCCACCAGCAGCATGGTCCGCAGGGTCGGCGGCAACCCCGACATGCGGGCGGTGAAGGTCTGTTCCAGCCGGGTGGTCAGCGGGAGCCACCCCGGCGGCAGGGGCCCCTTCCCGTCCCGCGTGTTCGAGGCGATCGGCAGTTCGACGAGGGCCAAGGGGTTTCCCGCGGCCTCTCGCAGCAGCCGGGTGCGCACCTCCGGCGCCAGAGTGGGGCTGAAGGCGTCCAGCAAGGCGGTCGCGGCGGTGTCGTCGAGCCGATCGAGGAGCAGTTCCTGCAACCCTGCCCTGTCAAGGGGACTCTGGAAACCGTCGCGTATCGCGGCCAGCAGCACGATCGGTTCGGAGTCCAGCCGCCGCGCGACGAACGCGAGCACGTCGGCGCTGGCGCGGTCCAGCCAGTGGGCGTCCTCGACAAGGAGCAGGAGGGGCGAGCGGGCGGCGGCCTCGCCCAGGAGGTTCAGCGCCGCCAGGGCGATGAGGAACGGTTCCGGCGCCCGGGCGCCGGTCAACCCGAACGCCGCTTCCAGCGCGTCGCGCTGCGGGGCGGGCAGTTCCCCGATCTCGGTACGAAGCGGAAGCAGCACCTGATGCAGACCGGCGAAGGGCATGTGCGTCTCTGACTCCACACCCACCGTCCGCAAGATCCGCATGCCACGCGCGGCCGCGATCTTCGCCGTGTCCAGCAACAGGGCAGACTTCCCGATTCCCGCCTCGCCGCGCACCAGCATCGCCCCGCCACCCCTGGGGACGCCGTCCAGGAAATCGCCGAGACGTCGCTGTTCGGACTCCCGCCCGAAAAGTGCCCTTACTGGCTGTTTTAATGGCATATAAAGCCATTTTCGCTTGCCCTTGGAGTCCCGTCCAGCGAGCTCCAGGTAGGGGCGGACCGGCGAGCCGGGGTTACCGGCAGATCTGCCGACGGATCGCTTCTGACCAGACCGGTCCTGCGCCGTGGCGAAATCTGGGGGTGTGACGTTCCCGCGGCCGGATGTCGCGCCTGCTTCGGGGGTGGCGGTGATGAGGGTGCCGGGAACGAGCACCATGCCTTCGTCGGGAACGCGGATCATGAGGATTCCGGCCTTTCACTGATCACTGATGCGCTCAGTTCTGCGGGTGCGCGTGTTCCGGGCGGCTCGCGGGCGGCGGCGCTCTTCGGGAGTGACGCCTGGTGGCCGTGATCGCTCCCGAGCTGGACGGACGGGCCCGATGCCTGTCCCGGTGTTCTTCATCCAAGTCACGCGCACGCGACCCGGCCAGGCAGAACAGCAGGCAGAAGTAGCGCGGAAACCATCAGGGGACGGCGTTGACCAGGTCACGGCAGCGGCCGCCCGCCTCGGCGTCGCCGATGGTCTCGTACACCTCGGCCGCCCGCGCATAGGTCTGGCGGCTCTCGCCGATCCGGTCCTCCTTGGCCAGTAAGGCCGCCAGCGTCTCCAGGGAGCGGGCCTGCGGGGCGGGCAACCGGGCCTGCTCCATCAGGCCGATCGCCTCGGTGAGCTTGACGATCGCCTCGGCCCGCCGGCCGAGCAGTCCCAGGCATTCGCCGACGCGGGCGAGCGCGATCGGTCGGATGATCGCCGCGACACTCGGCGTCACCCCCGAGCGGTCGTCGTTCAGCAGGGTCAGCAGGTCGAGGTAGTGCTCCAGCGCCTCGCTGTGGTGTCCGGCGTCGCGCAGGCAGGTGGCGAGGGCGCCCAGGCAGTGGCAGTACCGGTCGATGTCGCCGTTGGTCCTGTGTATCCTCGCCGCCTGGGTTTCCGCCACGATGGCCTCGTCGAGCCGGCCGAGCCGTCGGAACGCGCCCGCCGCGTGGTGGTGGGCCAAGGCGATCTGCGTCGTGGCACCACTGCGGGTGGCCAGGTCCATCGCCTGGGCCGTGTAGCGCAGTGCGGTCCGCGGGTCATCTCGCGGCAGCAGATGGACCCAGGCCAACATGTTCAGCTGGGCGGCCTGCCGGGTCTGATCGCCCAGGGCGGCGGCGGCCTCGGCACCGAGGGTGAAGACCTCGTACCAGTGCGGGGCGTGCATCCACCGGTCGGAGAACCAGTCCATCGACTCGGCGCAGCCGAGAACGGCGGCGAACCGGCCGATGCCCGCCAGGTGACGTAACGCGCCCAGCCAGTTGTCCGCGTTCACACGCAGCCAGTGGTCGGCCTCCTCCGCGGAGGACAGCTCAGCGGACAGCTCAGCGGCATCGGGACCAGGATGACCGTATCCGGGCTCGAACCATCGTCCGGCGGTGGTGGCCGTCCGCACCAGCCACGACGTCATCGCCACGGTGAGCGCGTCGTGCTCGGCCGCGGACTCCTCCTGCCGGAGCCGGTCACGGGCGAACAGCCGGACCAGATCATGGAAGCGGTAACGTCCCGCCGCGCTGTCCTGCAACAGCCCCAGATCGACGAGGTCGTCGAGGGCGTCCCACGCCCCCTCGATCGACGTGCCGCCCGCCACCGCGGCCAGCGCCGCGTCGAAGCTGCGGCCCGGCACCAGGGCGAGCCGGCGAAACAGCCGCCGCGTCGAGGCGGCCAGCTGCTCATAAGACAACCCGAACGCGCCGGCGATCTTCAGATCACCGGCACTGAGCTGCTCCAGACGGCGCTCCTCGTTCGCCAGCCGGGCAGCGAGATCGGCGGCGTTCCAGCCCGGTCGGCTGACCAGCCGATTCCCCGCGATCCGCAATGCGAGAGGCAACCCGCCACACAACTGCGCCAGCTGCCCCAGCGCCGACCCCTCATCCGGGGCACCGCGATCCTTCAGGATTCCCCCCAGCAACTCGGTCGCCTCCAGCAAAGGCAGCGGCCCCAGACCGAGCCTGCGCACCCCCTCCAGACCGGCCAGCAGACGGCGACTGGTCACCAGCGCCCTGCCCGCACCCCCGCCGGGCAGCAGCGGCCGGACCTGCTCCTCGGAGGTGGCGTTGTCGAGCACGATCAGCACCCGCCGCTCACTCAGCAGGGACCGATACAACGACGCACGCCCGGCGACATCACCCGGAATCTGCTGATCGGTGACGCCGAGCGCGCGAAGCAACGTGCCCAGTGCCTCCTCGACGGCCAAGGGATGCGCGGACATCCCGAACAGGTCGAGGAAGAACACCCCGCCGGGAAAGTCCGGCCGCAGCGCATGGGCGGTGCGGACCGCCAGCGTGGTCTTGCCCAGCCCAGCCGAACCGGTGATCAGCCCCACCTCCGCGGCGCCCGGCACCTCCCCGGCACGCACCAGCTCGCCGGTCCAGGCCAGCTCCGCCGCCCGCCCGGTGAAGTCGTCGACCGAGCGCGGCAGCTCACACAACCCGGTCGGACGCGCCCAGCGATCACGCAGACGTCCATCACGCGCCAGACCGACCAGCTGTTCACGGTCGGCGCCGGCCAGGCCGAGAGCGTCGGCCAGCGCGGTGACGGTCCGGTGCTGAGGACCCCTGCTGCGCCCGCGTTCCATGTCCGACAGCGTCCGGACGCTGACCCCCGAGGCCTCGGCGAGCCGCTCCAAAGTCAGGCGCGCCGCGTGCCGATGGCCACGCAGCGCCTCCGCGAAGCCGCCCGAAGTGGTGATCGAGTGCTCCTTCTTCGCGACCTGCCGGAAACCACCCAAAGCTTATCGAAAAAATCAGGAACATCGACCCTGGTCATCGCCCTACTGTCATATCTGCCTCCTGTTGCCGGTGCCGGGCACCCTGGCCATGAAAGCGTCCGGGCCGGGGGCGGGCCTCCCGGCACCGGCCCGCGAACAGAGGTCACCGCACGATCGAGGGCGAGCCGCCGCTTCGTTCACCTTCGGCCTGGAACAAGCCGTGCAGTCACGCAGCGCTCAGTGACTGCAGTCACGTAGCGCTCGGTGACGCAGTCAGGTGACGCTAGCGCGGCAAGCGAGCCGGTTTCTACGGTTTGCCGCATGAACGCCCATTGCTCCAGCGCTCCTTGAGCAGCGACGCCGGGGCTCCCGGCGAACCGCGGACGACGCCCCGGTCCGCCGTGGAGAGACCGGCGAGCCGGACCGCACAGCCGGCGCGTTCAGCAGCCTACGACCCTCGCTCGCCTCGAAAAGGGGAACGTCTTGTGAAAACCCTCCATTTCACCCTTGACCCGAAGATCCGCGGCCGCGTCGTCATCCCGATCGCGGTGATCGGCATGCTCGCCTCCCTCGCCCCCGCCGCCTCCGCTGTGGCCACACCGGCCCCCATCACAACCGTCACCTCCCAGACGCCGTCGAAGACCGGCGACGAGCCGCGAGTTCCAGCGGGTTTCCGCGAGCAGAGAGTTCAGGTCGGCGACGTCGCGATCAACTACGTGCGCGGTGGACACGGGCCGACGCTGGTGCTGCTGCACGGGTATCCGCAGACCTGGTACACCTGGCGCGAGGTCCTGCCCAAGCTCGCCAAGCACTACACGGTCATCGCGCCGGATCTCCGCGGAGCGGGCAAGAGCGACGCACCCGCCGGTGGCTACGACAAGAAGACCCTCGCCGCCGACGTACACGGGCTGTTGACCACGCTCGGCCTCAAGCGGGACATCAGGCTCGTGGGGCACGACATCGGCACGATGGTCGCCTACGCCTACGCCGCCGCTCACCCCGGCGACATCGCCAAGCTGGTCCTCAGCGAGGCACCCATCCCCGACAAGACCCTCTACACCTTCCCCTCCCTCACCTCGAAGGGGCCGGGCTTCTGGAACTTCGGCTACTTCAGCCTCACCAACGGCCTGCCCGAGCGCATGGTGGACGGCAGGGAAGAGCAGTGGGTGGAGCGTTTCGTCGACTCCCTCGAAGTCAAGAAGAACGGCGTCAGCGACAAACAGGTCCGCGAGTACGCCCGCTACCTGCGCGACGACGCGCACCTGCGGGCGAGTTTCGAATGGTTCCGCGCCTTCCCCCAGGACGTCGCCGACAATCGCGCGTACGGCGCGAAGAAGCTCACCATGCCCGTACTCGCCATCGGCGCCCGCGGCAGCCTCGGCGACTCCGTCCCCGCCCAGGTCCGCAGGTACGCCGGCCATGTGACCGGGACCGTCATCGAGGACTCCGGTCACTGGATCTTCGAGGAACACCCCGAACAGCTCACCGGCACACTCCTGCACTTCCTCAAGAAGAACTGACCCGACGCCGGAACAGGAGCAGCCACATGAACAGACGTCCACCCCGGACCGGCGACGCGCGGAACCCCTTCTGGTTCCTCGGCGGCCAGGCCCAGATCCTGGTGCCGAGCACGGCGACCGGCGGCACCCTGAGCGTGATGGAGTTCACCGACCTCAAGGGCCACGCGCCGCCCCTGCACGTTCACGAGGCAGAGGACGAGATCTGGATCGTGCTCGATGGCGAGATCACCTTCTTCGTCGGGGACGACCGCTACGACCTGCACGCCGGTGCCGTCGCGCACGGCCCCCGCGGCGTCCCGCACAGCTACCTGGTCCGCTCACCGAACGCCCGCCTGGTCGCCGCCTTCGGCCCCGCCGGCATCGAGAAGTGGTTCGCCGCCAACGGCTCGCCCATCTCCGACGTGAACGACGCGCCGGCCTCCTTCGACATCGAGGCCGTCGTCGCCTCGGCCGAGGCGTACCGCCTGCGCGTGGCGGGGCCTCCGCCGGTGGCCTAGGCGCACCGCTCCCACCACGCCATTCCGCGCCCCGCCCCTGCCTGCCCGACGGACGGACAGGCGGGCGGGCGACGGGCGACGACTTAAGCCTCCCGCTGCCTCAGCGCCTCGCTCGACACCTTCATCTCTACCAAGGAGATCCACCATGCCCGAGCACGTGTCCTTACGGACCTCTCCGCTCTCCCGGCCGGGAACCCGAATCCCGCTGCCCGTGACGCTGGCCGTCCTGGCCATCCTGGCCATGCTGGCCGTCCTGGCCACGGCTCTTCCCTCGTCGGCCGCCGCCTCCACCACGGCGGGCCGGCATACGGCCAAACCCACCGTGGTGCTGGTCCACGGCGCGTTCGCCGACGCCTCGAGCTGGAACAAGGTCGTCGCCCGGCTCCAAGGGGCCGGTTACCCGGTGATCGCCCCCGCCAACCCCCTGCGCGACCTGGCAGGCGATTCGGCCTACCTGTCGAGCGTCCTCACCAGCATCGAAGGACCGGTCATCCTGGTCGGCCACTCCTACGGCGGAGCGGTTATCTCCAACGCCGCCACCGGCCACCCCAACGTCAAGGCGCTGGTCTTCATCGCCGCATTCGCACCCGAGGAGGCCGAGTCGGCGCTCGACCTGACCGGCAAGTTCCCCGGCAGCCAGCTGCCCACCAGCTTGATCACCCGCCGGTACCCGCTGCCCGGCGGCGACACCGGCACCGACGCCTACGTCGATCCGGCCAAGTTCCGCGCCGCCTTCGCCGCCGACCTGCCCGCCCGCGACACCGCACTGATGGCCGCCACCCAACGCCCGGCCGCCCTGGCCGCGCTCGCCTCCCCCAGCGGGCCGCCCGCCTGGAAGACCGTCCCCTCCTGGTACCTGGTCGCCGGCGCCGACCAGGCCATCCCACCCGCAGCCCAGCGGTTCATGGCCAAGCGCGCCGGCGCGCACGCCAGCGAAGTCAGGGACGCCTCACACGTGATCATGATCTCCCGACCCGACACCACCACCGCCCTCATCACAGCGGCAGCCCGCACCACCAGCTGATCTCACACGAGACGCATCAGTCCGGACCGCGGCAGGCGCGATCCCCGCGCCCGCCGCGGTTCCGGCCCTGGCCGCCCCAATGCTCACCCGCGGACTCGGCCGGATCGTGACTGTCCAGGACACCGGCTGGCCACCCCGCCAACGGACCCGTCGCACCGCTCCGCCCGTCCCACGTTCGTCTGGCAGCCACACCTTCCGAATGGAGACAACCCCCATGGTCCACACCAGCGCCCACTCGAGCAGGCGAACCTTCCTCACCCGAGCGACCGCCGCATCCGCGCTGCCCCTGGCCTCCGGCCTGCTCGGGCCCGGCGACGCGCCTGCATCCGGCACCCTGCCCGACTACGCGCCCATCCCCGAGGCGTCCAAAGGCCCCAAGCTCAACGACAAGGGCTACTTCGTCGGCCAGATCGACGGCGACCTGTACTGGGTCACCGACTCCTCCTACCAGGCCATGTTCCTGACCACGCGCCAGGGCGTGGTCCTGGTCGACGCGCCACCCACCATCGGGCACAACCTGCTGCGCGCCATCGAGGAGGTCACCCGGGCCAACGGCCGCCCCCGGAAGGTGACCCACCTCATCTACTCCCACTCCCACGCCGACCACATCGGAGCCGCCTCGATCTTCGACAAGGACGTCATCCGCATCGGACATACCGAGACCGCGAGATTCCTGCGCCGGGACGCGGACCCGAACCGGCCGGCGCCCACGCTCACCTTCGACGCCCACCACGTCCTGCGGGTCGGCGGCGAGCGTCTCGAACTGGCCTACCACGGCCCCAACCACTCACCCGACAACATCTTCGTCTACGCCCCCCAGCAGGAGACCCTGATGGTGGTCGACGTGCTCTATCCCGGCTGGGTACCGTTCAAGAACCTCGCCGTCTCCCAGGACATCCCCGGCTGGCTGCGGGCCCACGACACCGCTATGAGATACCCGTGGCGCACCCTCGTCGGCGGCCACCTCGGCCGTCTCGGCACCCGCGCCGACGGACACCTGCAACAGCGATACCTGGCCGACCTGCAGACCAGCGTCCGTGACACGGTCTCCAGCCTCGACCCGGCGCCGTTCTTCAGCAAGTACGGTCCAGCAGGCAACGCGTGGGCGATCTTCGCCGGCTACCTGAACGCGGTCGCCCAGCAGGCCGCCGCCCCGGTCATCGCCAGCTACCTCGGCACGCTGGCCGCCGCCGACGTGTTCACCAAGGACAACGCCTTCGGCCTGCTGGAGTCCATGCGAATCGACACCGGCCTGCTCGGCCCCTTCGGCATCCGTCCCTGACCAACACGCCCGATTGCCGGCGAAGAGCCAGGAGTCGTGGTCCCACGAACACCACCCCCACACCGATCAGGAGGACGGCCGCGTTGGACACCGCTTCGTGGGTTGCCGTCAACACCGGCACCGTCCGCCTCGCCAGCCGCGCCACACCAGTGACGAGTCCATCCCGCCTGCCCAGGCCACGCCCAGCCTCCGGTACCCCGTACTCCCGGTGGGCTGGTGATCGACACGACCTGCTTCATGGTGGGTACGGGACTCCAGGGCCGCCTCAGGCGGACCGGGGACTCGCGTGAGCAAAGTGGAAGCAAGGTGGAGTGTTACGCCGCCTCGGCCAGGGTGGTGAAGTCGATCTCGGGCAGGTCGGGGTCGAAGTCGTCGGGGCGCAGCCGCAGCACGTCGGTCGCGTACAGGCCGAACCGGCTGATGTGCGCGGTCAGGTAGGGCGACAGCTGCGCGACGTCCTCGGCGCTGATCTCCCAGCCCTCCGCCAGCAACTGGCGCATCACCGCCATCATGTCCAGCGCGGTATGGAAGATCACGCAGTTGGCCAGCAAGGAATTAAACTTGATCATCTTCTCCTGCTCGGCCGGGTCGTTGTCGGCGATGACACCGTCGTTGCCGAACCGCAGCCAGCCAGAAAAGCCGTTGAACCCCTCAACTTTGTTGGTGACCGCGGTGATGCGCCGCCGCAGCGCCGGGTCGGCCAGGAAGCGCAGCAACGCGACGGTGCGTACGCTGCGGCCGACCTCCCGAAACGCCCGGTAGATCTCGTTCTTGCGGGAGTGCGAGCCGAGCCTGCGCAGCAGGGTGACGGAGTTGAGCCTGCCCTCGCGGATGGAGATCGCCACCCGCATGAGGTCGGGCCACATCTTCTCCACCAGCTCCCAGTCGATCACGTTGCGGGGACCGCCATCGCCGCGGAACAGGGCGTCGATGTGGTGGTAGGTGACCTGGTCGGTGTGCTGGAAGAAGGTCAGGTCCTTCCAGTTGCGGATGCGCGGCATCAGATCGAACCCGAACAAATGCGCGAGCGTGAAGACGGGGAAGGACTGGCCCTGGGTATCGGCGTGCACCGTCTTGGGCTGAACCTCGGAGGCGTTCGCGAGCAGCCCGTCGATGATGTAGATCGCCTCCCACGCCCCACAGGGAACAAATCGGGAAAACAACGCAATGTAATTGTCTGATACGTAATGGTAGGCAATACCACCAAAGCCCCCGTATCGGATCGAGATCTCGGCCAGCAGGTTGTCGATGTAGGTGTCGACCTGGGTGCCGTCGGTGCCCACGCTGCTGCCATCGCCCCACGCTTTGACCACATCCAGCTGGGCGAAGGCGTTGACCACGTCGCTGATCGCTTTGTTCAGCTTGGCCACGGTGACGTGCCGGTTCTTGGCCAGCGAGATCTCGTGCGCGCTGATGCCCTCGATGTGCCGGGCGGCCTCGGCCGGGCCCATGTTCGACCCGCATGCGAACGTGGTCAGCACGTAGCGGTCCTGCGGCTTCTTCAGCTTGGGGTCATGGCCGGAAGCGGGCCCGAAATGCCGGTGCCAGCCCAGCCAGTATGCGGTGCGCGAGGTGATCTCGATCAGCGTGCGCTCGGGCATCCGCGCCTTGATCTTCGCCCCCAGCTTGGTCGCGGCCGCGCTGGTGCCGAGCCCGGCCGGCCGCTTGAGCGTCGGGGTGCCGTCCCTGGCGAATGTCAGGTCCTCGTTGTCGGCGTAGCCGGCGTCCAGGTGCTCGGCGGCCTGGCGGTGGCGCTCCTTCAGCTCGGCCACGAACTCGGCCGCGGTTGCCGGTAGGCCCGCCTCGGCGCAGTAGGCCGCCAGCAGGGGCCGGCACTGATCGAAGCTCAGCAGGTGCGAGCTCCAGTCGCCGTACTCGGCGGCCCCGGCCACCGCGATGTCTCCGGTGCGTAACTCTTCGGCCAGGTAGGCGAATACCATCGCCTCGAAGTGGCGTTTGACCAGCATGCCCGGGTGCTTGCGGTCCCGGATGGCGCGCAGCCAGTTGGCGGAGGCGAACCCCAGATCCAAGCGGCGGCCGTCGGTGTCGCGAGCGGGGATGAAGTCGCGGGTCTTGCCCCAGTAGGTGATCGCGTGGTCCAAGGCGTCCAGCACGCTGCGGTCGGCCGAGGTCGCCTTGAACCTCAGCACGGCGGCCAGGGCGAGCATGGTGGACCGGTCGGCCTTGAAGAACTGCTGCACCAGCAGCTCGTGGTTGTCGTGCTGGTAGGCCGTCACCTCCTCGATGTCGGCCAGCTGCGCGGTCGCGCCGCCGGCCCGCTCCACCACCTGCCGGACCGACCCCACCCCCGCGGCCTGCATCCGCACCACCTTGACCAGCATCTCGATGGCCGTCCCGAGACCGGCCCGCTGATCTGACTCCTCACTGCTCCCGCTGGCCTCCCCGACGGCTTCGTTGCCGGCCTCGGGGTCGGCCTGGGGGTCTGCCTCCGCGTCACGGCCGGGGCCCCTCAGCGCGGCCAGCGCCATCATCACCATCTGCGCGGCCGCGACCTCGGCCATCTCGACTGGCCCGCCCGGCACCAGGCCCTGCAGCACGCTCCGGTAGGTGCCGATCAGGTTCTCCACCACCTGCCGTTGCCGCTGATGGATTTCCTCCAGCTTGGCCTTGGCCTTCTTTGCGGTGGCGGCCATCCGCTTGCACAACATCGCGGCCAGATCATCGCGCGCCCGCGCTTGAGCGGTGTGCACCAGGCACACCAGCAGCGCGACCCGCTTGGCGTCGACGGTGTAGGTACGGGCCAGCACGTCGGCGTCGGCCGCCTCCGCCTCGCCCGCGAAATCGGCGATCTTCGAGGCGGCGATGCCCTCCAGCGCCATCTCGGTGTCGCACAAGCCCTCCACCCACGCCAGGTGGGCGGCCTGGGCCTTGAACTTCGACCAGCTCGCCCGCCGCGCCGGTTTCTTCAACCGGTCCAGATCGCTCTTACCGCCCGGACCGACCACCAGCAGCGCCTCGATGCGGGCGCGGCCCTCAGCACCTAGCCGCCGCCAGATCGTCTGGAAGATCTGCCCGTTGACCTGGCCGCGGATTGTCGACTCCATGCTGTCCAGGGTGGAGAACGCCGGCAGCTCCAGGTGGGCCTGCGCCAGCCGCTCCAACGCCACGTTGATCAGGTCCGGCGGATGGTTCTTCACCCACGCCGCCCGAGTCATCGCCTTGGCCGCGATCTTGCGGGCCTTGCCCGGCGCGTACGCCACCCCTTCCCTGCGCCGCACCAGCACTCGATGCGACTCGGCGGTGCGAGCCGAGGCGTACACCGGCGCGATGTCGTCCTTCAACTCCAGGCACCGCCGTACGTGCTCCACCACCACGACCGGCGCCTCACGCACCTTGGCGAAGCGGCCCAGCCGCTGAAAGCACTTGAGCGCGAGTGTCAACGCCAGCAGGTGCTCATCGGTGTCGGTCTTCTCACGCGCCCAGGCCATCTCCTCCTGGGAGGGGGAGAAGAAGAGGTACAACTCGCGCGTCATCATCAACCGCGGGAACACCCGATAGGCGGTCCGCTCCACCGACGTCACCGCACACGCCTCCCGGCCCGGCACCGCTCAACAGACGAGGCACACCGTAGCGAGACGAATACGCGACACAACAGGCGAAGAAGATCACAGCTTCATCAAACCCGCCTGCTCAACCCTTCATGATCCACTCAATGTGGGTTTTGGGCTTATGTGGGCGTGTGTCACGAACGCAGAGAGGAGCTTTATGTAGGAAGGGCTCCTTGATGCGGTGCTGCGTGG
>NZ_JBPJUQ010000079.1:0-35261 GCF_051192615.1 Streptosporangium sp. G11
GCGCGCGTGGTGCTCATCGTCATGCTCCTGTGCGGTGGAGGGGTGTTGCCGTTCGGACACCACGAACACTAGAAACCACCGGCACTTCCTTCTGCGCACGAATGCACACTCACCGTCGAAAGTGCACTAATACGGATTTGGGGAGCGACTCACCGTACGGCCACGAGAGGCGCCCACGCCCCCCTTCCTCACGGGACCGGGCTCCCGGCACCCCGTCCGGCCTCGCCCGAGCAGACCGTCTCACGTCTCCTCGGCGAGGTCCACGCGCCAGTCGTTGCACTTCATGACGTTTCCCGGCGGGTATTCGAAGTCGCACTCGGCGACGAACCGGAACCCGGCCTTCCGGCAGATCGCGTTCGACGCGGGATGGTCGACGGAGGGGTACGCGTGAACGTACCGGTGCCCGCGCTCGGCCCTGGCCCTGGCGAGAACGGCGAGGGCCGCCGCGACCGCTATGCCCCTGCCCTGGAACTCCGGCAGGACGCTCCAGCCGGTCTCGTACACGGTCTCGCCCCGCCAGGCGCGTTCCCAGTATCCGATGCTGCCGACCCGCTGGAGCTCGGGGAGCAGGACGATGCTGAACATGTGGCCGGTCCCCTTCCCGGCGATGTCGACATACCGTCTGTGCCGATCGAGGAGTTTCTCCTCGGTCTCCGGACCTCCCAGGTGTTCGGTCATCTCCGGCGCGTTGATGCGACGCAGCAGGTCGAGATCGGTCTCCGCCCATGGGTCGAGCCGTACCGGCGGTGTGTTTCCTCGCTCTGACATCTCTCTCACTTCACCTTCGGCCGCTCGCGTTCCAACAGCACGCGGATTCTGCCAGGAGGCACCGACAATCGGTCCCGGCGGCGGCGGTACGGACCCGGCGCGCGCTCGGCGGGCGGCGGAATCCGGCCTCCGGCCCGGCCGGGCCGTTCATCAGGTTCTCCCCAGAACCCATGAACGGCTCATTACCGGGCAAAAGGCCGTGATGTCGTGTCCGGCCCGGCCGGTCGTTGACAATCGGCCGAGCGGTTGGCGACGGTGAACCACCACGATCGAGCCGTGACGGGAGGAACGAGAGCTTGGGCGACGTCGAGCGAGAAGACCCGGCATCCACCCCCAGGCAGGTCAGGGCCCTCTTCCTGAGGGCCGGTCGCCTCCTGTCCCACGCGCGCACGCTGCTCGCCGATGACGCGCGGGCGCGCGCCGACGTCCAGGGGGCGCTGTCCTTCGTACGTACGCGCCTGGCGCGCGAGGAGCTGGGATCGATTCCCCTGACGCGCCTGAAGGACGTCACCGTGGGGCGACTGCGGCTCAGGGCCCTCGAACAGGCCGGCTACCAGACGATCCTCGACATCCTGGACAGCACGCCGTACGAGCTCCAGCTGCTCCCCGGGGTCGGAGCGTGGAACGCGAGACAGGCGCACGCCGCCGCCGGGCAGATCGCCAAGGCGGTGGAGGAGACGGTGGCGCTGCGGATCGACGTCGACCGGCAGGACGACGAGACCACGGCCCTGCTGGTCGCGCTGAACCGGCTGGTGAACGCCGGCCCCGACCTGCCGCGCGCGGGCGGCGCCGCGCGGAGGATCGAGAGGAGACTGGCCTCGCTCCTGCCCGCCGCGCAACCGGCTCGCGGGTGGTTGCGGATGCTGCTCGCGGGCCAGGGAGGTCGTCGCCGGGCGCAGGAGGCCGTCGCGCGGATCGAGGACGTGATCGCGGAGGCGAACGCGTCCGACACGGCGCTGCTCTTCAACCAGGCCTCCGTGGACCTGCTGCGTCCACCGGTGTCCGGCATCGAGGCGTGGGTCGACTTCGAGCTCCGCGCGTCCGAGTACTACAACCTGCTCGCCGAGATCGCGGCCGCGGAACCCGACCGTGTCGCCTCCGAGGGTTTCCTGCCCGACGACATCTCCTCGCGGGTCAAGGCCCAGGATCTCGACGACACCCACCGCAGGGTCTCCCTGCGCGGCTACCAGTCGTTCGGCGCCCGCTTCGCCCTCGCCCAGCGCCGGGTGATCCTGGGTGACGAGATGGGCCTGGGCAAGACCATCGAGGCCATCTCCGCCCTCGCGCACCTCTGGGCGCGGGGCGAGAGACATTTCCTGGTGGCCTGCCCGGCCAGCGTCCTGATCAACTGGATGCGCGAGATCGAGACCCGCAGCACGCTGCGGGCCTACTCCCTGCGCGGCGGCGACCGGACCGCGGCCCTGGCGGAATGGATCCGCACCGGCGGCGTCGCCGTGACCACCATCGACACCCTGCACCGGCTGGAGATTCCCGCCGACGTGACACTCGGGATGTTCGTGGTCGACGAGGCTCACTACGTCAAGAACCCGGCCGCCCGGCGTTCCCAGGCCGTCGCCCGGTGGTGCGGCCGTACCGACCGGGTGCTCTTCATGACCGGGACCCCGATGGAGAACCGCGTCGAGGAGTTCCGCAACCTGATCGGCTATCTCAGGCCCGACCTGCTCCCGGGCATCCGGAACGGCGAGACCGCGGCGTTGGCCACGGTGGCGGGGGCGGGGGTGGGGGCCGCGAGAGCGCGATCCTTCCGCAGGGCCGTGGCACCGGTCTACCTGCGCCGCAACCAGGAGGACGTGCTCACCGAGCTGCCCGACCTCGTCCACGTGGACGAGTGGGAGGAGTTCAGCCCCGCCGACCTCGCCGCCTACCGGAAGGCCGTGTCCGGCGGGAACTTCATGGCGATGCGCCGCGCCGCCTACGCCGTTCCGGAGACGTCGGCCAAGCTCCAGAGACTGCTGGAACTCGTCGACGAGGCGGCGGGCAACGATCTCAAGGTCGTGGTCTTCTCCTACTTCCGCGACGTCATGGCCGCCGTCCACGGAGCTCTCGGAGGCCCCGGCGCCCCGGGGTCCCCCGGTGACCCCGGCGGCCGGGTCCACGGGCCGATCTCGGGCGACCTCGACACCGCGCGCCGCCAGCAGGTCATCGACGAGTTCACCGCGGCCCCCGGCCACGCCGTGCTGCTCAGCCAGATCCAGGCCGGCGGCATCGGCGTCAACCTGCAGGCCGCCTCCGTGGTGATCATCTGCGAGCCCCAGGTCAAGCCGACCATGGAGAGCCAGGCCGTGGCCCGCGCCCACCGCATGGGACAGGTCCGCAAGGTCCAGGTGCACCGCATCCTGACGGCCGACAGCGTCGACCAGCGCATGCTCGACATCCTCCGCGGCAAGTCCGGGCTCTTCGACACCTACGCCCGCCGCAGCGACCTGGCCGAGTCCACCCCCGACGCGATCGACATCTCCGAACAGACCCTGGCCCGCCAGATCGTCGAGGAGGAGCAGCGACGCCTCGCGACATCGGGCCCATCGCGGCCGACGCGGCCGTCCCACGCCTGAGGGGGATCGCGGCCCCGCCGGACACGGGAACGGCCGCCCCTCGCGGCGTGGAACGAGAATCGCGCGCTCCCCGACGATCCCAGACCCCGAACGTTCGCGATCGTGGTGAGGCAGGTGTCGAATCCGTTCGGGACGGCGGTCGCGCCCAGGACGTCGAACCGTCTCGGGAGTCGACGAAGGCCGGCAGGTCGGCGCGGTCTCACCCAGGACGTCAAGCGGTCTCAGGAGGTGGCGAAGGCCAGCAGGTCGGCGTCGAACTCGTCCCTGTAGGCGCCGATCAGGCCGTGCGGCCTGCCCGGGTAGACCTTCAGGACGGCGTCCTTGACCAGCTCGGCCGACTTCAGGGCCGCGGCGCCGATGGGCACGATCTGGTCGTCGTCGCCGTGCGCGATGAGGGTCGGGACGTCGAAGCGCCGGAGGTCCTCGGTGAAGTCGGTCTCGGAGAAGGCCTTGATGCAGTCGTACGCGCCCTTGAGGCCCACCTGCATGCTCCACAGCCAGAAGGCGTCGCTCGCCCCCTGCGACACCTCCGCGCCGGGCCGGTTGAAGCCGTAGAAGGACGTGCTGAGGTCCTTGTAGAACTGCGAGCGGTCGCCCTTGACCCCCGCGCGGATGCCGTCGAACACCTCGATCGGCAGGCCATCGGGATTGGCGTCGGTCTTCAGCATGATCGGCGGGACCGCGCCCAGCAGGACGGCCTTGGCGACGCGGGAGGTGCCGTGCCGGCCGATGTAGCGGGTCACCTCGCCACCGCCGGTGGAGTGACCGACCAGGATCACCCCGCGCAGGTCGAGGGCTTCGATCAGCCGGGCCAGGTCGTCGGCATAGGTGTCCATGTCGTTGCCGTTCCAGGGCTGGCCGGAACGGCCGTGCCCCCGGCGGTCGTGCGCGACGGCCCGGAAACCGTTGTCCGCGACCAGCTTCATCTGGCCGTCCCAGACGTCGGCGTTGAGCGGCCAGCCGTGGCTGAAGACGACCGGCTGCCCGCCGCCCCAGTCCTTGTAGAAGATCTCAGTACCGTCAGCGGTGGTGACGAAGGCCATGCCGGTTCCTCAAGGTGGTGTGCGAGCTGGACATACCTCGAAGTTAGGTCAGCGGGTGGCGCCCGCCACCGGTCAGATGACCGCGTCGCGCGAACTTCGTGATGCATTGACGAAATCGTGGATTCAAAAGGGGATCTGGTCATGTCCGAGGGCTTCGAGCGCGAGGTGATGCCCGCCATCGCCATCGCCATCGCCGTCTCCGCCGCGGCGAGCGGGGGCGGGGGCGGGGGCAGGGGCGGCCGGGGCCCGGAAAGTACGCGGATTCGCGTACGACGAAGCCTCGGATGAGCGGATGCCGCGCCGCGCCCGCGCGCCCAGACTCTGCGCATGCCCACCATGCTCATCCGTGCCTTCCGCGTGCCCGACCTTCGCGGGAAACTGCTCTTCACGCTGGCGATGATCGCGCTGTTCAGGTTCGGGCAGATGCTGCCCGCGCCCGGTGTGAACGTGGTCGCGGTGCGGGAGTGCCTGAACGGAACCCGCGGCGGGCTCATCGACATGTTGCAGCTGTTCAGCGGCGGGGCGATGCTGAAACTGTCGGTGTTCGCCCTCGGGATCATGCCGTACATCACCGCCGGGATCGTGGTCCAGCTGCTCACCGTGATGGTCCCGCGCCTGGAGGCGCTGAGGAAGGAGGGACGGCAGGGGCAGGCGAAGATCACGCAGTACACGAGGTATCTGACGGTGGCGCTGGCCGTGCTCAACGCGACCACCGTCGTGTCGATGGCCCGCGCGGGCCGGATCTTCCCCAACTGCGACCGGCAGGTGCTGCACGACCGGAGTCCGATGACGATCGCGGTGATCGTGGTCACTTTGGTGGCCGGAACATGCGTGATCATGTGGCTGGGCGAGCTGATCACCGACCGGGGGATCGGGAACGGCATGTCCATCCTGATCTTCACGCAGGTGATCGCCGTGTTCCCCTCCTACATGTCGAACATCTTCCTGCTCAGCCCGTTCGCCCTGGCGACGATGCTGGTCGCGGGCGTCTTCCTGGTGGCGGCGGTGGTGTTCATCGAACAGGCCCAGCGACGGATCCCGGTGCAGTACGCCAAGCGGATGGTCGGGCGCAGACTGTACGGCGGAACCTCGACCTACCTCCCCATGAAGGTCAACCAGGCCGGGATCGTCCCCGTCATCTTCACCTCGTCCCTGCTCTTCCTGCCGCAGCTGGCGATGCAGCTGACGGGCGGCACCGGACCGGTCTCGGCGTGGATCGCGCGCTATCTCGTCTCCGGCGACCACCCGATCTACATCACGGCGTACCTCCTGCTGATCGTGGCCTTCACCTACTTCTACGTGTCCATCACCTTCAACCCGGAGGAGGTGGCCGACAACATGCGGCGGTTCAACGGGTTCGTGCCCGGCATCCGGCCGGGACGGCCCACCGCGGAGTATCTGCGGTTCGTGCTCTCGCGGTTGACGGCACCGGGAGCGGCCTACCTCGCCACGCTGTCGCTGATCCCGATCATCGCGTTCATGGTGCTGCGCGATCCGGCGACCCAGCAGAACTTCCCGTTCGGCGGGACGACCGTGCTCATCATGGTCGGGGTGGGGCTGGACACGGTGAAGCAGATCGAGGCGCAGCTGGACCAGCGTGACTACCGTGGCTTCCTCAGGGGATCGTCACCCCGGACCTGAGCGCGAAGACGACCAGCTGGGCACGGTCGCGGGCGTGCAGCTTGACCATGGCGCGGCTGACGTGGGTGCGGACCGTGTCGGGGCTGATGACCAGCTCCGCGGCGATCTCGTCGTTCGACCGGCCGGTGGCCACCCAGGCGACCATCTCCCGCTCCCTGGGAGTGAGGGTGTCGAGGCCCTCGACCGGGGTGACGTCGTGGCGTCCGAACAGCCCGATCACCTTCCTGGTGACGGACGGGGAGAGCAGTGCCTCGCCCGAGGCGACGACCCTGATCGCGCGGGTGAGCTCCTCGGGGGCGCTGTCCTTGAGGACGAAACCGCTGGCCCCGGCCTGCAGCGCGGCGAATACGTACCGGTCGACCTCGAAGGTGGTGACGACGACCACCCGGGTGGTGTTGAGCGCGGGATCGGCGGCGATGGCCCGCAGCGTGTCGATACCGTCCATGCCGGGCATCCGGATGTCGAGCAGCAGGACGTCGGGACGGGTCTCGCCCAGCAGCCGCAGTGCCGCGGCGCCGTCGGCGGCCTCACCGGCGAACTCCAGGTCGGGCTCGCGGTCGATGAGCGCCCTGAGCCCCATGCGGACGACGGCCTGGTCGTCGGCGAGCGCCACGCGGATCGGCCCCGCCGGAGACGTCACGCGGTCTCCCGGGGGAAGCCGGCCACGACGCGGAACCCGCCACCCTCGCGCGGTCCCGCGCCGAAGGCCCCACCGGCCTCCGTCACCCGGATCCGCATCCCGGCCAGTCCCCGGCCCTCGGCGGCCGTTCCGGAGGGTCCGCTCCCCCTGTCGGCGACCTCCAGGACGAACGCGCGCGGGTCGCCGGTGACGCGGACCAGTGCCCTGGTCGGACCGGCGTGGCGTAGGACGTTGGTCAGCGACTCGCGGACGACGCGGTAGACCACGCCTTCGAGATGCGAGGGAACGTCCGGCGCGGCCGGCTCGACGTCGACGGGCAACCCCGCCGCGCGCACCCCGTCGATCAGCCGGAGCAGGTCGTGGTCGGCGGAGCTCTCCGGACCGAGGAAGGTCTCGGAGCCGGGGAAGGTCTCGGAGCCGAAGGAGACGTCCGGGCCGATGGAGGTCGCGGGCCCGGCGGAAGTCTCGGGGTCGATGAGGTCGAGCGCGGAGCGGAGCTGGTTGAGCGCCCGCACGCTGGTCGAACGAATCGCCTCCAGCGACTCGCGGACCTGGTCGGGCCGCTCGTCGAACATGAGCAGGGCGACCCCGGCCTGCATGGCGATGGTCGCGAGACCGTGCCCCGCGACGTCGTGCACCTCCCCCGCGATGCGCGCCCGCTCCAGGGCGATCAGCTCCCGCGCCGCCTCACCGACCGGTTCGGACGGTGCCGCGGTCCCCGTGCCCGACGCCGCGGTCTCCACGCCAACCGTCGCGGTCTCCGCACCCGACACCGACCCCGATATCGACCCCGATATCGACCCCGATGTCGGCCCCGACGGCATCACCGGCTTCACGAGCAGCGCCGGACGGGCCGGCGCCGCGCTCAGACCCCAGCTCGCCGGGACCTCCGGGCCCGGAACCCCGCCGCTCGGAGGCTCCGCGCCGAGGACCCGACCCTCTGGAACACCGGCGCCCGGGGACTCCGCCGCGGCACCCGCGCTCCGGTCCTGGGGCTGGGTGGTCGTGCTGCGGGCCTGGACGAGGCCGCTGGACGGCCACGGGATGGCCAGCCAGCCCACCCATGCCAGCATGAGGATGACCGGCAGGTCACGCAGGCGGCCCAGGCGGGAAAGCGCCATCGCGGCCGCCGCGATGGAGTCGCGCGGACGACCGTCCGGGTGCGTGGGCTCGGTCACCGTCCTCCATCGGAACAGACTCGTATACACCGATCCTAGTCAGTGTGTGGCGGTCCCGTCCGGGCTCGGAACCGGAGAGCGGGCCCGTCTCGCCTACCGGTGGTCACGCAGGGATTCCAGGATGCGCGACAGCTCCTCGGTGACGGCGGGAAGGTCATCGGGGTCCGTCGAGCGGGCCAGCCATAGGGCCGCCTCGTTCATCGCGCCGGACAGAAGGCGGGCCAGCGGCTCCACTGGCCGGCGGGCGACGACCCCCGCCTCGATCAGCGTGGCGAGCGCCTCGGTGAGGTGTCGCGCCGAGGACGCCTCGTCCATGGCCCGCCACTCGTTCCAACCGAGCACCGCGGGACCGTCGACGAGCATGATCTGTTGTACGTCGGGGTCACGGCTCACCGCGAGGAAGGCCCGGCATCCCGCGACCAGTTGCTCCCACGGGTCGTCGTACGCGTCCGCCGCCGCGGCGACCCTCTCGCCCACCTCCCGCTGCACCTGCTCGACGACCACGTGGAAGAGGGCGGCCTTGCTGTCGAAGTGGTGGTAGAGCGCGCCCTTCGTGACGGCCGCCGCCCCGACGATCTGCGCCAGGCTCACCGCGGCGTACCCGTGCCGCGCGAACAACCTCCTGGCCTCGGTCACCAGCGCCCGCCTGGTCTCCAGCCGTTGCCGTGCCCGGTCCACCGCGGCCTCCCTTGTTGACATACCGTTGGTATGTTAGCTTCACATACCAACGGTATGTGAACTGGCCGAAGGGAGAGGGCATGACCCTCACGAGCTTCTACCCGGTCGTCTGCACCGATCGGATCGCCGAGTCCCACGACTTCTACCGGCGGTTCTTCGGGTTCGAGACGACGTTCGAGACGGACTGGTACGTCAGCCTGCGACGGCCCGAGCCCCCGCACTACGAGCTGGCGCTCGTCGACCGCGACCATCCGACGGTGCCGGAGAAACACCGCTCGGCGGTGCGGGGGCTGATCCTCAACTTCGAGGTGGCCGACGTCGACGCCGAACACGACAGGCTCGTACGGGGAGCGGGGCTTCCGGTGGAGCTGGCGCTGCGCACCGAGGAGTTCGGGCAGCGGCACTTCATCGTGGCCGCGCCCGACGGTGTGCTCATCGACGTGATCACCCCGACCGAGCCGTCCGCCGCCTACGCGGAGCGGTACGCGGCCCCCTGACCTGGACCACCGGGCGAGTCCTAGGATCCACCCGGCGCGGGCTCCCTCTCGGGCTCCCTCGGGGAGGACCTGGCCAGCCGCCTGCCGAGACGTTGCGCGGGGGCCTCGATCAGGCGGTGGGTCAGGTAGCAGAGCGGCACCAGGGCGAGGAAGAACAGCGGAAGGTTCGGGCTCACCCGCAGCAGGAGCGGGTGCAGCAGATAGAGGGAGAAGCTGATCACCCCCAGGTGGGCGAGCCACCGGGGAAACGACCTGCGCCGCAGCGCGAACCCGGCCGCGAAGAAACCCGCGGCCAGCAGGAGCGCCGGAGCCCAGCCGGGATCGTCCTTGGCGAAGACCCCGCAGGCCAGGACCGTCATCACGGTGGCGACGGCGGTACGCCACCGGATGGTCCCCCGCTCGGCGCGGTACACGGCCGTACCGGCGAACATCATGGCCAGGATGGTCAGCCCCTGCCACGCGCCGATCCGGCTGCCCAGGATCACCAGCGCCGCCCCGAGGAGGCCACCCGCCACCGCGGCGGCCGTACGCGTCCCGCCCCCCGCCCGCGCCGATACCACGACGACCGCGAGCACCGCGACCCCGAGCAGCGCCGCGACCAGGTCGGCACGGCCACCGATGACCGGGCCCGGCAGCAGGAGGCCCAGCAGGACGGCCGACACCGCCAGGACGACCGCGGTCACGGCCGACCGGTGCGCCCGCCCCGTGGCGAACAGCCCGACCGCCAGCAGGTAGAACGCCATCTCGTACGAGAGCGTCCACATCACGTCGATGAAGGCCGGCACGCCGAGCAGCTCCTGCAGCATCGTCACGTTCCCAAGGATGACCAGGGGAAGGGGACGCACGCTCAGGCCCGGGTGGAGGGCGAACGCTCCGGCGTACGCGAGAAGGAGCGCCAGGCCGAGCGCGGCGAGCAGCAGGGGGAGGAGGCGGAAGGCGCGGCCGATCCAGAAGGCCCGCAGGTCACCGCGCCGCTCCAGGGAGGCGGGGATGATATAGCCGCTGACCAGGAAGAACACGAAGACGCCCCAGGTGCCGACGTCGATCCTGCGGTCCACCTCCGCCCAGACACCCGGGATGAAGGTCCAGCCGGAGTGGTGCAGCGCGACGGCCAGCGCGGCGGGTCCCCGCAGGGCGTCCAGCCAGGCCAGCCGCGAGGGGATCGGGGCCATTCGCCCGACTTTAGGCGATGGGCATGGATTGCCGGACACCGCCCGCCTGCGGCGTCACCGGAACCCCGGACCCACCCGCCACCCGGCCCGGCCGGTGACACGGCATGAACGGATGCCGCCGAAGGCGGGAAGGACCAGCCGGGCGGCGTCCTCAGCGAACCGGGTCGAGAGGATTGGTCCGGGCGACGATGAGCGGGTCGATCGGCGTGAAGGGGAACTGGGGGAGGTCACGCTCGGACATGCCGAAGCTCGCGGCGAGAACCTCGCGGGAGAACGCCGACGCGCTGGCCCGGTAGCCGATGTCGGCGGGCATGGGCTGGTCGAAGAAGATGAGGAAATGCATGTCGCCCTCGTCGAGGACCTCGATGTGGTGCGGGAAGGCGCGTGGCACGAAGTACACGTCACCGGGGCTGAGCAGATACTCGTCGAGGGTGCCGTCGGGGTCCAGAACACGCATGCGGGCGTGCCCCCTCTTGACGTACCCCATCTCACCGGTGACGGGATGCCAGTGCGGTTCGCGCATCCCGCTCTCCTTGATGCGCAGGGAGTACATGGAGATGTCCTCCAGGGCGGCCCAGTACTGCTTGCGGGCGAGGCGGGCACTGCCGTAGGCGTAGGACAGCGGCGGGTGCTGGCCTTCGGCGTCGAACAGGTGGGCGTTGGGCAGTCCGACCGTGGACGGGATGTCGGGGGCGCCGGTGCGGCGGACGATCTGCTGGGCCGGAGACCGGTCGAAAGCGGCGAACGCCGAGGCGGGCAGGTCGTAGGTGTTCCCGAGCACCGCGTCGGTCATGGCGCTGAAACTGTCGTGCAGCGAGAAATGCTGGGGGCGTTCGTCGCGCAACGCGAGAACGAACTCGGCGCGGTCGTCACCGATGTTCTCGAGGTGGTAAACCGCGCCTGACTCGACGTGGTACATCTGACCCGCGGCGACGATGAACGAGGAGAAGACGTCGGCGTTTCCCAGGATCGACACCAGGACCGTGCCGGAAAGGCAGTAGCCGAGCTGGTTGGCGTTGACGTTCCACTGCGGCTCGCGGATCGCGCCGGGTTCGAGGACCACATGCTTGATCGAGAGCCCGCTCAGAATGGGCAGGGTGGTGGCGTCGACCAGGGTGACCGATCCGAGCTCGCTCTCGAACGCGGGGGACGCGTTCGCCAAGGATGTGACGTGGGGTGAGGTGCTGGTCATGACGTCCCCTTCGTTGTCGCGACCCGAGCGGTCACGGTCGAAGAACGCGCGCCGCCCTCGAACTCCGGCCTGGGTCACATGGTCACGTCCACACTGATGGTGTACGCCTGTTTCCGCAGGTTAAGCAGCAGGTGCCCGCTGTGGCATGTCCTGCCGCGGCGTGTCGCCAAGATCACCCACACATGACTTTCCGCCGGTACGCCGAGACCCGTGCCCCTCCCACGGTTCGACGGGGAGAATCGAACGATGACCTTCACGACACCGCCGAGGACCGCCGCCTGGCGACATCTCGACGCACGCGACGGCTTCGAGGTGACCTACTTCCAGCCTTCGGACGACGGCCTTCGCATCGAGGGGTGTACGACGGCCGTCGAGGAGGGCCAGACCTGGATCGTCGGCTATGCCATCGAACTGGACGCCTCCTGGACCACGCGAAGCGCGCGGATCACGGGACGCTCGGCCTCGGGGTTCCGGGACACCGTGCTGGAGGCCGACGGCGCCGGTCGCTGGCGTGTCGACGGCACAGCGGCCCCCCACCTGGACGGCTGCCTGGACGTCGACCTGGAGTCCTCGGCGATGACCAACACCTTCCCCGCGCATCGGATGGGCCTGCGCGTGGGCGAGAATTCGGCCGCCCCCGCCGCCTACGTCCGCGCCACCGACCTCGCCGTCGAACGGCTTGAGCAGGACTACGTCCGCGTCGCCGACGAGGGCTCCCGGCAGCGCTACGACTACGGCGCCCCGGTCTTCGGCTTCGCGTGCCGCCTGGTCTACGACGAGTCCGGCCTCGTGCTCGACTACCCCGAGATCGCCGTACGCGCGGCGTGACCTCCCCACGAACCGAAGTAGCGTGGCGGCCCGGGAGGAGGACGGGCACCGGCGGGATCACCTCGGCTGGAGCCACGGCGGCGGACGGCTCAGAACCGGGCAGGTGCCCCGACCCGATTCGGCGGGCCGGAAGTGATGCGCGAGCAATTGCGGGCTCTCACTCCGAAGGCCTGGCGCGACTTCCTCTCGGGTGTCCGTGGCGGCGACCTCTGATCCGGTTCCGGCCGCGGGCCGGGTGGTAGGCGTGGGAGGTCATCCGAAACCACCGCGCGACGAAGGACGCCCATGAGCCCAGCACCCGAGCAGGCCGTCATCCTCATCACCGGGATCCAGGCCGCAGGGAAGTCGACCGTCGCGCAGATGCTGGCCGAGCGGCTGCCGCGCTCGGTGCACGTCCGGGGCGACCTGTTCCGCCGCATGGTGGTCAACGGCCGGGCCGACATGACGCCCGAACCGTCCGCCGAGGCGGTGCGACAGTTGCGGCTGCGTTACCGGCTGACGGCGGCCACCTGCGACGAGTACGCCGAGAACGGGTTCACGGTGGTCGCTCAGGATGTCGTCCTCGGCGACCATCTCGCCGAGATGGTCGGGCTGATCCGGCGACGACCGCTGTTCGTCGTGGTGCTCGCCCCGCGCCCCGAGGTCGTCGCCGCCCGCGAGGCGGCCCGGGGCAAGAACGCCTACGACCGGTGGACCATCGACCTTCTCGACAACGGCCTGCGTACCGCGACACCCCGCCTCGGGCTCTGGCTCGACACCTCCGACCAGACCCCCGGGCAGACCGTGGACGAGATCCTCGACCGGGCCTGGACCGAGGCCGGGATCCGGTGATCGGCCAGGCGCTCGGCCGGTTCGCGGGTGAGCGAAAGGCGTCAGGGCTTCCGCCGGGGGCCGAGGGGTGGTTCTCCGGCCTCAAGACGCTCGACGTAGCTGGCGATTCTCCGTTCTCGGGTCTCGGCTTTCTTCGCCTTCTGGATGGTGAGCAGGATCTGGTAGCTGTTGCTCTTGCTGAGGGCGGCGAAGGCGGCCGCCGCGGTGGGAGAGGCGTCGAGTGCGGCCCGCAGGTCAGGGGGGACCTCCGCGGTGCTCGGCGGGGCGTAGGCCGCGGCCCAGCGGCCGTCGGACTTGGCCAGCTCGATCTGTTCGAGCCCGGCCGGCCGCATCCGGCCGGTGGCGATGAGCTTCTCGACCTTGGCGCAATTGATCTTCGACCATGAGCTGCGGGCCCTGCGCGGTGAGAAGCGCTGGGCCCACCAGCCGTCCGGAGCGTTTCCCGAGAAGGCCTTGCCGTCGATCCAGCCGTAGCACAGGGCGACGTCCAGGGCCTGGGACCTGGTGACCGAGGGCACCTCCGTCCCCTTCTTCGGCAGGGCGACCCAGACCTCGTCGGCGGTTCGGTGGTTCGCCTCCAGCCAGGCGGTGAACTCGTCGACCGTGGCGAAGTGCAGATTGTCGTCCATCAACGTCTCACCAGCTCTCCCGCCTCGGCCAAAGCCGCTTGCCCGAGGTCGCGTGTCGTGTCTCGTCCGTTCGACAGGTAGATAGGTCGTGTCTCGTCCGGCCGGCAGGTCGTCGATGGTCGCTCTCACCCTTCCCTCGCCACGTCGCGCTCACCTCACCGCGCCACCGCGGAAGACGAGGGAGAACACCCCGGACTTCACGTTTCCCTTCGCTCGATCCGAATACGCATGGCGTTTACGTTTACCTGCGACCAGGTTATGCCGGTAACACTCTCAGGAGAACGGGCGTGCCATAAGAATTACTTATTGAATGGAGGAGGAATCTTTTATTGCACCAGAAAATCCCCTGGTCGCCACGGGTGGTTGATTCAGGTCACCACGGGGCTTGATAGGTTCGAAAGGCACCCCTTATTGCGACGTCATTGCCCGCCCGTCACCACGGTCGTAGCCTCGTGAGCGAAACGTCATCGCGGTCGTGATTTCACCGAATCGACATGGCCCCTGTCCGGTCCCCGCACGGCAGAAAGGAAGAAACGATGTCCACCACCTATCCCGAGGCCAAGCTGGACGTGCGTTACAGCGAACCGGGGGTGGAGCCCACCTCGTGGCAGGAGACCCTGGGCGTGCTGGAGACGGCCGAGCTGTTCTGGCTGACGACCGTCCGCGCCGACGGCCGCCCCCATGTGACACCGGTCGTCGCGGTCTGGCACGACGACGCCGTGTACTTCACCACCGCTTCGATCGAGCAGAAGATGCGCAACCTGGAGCACAGCGGAAAGGTCGCGGTGACGACGGGGAACAACCTCTGGACCAAGGGGCTCGACATCGTCGTCGAGGGCACGGCCACCGAGGTCACCGCCCCCGAGGCCCTGCCGGGGATCGTCGACGCGTTCGACGCGAAGTACGGCGCCCACAACAGCTGGAGTCTGGAGCTCGTCGACGATGTCGCCCAGGTCGCGGGCCATCCCGCGGTCGTGTTCCGCATCGAGCCGGCCAAGGTGTTCGCGTTCGGCAAGGAGCCGCCCGCGCAGACCGGCTACCGCTTTCCCGCCGCCCGGCGGTGACCGTTACGCGCCGTCGTGAGTCGCCCGGCGACGGTGTCCTCGTCACCGATCCGGCATCGGCGGGCGCAGGACGTCGGCGAGCGCGGTGCCGAAGTCGGTGTGCCGGAACGTGAACCCCGCGTCGCGCAGGACCCGCGGGACCGCGCGCAGGCTGATGAGCGCCAGCTCGTCGGCCGCCTCGCCGAGCAGGGCCCGGACCACCGTCTTCGGTACGTGCAGGAACGCGGGCCGGCGGAGTGCCCGGCCGAGCACCCTGGTGAACTCGGCGTTGGTCACGGGTTCCGGGGCGCACAAGTTGACCGGTCCCGAGACGTCCGGGTCGTCCAGGAGGAACCGGATGGCGGCGACCTCGTCCGGCAGGCTGATCCACGCCACGTACTGCCTGCCGTCGCCGAGCCGCCCGCCCAGTCCGAGCCGGATCGGCGGCCTGAGCAGGCTGAGCAGGCCGCCGTCGGGCGACAGCACGAGGCCGGTGCGCATCAGCACGACCCGGCTGCCCGCGTCGCGCGCCACCGCGGTCGCGGCCTCCCAGTCGACGACCATCTCGGCGAGGAAGCCGGGGCCCTGGCCCGATGTCTCGTCGACGACGTCGTCGCGGGTGTTCCCGTAGAAGCTCAGGCTGGACGCGTTGAGCAGTGTGGGGACGCCGTGCTCGGCGACGGCTTCGGCCAGCGTCCTGGCCGGCTCGATACGGCTGGCACGGATGTGCCGCTTGCGTGCCGCGTTCCAGCGGCCCTGGAACGACGAGCCGCACAGGTTTATCACGGCGTCGACGCCGGCGAACGCGTCCCGCGCGATCGTGCCGGACGGGGGATCCCACTCGTGCTCGTCCTCGGCCGCCGGTTCGCGCCGGACGAGCCTGCGCACCTCGTGACCCGCCTCACGAAGCTCGGAAACCACTGTTCTGCCGATAAGGCCGGTCGATCCCGCGACGACGATCAGCATATGATCCACGTTACTTCGCCCGCATTGTCCCGGAGGCGGGAAAATCGGCTCACGCGCTTACTCGCCGGCCACGGAGAAGGGCATGACGCCGACGATTTCCGAGAGCACGCCGGGCGGGCGATAGCCTGATCCGCATGGATGAGCGCGACGGAGTGGAGATCATCGCCTTCGCGGACGCCGAGGCGTTCGAGAGCTGGCTCGCCGTGAACCACACGCGCCACGAGGGTTTGTGGATCAAGCTGGCCAAGAAGAAGTCCGGGATTCCGACGGTCACCTCCGACGAGCTGGTCGACGTGGGGCTGTGTTACGGCTGGATCTCCGGGCAGCGGCTCTCTCTCGACGAGCGGTACTACCTGCAGAAGTACGTGCCGCGCCGTCCCAGGAGCCTGTGGTCGCAGGTGAACGTGGACAAGGTCGCGATACTGACGGCCGCCGGGCGGATGCGCGAACCCGGGCTGGCCGAGGTGCGCAAGGCGCAGGAGGACGGGCGGTGGGCCGTGGCGTACGAGTCGCAGAAGACGGCGACGGTGCCCCCCGATCTCGCGACGGCGCTCGACACGAACCCGGAAGCCAAAAAGGCGTTCGAGGCGCTCGACAAGACCGGACGTTACCTGGTGATCCTGCCGTTGCTCCAGGCGCTCACGCCGGAGAACAGGAAGGCCCGGCTCGACAAAGTCATAGAAATGCTCTCAAAGAGCGAAAAATCGGGATAAATAAGCCCAGCTGGACCCGTTCGCCCGTCGCCGACATTCCCGCAGCCGGAAACCGCCGATCCCGTCCGGGTGAATCCGCGACCCTCGGCCCGCCCTCGTCACCGTGGGCGGGCCGCGTCCGCGGAGGTGTTCACCCGCTCACAACCAGAACCACCTGATCTCCGACTCGCGCCGCCGCTCCTCCAGCCACGCGCGAAACGCCGCGTCACACGCCGCGTCGAGCACCGCCGGGTCGTCCGGATCCGGCGGCACCACGGCGTACACGACCCCGGCCAGATAACCGCCGTCGTACGGAACGGGCCCGAGCGACGCACCCGCGGGCACGGCTCGCAGCGGCTCCGGCAGCCGGGAGGTGAGCGTGGCGACGGCCTCCAGGCGCAGTCCTCGTTCCCCGCCCGGCCGCCCGACCGATCCCGCACTCGGTTCACCGACCGATCCCACACCCGGTCCCACACCCGGCCCCCCGGCCGATCCCGCACCCGGCCCCCCGATCGGCCTCCCGAGCACCGCCGCCGCCGCGGCCCGGTTCACGAATTCCTCTACCGGCCCGTCGACGAGAACGCGCAGCGCGTCCGGCCTGGCCCCGGTCACCCATGCCGCGTGACGGACGGTGAACTCGTCCGCGTGCTCGGCGAGATGGCGCCGCGCGGGCTCACCGGCGAAGCGCCCGCGTACGCGGGCGATGAACGCCTGCACCTTGACGTGGTCCCGGAACGCCTCCCCTGACATGCCGACCTCGGCGAGCCAGTCCAGCGTCTCGGCGCGGCCGGTGAGCCCGCGGCGGCGGCGGAACTCGTCGGCGGCCCGTTGCATCTCGGCGGGGGTCACCGGCTCGTGGTCGTCGTCCAGCTCGGTGAGAAGGATGCGGTGGTCCACCAACCGCTCGTGCAGTTGGCGGTCGCGGGTGCCGAGGTCGCGAATGGCGGACAGACCCGCCGCGACGGAGAGCCCCGCCCCGTCGACGCTGAGGATCTGCGAGGCCGCCCAGTGGGTGGAGTGGTCGACGAGCCAGGGCACGCCGTCGTCCACTTCGGCGGAGAGCGCGACGGTGCCCCCGTCGGGGTGCCGCAGCAGCAGGTCGTAGCCGACCTCGGTCGATCCCGGCGGGTCGTCGACGACGAGCTGGGCGCACAGCCACGGCCGCTCGGTGCTCCAGGCTCGTACGTGCCGGTGCGCGTCGTTCACCGCGCCCGCCCCGGCGGTCGGCAGGCCGCGCAGGAGCGTGACCGCGGCGACGAGGTCCACGGCGAAGGAGGCGGGAGCCGTGGCGTGGGACCTGAGCTGGTCAGCGGACATCGGTGGGCCCCTTCGGGTCAGGTCGGTCGGTGGCGTCCGCGAGCCAGTCGGCGATCGCGTCACCGATGGGCAGGCCGGTCAGCGTCTCGATGAACGCCCACTGCCCGTCGACGTTGAGCTCCAGGAAGACGTACCGGCCGTCCGGCGTCACGATGAAGTCCAGGGCGCCGAACGTCAGGCCGAGCTCCGCGACCAGGCGGACGCAGCGTCGCTCGATGTCCGGCGGCAGGTCGTAGGCGAAGTAACCAACGGCGGAATCGTCGTAGTGCCGCCAGTCGACGGCGGTCAGCCGCGACGCCTGGGAGTCGATGCGGGCCGCGAAAACCCGCTCGCCGACGACGGTCACCCGCAGCTCGTAGGCCTTCTCCACGTTCGGCTGCAGTATCGCCGGGGCGTACCGGAGCCGGTGAACGCCGGTGAGCCGCCGCCGGGGCACCACCGTGGTGTACAGATGATGTCTCTCCCCGCGCACCCGGAACTCCCGATAGTCCAGCGACTTCGTGACGAGACGTCCGCGCGCCCGGTTCCACGCGGACGCGGCCGCCTGCGGATCGTTCGTCACGACCGTGTCCACCAGGGTGAACCCGAGTTCGCCGGCCCGGTACAGGTGCAGCAACTTGTTGTCCACCGAGAGCACGTGCCGCGGCGGCGCGGGCAGCCACCGCGCACCCACCATGAGGTCGTACGCGCCGGTGAGCGCCAGCGTGGCCACGTACTCGGCGAACGCGCGCTGCGTCGGTTCCGGCACGTCGGGCGCGGACGGCCTGCCGGGACGGCGGTGCCAGACCGCGGTGACCCGCGACAGGTCGTGGACCTCGTCGCGGTACGTCAGCGTCTGCCGCCAGCGGCCGTCGAGGAAGCCGGTGGTCAGTGTGGAGGCCGCGGGATAGTCGGCCTCGTCCCACCGCAGCAGCGGCACACCGCGCTCCCGGAGCTTGGGCAACACGGCACGAACCGAGTCGTCGTGAGCGCTGCTGATGATTAACAACACGGTGCGCGTGCTCCTTCGTCGGCCCCTCACGGGGCGGGGAGCCGGCGTCCGCGGACGCCGGCTCCCCGGTCTCACCTCGTGGCGTGCGGCCAGGCTCGGCCGTGCCTGATCCGCCCAGCCGTCTCACGGTCCGATCGCGGGCACCGCGGCCGGGCCGTGAGCGGGACTACCTGGTGAAGCAGTAGTGGGAGGCGCCGGAGGTACAGACGATGCCCGACGCGGGCTCCATCATCCTGCCGCCGAGGACCTCCAGCAGCTCACCCTCGGCGAGCTCGGAGAAGTCGGCGGGAAGGTCTTCGATCTTGAGCTCAGCCATGGCGCGAATCCTCATCGTGTTGGGTCGGACCGCGATCTGCGGCCTGACCCGAACAATGGTCACCACCGGTGGCAACCGACTTGGAGATCACTGGCAGTCGATGTCGGGAGCGCATCCCGGACACGCGGGCCGTACTTCACGTCTTCACCGGGCCACGGCTCCGGTGAGCCGGGAGTGCCCGTCCAGCGGGTCCCCATGCCGGCAAGGGCAGGTTCGTCATCGTACGGAGGCCGAGTGATCCGCGTTCCGCCGGACGAGCACATGACCATGCTGCGCCAGGCGCCGGCCGCCCTGCTGTCACCGGAGGACGACATCGAGGTCGTCCGACCGAGCGGGAGGCCGAGGTGCCGCGGCTGACCGCGCGGACGGGCGTGCCGCCCTCCGGACCGCCCCGGCGCTACTCGGATTCCCTGCGGGTGTGGGTCGAGTCGCTGTGGTAGTCGGTGTAGGTGTAAGGGTTGTCGAGGAGGGTGGTCTGGGGGACGTCGGGGTTCATCCCCTGCCGCCACGCCTCCTCTCCCATCGTCGTGCGCAGGTGGTCGACGGTCCGCTCGACCTGCCCGCGGGCGGCGGCCAGGTCGACGCCGAGCAGGCGGTGCTCGTGCTTGACGACGCGGCCGTTGACCAGGACGGTGTGCACGTCGCCCCGCTGTGCCTGGAACGCGACGTGGCCGTAGGGGTTGAGCAGCGGGAACGAGACCGGCGAGTGCTCGTTCTTGATGAGGACGATGTCGGCCTTGCGGCCCACCTCCAGGGCGCCGAGCTCGTCGTCACGGCCGAGGGCGCGTGCCCCGCCACGGGTGGCCCAGTCGACGACCTGGTCGGCGCGCAGGCTGCAGTGCGTCACGGTGTCGCCCTTGGCGTGGGCTTCCATGTGCTCGCGGGAGCGGTCGGCGCCGAGCGTGGTGCGCATGGCGGAGAAGAGGTCGCCGCTCCACCAGACGCTGGTGTCCATCGACAGCGACACCGGGATGCCGTGAGCCCGGATGGCCCAGGTGGGCGGATAGCCCTGGCCCGCGCTCTGCTCGCTCTCCGTCGAGATCGAGATGGAACCGCCGGTGGCCGCGATGCGGTGGTAGGAGTCCGCGGACAGCGAGGCGGCGTGGACGTACACCGTCTCGGCGTTCATGAAACCGTGGTCGTGCATGAGCCGGATGCCGTCGTCGCCGGTCGCTCCCCACACGCCGGCGTGGGTGGTGACCGCGACGCCGAGTTCGCGGGCGACCTCGAAGGCGGCCCTCTCGGGGAAGGACGGGTCGCCGGTGACGTCGAAGGCGAGCTGGAAGCCGAGCATGTCGTCCCCGGTGATCCGCCGCCGGACGAAGTCACGGAATTCCGGCGCGGCGGTCCATTCGGCGGGCGCCCGCTGGATGTTGCCGTACGCCAGCACGAACCGGCCGGGCACCGACCGCAGCGCGTCCACGGCGGCGTCGGCGTGGTCGACCGTCTGGAGACCGTGTGACCAGTCGACGACGGTCGTGACACCGGCGTCGAGGGCCTCGATGGCGGCCAGCACGTTGCCGGCGTGGACGTCCTCGGGCCGGAAGAGCTTGCCGTGTTCCAGGTAGTACCAGACGAAGTACTGCGTCAGGGTCCAGTCGGCGCCGTAGCCGCGCATGGCGGTCTGCCACATGTGCCGGTGGGTGTCGATCATTCCGGGCATCACGATGCCGTCGGTCGCGTCGATCTCCGCGGTGCCGTCCGGTACGGGCAACCCGGGCCCGACGGCGGCGATCCGGTCGCCGACGACCAGGACGTCGGTGCCGGTGAGCACCCGGCGTCCGTCGTCCATCGGCAGCACAGTGCCTCCGCGCAGCGCCACCGGTCGGCCTGGCTCGAACCGGGTCTGTTCGCTCATCACCAGAACTCCTCACCGCGCATATTCAGGCGATCGGACGAGTGTCCGCCTCCCGGTCACCGTGTTTGTTCGTACTGTCGTGCCTCACACTGCGGCTGTCAACAGATCTTTTCCTCGTATGGCCTGCTTGACGAATGGCGCCCACTTGCCAGAATCTATTCAGCGGACATGTGTCCATTGGGCGGACCAGCGAAGGAGTTGGATGTCAGTGAGCGCTGCGTCGCCGGACGAGATCACCGGCGGGCCGCTGTCGGGGGTGCTGGTCGCGGACTTCTCCCGGGTGCTCGCCGGGCCGTACGCCACCATGCTGCTGGCCGATCTGGGCGCCCAGGTGGTGAAGGTCGAGGGCCCGGGGGGCGACGACACGCGGTCCTGGACACCCCCGGTCCGCGGCGACGTGTCGACCTACTACCTGGGCGTCAACCGCGGCAAGCGCTCGATCGCGCTGAACCTGCGCGACGAGACCGACGCCAAGCTGGCCCGCGAGCTGGCCCGCCGGGCGGACGTGGTGGTGGAGAACTTCAAACCCGGCGGCCTGGCCAAGTACGGCCTCGACTACGACAGCGTCAGCGCGGCCAACCCGGGCGTGGTCTACGGCTCGATCAGCGGCTTCGGGTCGGACGAGGGGCGCGACGTGCCGGGGTACGACCTGATGGTGCAGGCCATCTCCGGCCTGATGAGCCTGACCGGGGATCCGGACGGGCCGCCCTACCGCGCGGGCAGCTCGGTGTTCGACGTGATGGCCGGCAACCACGCCGTGATCGGCATCCTCGCGGCGCTGCGCCACCGCGACGCGACCGGCCAGGGTCAGCACGTCGAGGTGAACCTGCTCTCGTCGGCGCTGACCGGGCTGGTCAACCACAGCTCCGCCTACGTGGCCGGCGGGGTGGTGCCCTACCGGATGGGCAACGCGCACCCCAGCGTGTTCCCGTACGAGCCGCTGCCGACCGCCGACAACGACCTGATCGTCACCGCCGCCAACGACGGCCAGTTCCGCAGGCTGTGCGAGGTCCTGGGCATCCCGGAGGTCGCCGACGATCCGCGGTTCGCCCACAACGCCGACCGCACCGAGCACCGCGAGGAGCTGCGTCCGATCCTGGTCGCGCGGCTGGCCGAACGGGGCGCGGTCGAGTGGTTCGAGCTGCTGGTGAAGGCCGGTGTGCCCAGCGGTCCGATCAACACCGTCGACGGCGGGTTCGCGATGGCCGAGCGCTTCGGGCTGGACCCGGTCGTTGAGGTGGGTGAGGGCGATCGGGCGGTGCCGACGACGCGTCATCCGATCAGGTTCTCGCAGACCCCGGCCGGATACCGCCTGCCCCCGCCGGAGCTGGACGAGCACGGCGCTGAGCTGCGCGAATGGCTCACGGAGGAGGACCACCGTGGCTGACGCCGGAGCTAAACGAGCACCACGCGGAGAGCCGCGCGAGTGGTTCACGGAGGATCGCCGTGGCTGACGCCGAAACCGGACGAGCACCACGCGGAGAGCCGCGCGAGCGGTTCACGGAGGAGGACCACCGTGGCTGAGCGGATCGACCGCCCCGAGTACCCGACCGCGCTCGGCGCGTCCAGCCTCAAGAAGATCACCCTGCTCGGCCACGACCTGGCGGCGGACGTCATGGGCGAGGTCGGGTTCGGCGAGCTGGCGTTCTGGCTGGCGACCCAGCGACGGCCGGAGCGCGGCGAGGTCCGGGTGTTCGAGGCCGTCCTGGCCGCGCTGGCCGACCACGGATTCACCCCGACCGCGATCGTCACCCGCCTGACCTACCTGTCGGCGCCCGACTCGGTGCAGGGCGCGCTCGCGGCGGGCCTGCTGGGCGGCGGATCGAGGTTCCTGGGCGTCACCGAGGACACCGGCCGCTTCCTGCACGACGTGCTGGCCTCGGTGGACGACGACCCACCGGACGGCGACGACGGCTGGGACGCCCTCGCCCTGGAGACCGTCCGGGCGCGGCGCGCGGCCGGGAGGTTCGTCCCCGGGCTGGGCCACCACGTCCACAAGGAGGGCGACCCGCGCACCCCCCGGTTGATGGAGATCGCCACCGAGGAGGGGCTGTTCGGGCCGCACCTGTCGCTGTTCGCCGCGATCGGCCGGGTGCATCCGCGCGTGCTGGGCCGGACACTGCCGCTGAACGGGGCAGGAGTGTGCGCCGCCGCGCTGGCCGACCTGGGCCTGCCCCTGGAGCTGCTGCGCGGGTTCGCCCTGCTCGCCAGGACCGCCGGGCTGATCGGGCAGCTCGCCGAGGAAATACGCAACCCCGTCGGCAACGACATCTTCCTCTCGGTGGACCTCAACAACCGGTCCGTCGAGCCCGTGCCGTACACCCGGAAAGACCGTCCCTGACCTCGCCTGCCCAGGCCGCTGACAAGGAGATCCCATGGCCGAACTGGTCGCGGTGGTCGCGTCCACGCACCACCCGTTCTACTACCGGGCGAGCACCGCGACGGGCGCGGACCGCCCGGAGTTCGCCGACGAGTGGGTACGCAAGGTCGAGGCGTTCCGCGAGACGCTGACCAGGGCGCGCCCCGACGTGCTGGTGATGGTGGGCTCGGACCACTTCCACCAGCTGTGGCTGGACAACATGCCGCAGTTCCTCATCGGCAAGGCGCCGTTCTACGACGCCAACTTCCACAACGAGGAACGCGAGTTCGGGCTGCCGCGCATGCTGCTCAAGGGCCAGGAGGACCTGTCGTCCTACCTGCTGCGCGAGGGCATGGACGCGGGGTTCGACCTGGCGTTCTCCAACGAGCTGCGGATCGACCACTCGATCACGTGCCCGATCATCACGCTGCGCCCGCAGAACGACCTGCCGATCGTGCCGATCTACACCAACATCTTCGCCCCGCCGCTGCCGCGTCCCAAGCGCTTCGTGCAGCTCGGGAAGACGATCCGCGAGCTGGTGGAGTCCTGGCCGCAGGACGTGAGGGTCGCCGTCATCGGCACCGGGCACCTGTCGCTGGAGCTGGGCGGGCCCCGGCAGTTCGGCCCGCACGGCCCCGACCCCGAGTTCGACCGGCGCGCGGTGGAGTGGATCTCCACCGGTGACCTTGAGGGCTGCCTGTCGGAGGTGACGCTGGACAGCCTGCACGCCCCGGGCAACGCCACCCACGGCTTCATGGACTTCATGCTGATGATGGGCGTCGCTGGCGAGGGCAGGAAGGCCGACTACGTCGACACCTACGACCTGTTCCACACCATGGAGGCCTACTTCACCTGGTACCCGAACGGAGCCGGCCAGTGAGCAAGTACCTGCTGAACAAGTTCCTCTACACCGTCGACCGCGACCCCGAACTCGTCGAGCGCTACCGCGAGGACCCCCGGGGCACCGTGGCGTGGTGGGAGAGAGAGCAGGCCAACCGCATCCTCAACTGCGCCGACGGCGAGTCGAGCACCTGGCTGCGCTTCGAGGACACCGAACGCGCCGCGCTCTCCGAGCACGACTACCCCAGGCTGTTCGAGCTCGGGGCGCATCCGTTCCTCACCCTCACCCTCTTCATCGCGATGTTCGAACGCGACCACGAGGAACCGCTCGGTTTCCAGCGCCAGTACGCCGAACGGCTCGCGCACTTCGCGCTCCCCTATCCCGACATCGCCACCTGATCCCATGCGCGCGACAGAGATCCAGGAGCCAGGCCGTCCACCGGTGGTGGTCGAGCGGAACGCGCCCGCGGACGTCCCCGGCGAGACGCTGATCAAGGTCACGGCCGCCCCCATCACCCCGCTGGACCTGCTGTGTGCGAGCGGCACGTCCTACTTCGGGAGGCCGCGGACCCCGTACGTGCCGGGCGTGCAGGGGGTCGGGACCGTCGAGGGCGGGCCGGTGTGGTTCGCGACCTCGGCGGGGATGGCGCCGGGGGACGGGAGCATGGCCGAGATCGCCCGCGTGCCGGTGAACGACGTGGTGCGGCTTCCCCCCGGAGTCGATCCGGTGGCGATCGCCGCGCTGGGACTGTCGGCCATCGCCGCGCACATGGCGCTGACCTGGCGCGGCGAACTGGCCGAGGGGGAACAGGTTCTGGTGCTCGGCGCCGGTGGCGTGGTCGGTCAGGCGGCCGTCCAGTTCGCTCGCGTCGCCGGTGCCCGCAGGGTCGTCGCGGGCGCGCGGTCCGCCGCCGCCCGGGACCGGGCCGAGCGGGCCGGCGCCGACGCCGTCGTCGCGCTCGACACCGAGGACGTCGACGAGCTGGCGGCGCGCTTCGCCGCCGTCATCGACGGGCCGGTCGACCTGGTGCTCGACCCGCTGTTCGGCGTACCGGCCGCGGCCGCCGCACTCACCCTGCGCCCCGGCGGCAGGCTGGTCAACCTCGGCAGCTCGGCGGGCGAGACCTGCCCGATCGACTCGGCCACCCTCCGGGGCAGGTCACTGCGCCTGCTCGGCTACACCAACAACGAGCTGACTCCGGAGCGGCGCGCCGCCTCTCTCGCGCTGATCGCCGAACAGGTCCTGCTCGGCACGCTGTCCGTCGCCCACGAGAGCGTGCCTCTGCGGGATGCGGGAAAGGCGTGGCGGCGCCAGTACGAGGGCGGTGCGACCGGCCGGATCGTCCTCACCCCCTGAGCGGCCCCGCTGAACGGATCCTTGAGCGGCTCCGCTGAACGGGCCCTCGCACGGCTCCTCGACCGGATCCCTGAACGGACCTTCGAACGGTTACTCGAACGAACGGTTACTCGAACGGCCCGCGACCGGTCAGGAAGCGGCCGTCCGGGTCACGTGGGGCACCGTCTCCAGCCGGGCGAAGTCGGCGCTGATCTCACCGGCGGTCTGGAGCAGCGGTGGAAGGTGCTCCTCCAGGAGCCGTTGCAGGGAGGTCTCCGCGGCGTGGCTGTTGACATTGATCCCGGCGATCACGCGCCCGGACCCGTCGCGCAGCGGCGCGGCGACCGAACGGATGCCGGGCGCGAGCTGCTCGTCGGTGAACGCCCAGCCGCGCGCGCGGACCTCGCGCAGCTCGGCGTCCAGCTCCTCGCGGCTGATCGGCCGCGGTTCGATTCCGGAGCGGGACGGCTCGGCCAGCACGCGGTCCACCTCCTCGGGAGCCAGCGCGGCCAGGCAGACCTTTCCCAGCGAGGTCGCCCGCGCCGGAAAGCGGGTGCCGATCTGCACGGCCAAGCCCACGATCTTGGGCACCGCGACCCGGGCCACGTAGACGATGTCGGAGCCGTCGAGCTGGGCGATCGAACACGACTCGCCGGTGCGGGCGACGAGCCTTTCCAGGTGCGGGCGGGCGACGTCCCACAGCCCCATCGAGCGCACGTAGGCCACGCCCAGGTCCAGCACCCGGGGGGTCAGCGCGAACCCGCCCTCGCACGAACGCACGTAGCCCAGCTCCTGGAGGGTGAGCAGGATGCGCCGGGTGGTCGGCCTGGCCAGGCCGGTCGCCGTGGCCACCTGGGTCAGCGACATCACCGGCCGGTGGGGCTGGAAGGCGGTGACGACCTCCAGCCCTCGGGCCAGGGCCTCGATGAAATCCGGTCCGACGCCTTCCCGCGGCATTCACCGACTCCTCACGACAGGGGTGTTACAGGACGGCCCAACCTGCGGAGGACCGGCATCCGGACAGATTCATCGAGTGCGTGGCTATTCGTCGCCTAGCTTATATGCCCACGTAACACGGCACTATGGAGATGTCCGCTTGTCGTATCCCGGCCTCACCCCAACCGGTATCCAGGGCGACGACCCATCTTCGCTCGCTGAGCGGACAACCGGCCATTCTCCGGCGCGGCCACCGACCGCGAGACCGGCATGGTGATCGCCCGCGGGCGGCGGCGAACACGCTCGCGGCCGGTCCATCCATGAGCCCACGCGGGGGCATGACGGGAGGCGGACCCGCCACAAGAGCGGGTACGGCACGAGAGCGGGCACGGCACAAGCCGGGCACGACACGAAAAGCAGGCACGGCACAAAGCGGGCACGACACGAAAGCAGGCACAACACGAGAGTGCGCACGACCGTCCACCGGTCGTGCGCACCCCGTTTCCAGGCCGTTCCCATCCCCGGGCAACCGCGCCCGAGCGCGCGCCGCGGTGCTGTACGGCTGTTACGCCCAGGGACGGAACACGGCCCGGACGCAACCGTCCTTCTTGTTCTTGAAGTAGTCGTATCCCTTCGGCGCGTCGTCGAGCGACATCTTGTGCGTCGCGAGATGCGACGTCGTCAGCTCGCCCTTGGCCATCCGGTCCAGCAGCATCGGGATGTAGCGGTGCCCGTGCTGCTGCGCCCCCCGGAGCGTCAGTCCCTTGTTCATCAGCGCGCCGAGCGGGAACCTGTCCACCAGTCCGGCGAAGACGCCGAGGACGAAGACCGATCCGCCCTTCCGGCAGGCGTAGATGGCCTCCCGTACCGCGGTGGGCCGGTCATGCTCCAGGTGAAGCTGCTGCTTGGCCTTGTCGTACACGCGCTGCGTACCGGTGCTGTCGGCCTCCAGCCCGACGGCCTCGATGCAGACGTCCGGCCCTCTGCCGCCGGTCCGTTCCCGCAGCTCGGCGATGATGTCGGTGCTGGAGTAGTCGATCGTCTCGGATCCGATGTAGCGCTGGGTCATCGCCAGGCGCTCAGGGTAGCGGTCGATCGAGATGACCTGCTCGGCGCCGAGGAGCATCGCCGCGCGGGCCGCCATCTGGCCGACCGCGCCGCAGCCCCACACGGCCACCACGTCGCCGGGCTTCACCCCGCCGAGGTCGGCGCCCATCCAGCCGGTGGGGGCCGAGTCGGAGGCGAACAGGGCGCTCAGGTCGTTGACCCCCTCGGGCACGGCGAACGCGTTGCGGTCCGCGATCGGGACACGGATGTACTCGGCGTGACTGCCCCTGAACCCGCCCATGGCGTGGGAGTAGCCGAAGACGCCCGCGGGGGTGCCTCCCCAGGCCATGTCGGTGATCGTCGGCTCGGGGTTGGTGTCGTCACAGAGGGACCACAGGTCGTGCTCGCAGAACCAGCACCGGCCGCAGCCGATGATCGAACACACCACCACCCGGTCGCCCACGCTGTGCCGGCGAACCTCCGGGCCGACCTCGACGACCTCGCCGAGGAACTCGTGGCCGATCACGTCCCCCGCGCGCATGGCCGGGATGTAGCCGCCGAGCAGATGCAGGTCGGAGCCGCATGTCGTGGTCAGGTTCACCTTGATGATCGCGTCTTGGGTGTTGAGGATCCGGGGATCGGGGACCCGCTCCACCGACAGCTCGTTCACACCCTGCCAACACACTGCCTTCACTGTCGTCCCTCTCCGCCCGCACGCTGAGTCGCCATGTCAGGCAACTTGCCGATAGGGGTCGGCTCCCGCATCGTCATCGAGTCCTCGACGCGCACCACCTCCCCGATCTCGATCAGGCTCTTGGCCTCGCGCAGAGCCCTGCGCACCTCCTGGCTGGGGTCGTCGCCGCTGATGCGGCGTACCATCCCGCCGGCTCCCGCCGTCGACGTACGCTGGCGCAACCGCGCGCCGAGTTCGGTGCCCTTGTCGCCCGGCGCCTTGCGCTTCTGGATCTCGATGGCGTCCCCGAGCCGAGCCAGCGGCTCGGGAAGACGCCCGTCCGGTGCCACCTCTTCCGGCGGGCGGTTGATCGTGACCCACTGCCACCGGTACGGCGCTTTCGGGTCGTGATGGATCATGCCCGGGGTGCGGCGCGACTTGAGCCATCGCGCGATCCCCAGGCCAATACTCGTTATCACCGCGCCCGTAACGACACGCTTCATGCTTTCGCCCCCTTGACGGACATCTCCCTGGAAAGGGCTACCCGTTCCCACCAGCGGCTAGCTGAGGCCGGAAGCACTTGAACCGGCGTTGGAAGACATCTGGACCGGGCCATGGTCACCGCGGAGAAGGCAGGATCTTGTCTGGTACGGAAAGGGGTTCGTGATGACCGCGGCCCCGGTTTTGGCGGGCCGCCCGCCTTCGCACCGGCCCCTCTCCCGCCGCGACCCCTGCGACACGGACCGCATGACCGAAGCCCCGACGTCGTCGGGGCTTCGGAAGATCCGTCGCTTCCCCCGCGGCGTGCCGGTCGTGGCCGGTCGGAGGCTGGTTAGGGCCGGTCGTGGCCGGTCGTGGCCGGTCGGAGGCCGGTCGGAGGCCGGTCGGGGCTAGTGGGGGCCGGTCGGGGGCCGAGAAAGAGGCTAGCGCTCGCACCTTTTCGCATCTAATATGCTGGGCTGCGAGTGACAGGAAATCAGGGAGACCAGAAGTGATAGGTGACGACGACATCTCCGGGTGATATCGGAAGCGATCGGCCACCGGCGGGCGCGTAGGAGCGCCGTCGCCGTGGCCGTGGTCATGTCGTCATTTCACCGGTCCCTGCCGGGCGGCTCCGGCGCGCCCGCATCCCACCCGAGGTCTCTCGCATGTCCGATGCGTTCATCATCTGCTCGAACCTTTCCTTCTCCTGGCCCGACGACACCCCGGTCTTCCAGGACCTGTCCTTCACCGTGGGCGGCGGCCGTACCGGCCTCGTCGCCCCGAACGGCGCCGGTAAGAGCACCCTGCTCAAGCTGATCGCCGGCGAACACCGGCCCACCGGCGGAACGGCGTCCGTCAAGGGCGTGCTCGGTTATCTCCCGCAGAGCCTGCCGCTGACCGGCGACCTGACCGTGGCCGAAGTCCTGGAGATCGCTCCGGTGATCAGAGCCCTGGACGCCATCGAGTCCGGAGACGCCGACGAGAAGCACTTCACCACGATCGGCAACGACTGGGACATCGAGGAGCGCACCCGTGCTCAGCTGGACCGGCTCGGCCTCGGGGAGATCTCCCTCACCCGGCGCCTGCGCACCCTCAGCGGCGGTCAGGTCGTCTCCCTCGGCCTGGCGGCACAGCTGCTGAAGCGGCCCGACGTCCTGCTGCTCGACGAACCGACCAACAACCTCGACCTGGACGCGCGCCGCAAGCTCCACGACGTGCTGGAGGACTGGAACGGCTGCCTGCTGCTGGTCAGTCACGACCGGGCGCTGCTGGACCGCATGGACCGCATCGTCGAACTCGACCGGGGCGATGTCCGCTCCTACGGCGGGAACTTCACCGACTACGAGGAGGCCACGCGCGCCGCGCGGGAGGTGGCGGAAAAGCACGTCCGCAACGCCGAGCAGGAGGTCAAGCGGGAGAAGCGGGAGATGCAGCAGGCTCGCGAGCGGGCGGCACGCCGGGCCGGCAACGCCGCCCGCGGCCTCAAGGACGCCGGCCTGCCGAAGATCTTCGCCGGGACGATGAAGCGCGACGCCCAGGAGTCGGCGGGAAAGGCGAACGAGATCCACACCGCGCGGGTCAACGACGCCAAGGCCCGGCTCGACGAGGCGGGCCGCGCCCTGCGCGACGAGCAGAAGATCACGCTGGAACTGCCCGGCACCAACGTCCCGGCCGGACGTACGGTCTTCCTCGGCGAACGTATGCAGGTCCACTACGGCGAGCGGGCCCTGTTCGCGGGAGAGGGTGCCGACCTGGCGATCCGGGGACCCGAGCGGATCGCTCTGACCGGCCCCAACGGCGCGGGCAAGTCCACCCTGCTGCGTCTGGTCAACGGGGATCTGGAACCGGAGGGCGGCCTGGCCAGGCGGGCCGACGGCCGGGTCGCCTACCTGTCCCAACGGCTGGACCTGCTCGACCTCGGCCGCACCGTGGCGGAGAACCTGGCCGCGTTCGCCCCCGCGATGCCGCAGGCCCAGCGAATGAACCTGCTCGCCCGCTTCCTGTTCCGTGGTTCCCGCGTTCACCTGCCCGTCGAGGTGCTGTCCGGCGGTGAGCGGCTGCGTGCCACCCTGGCCTGCGTGCTGTACGCGGAACCGGCGCCCCAGCTGCTGCTGCTGGACGAACCCACCAACAACCTCGACCTGGTCAGCGTCGGCCAGCTGGAGAGCGCGCTCAGCGCCTACGAGGGCGCGTTCGTGGTGGTCAGCCACGACGAGCGCTTCCTCGCGGAGATCAAGGTCGACCGCTGGCTGCGGCTCTCCGAGGGCCGGTTGCTGGAGACGGGAGCCCCGGCGACGACGGAGGCGCCCGCGGACGGCTCGGGGCGCGGGACGACCTCGCCGTAGCGTGCGGACGGGCACGGCGAAGGCCCTCCGGGATCATCCCGGAGGGCTTTCGAACCGGTCAGTCGCGGGTCCGGCCGATCCGGCGCTACGCCCGGGTGACGACCCGGTGTGGGTGGGAGTCCACATCGACCGGCGGGTCCGCCCGGCGATCGCGCTGCCAGGCGAGCAGCGCGACCGCGACGACGGTCTGTACCGCCACGATGAACGCCAGCGTCATCGGCGAGCTGACGCCCAACAGGGCCAATGTCGCGTTGACGCCGAAGTGAACCACGATCGACGCCGCGACCCCGGCACGCTCGTAGGCGTAACCGGTCAGCAGCGCCATCGGGATGACGCTGATCGTGAACAGCAGCCCGCTCCAGCTGAACAGGCCGAATCCGGCCTGGATGGTCCCGGGGACGAAGAACAGCGGCAGATGCCATACCGCCCAGACGACACCCAGCAGCAGACCGGCCTGGAACCGGCTCAACGACGCGCGCAGGCGCGGATATGCCGTACCGCGCCAACCGGGCTCCTCGGACAGCGGACCGGCGACCAGCATGCTGACGAAGAACGCCACGGGTCCACCGACGGTCGAGATCAGATTCTGCCCCGCGGTCAGGCTCACCACGGGACCACCCAGGAGGGACGCGAGCAGCGCGGCCGCCACCACGGTCGCCGATGCCGCCACCAGCAGGGGTGGCACCCAGAACAGCCGCGTGCTCAGCCGGAGTCTCACCGTATGAGCGGGGACGGGCCGGCGGCGGCGGGCGCGGCGCGCTCGGATCACGATCGCGCCGATCATCGGGCCGAAGCCGGCGAGCAGGTGGGGAACGACGGTGGGGAAACTCATCGCCGATCCACCGAGTGTGATCGCGGTAAGCCAGAAAGCCCAGCTCGTCGTGAAGGTGACGGCCCAGAAAAGGGCCAGGTCATCGTGCTGGCGAACGGGGGGTGCGGTGGTCACGTCTTTTCCCTTTCACGGGTGTGGCACGAAGGAATCCTTGATTCCTTCCGCATGAGACGAGCGGAAACTGCGGCCGGAGCATCCTCGACGGCCGGCGCGGAACAACATGGTCGGCGGCGAGCCCAGGAGGAACGGAGACGAGCGCGCCGGCCGGACACGGTTCCCGGCCGATCCACTACCGACCGGAATGGTCGGGTCAGAGGATTTCGACCGGCGAACCTTTCTTTTCGTCAGGAGGGTCCGCCTTCTCTGTGGTGCGGATCTCCCGGGGCGTTTCCCGGAGCCGGTGGACGAGCCAGTCGGCCACCTGCGCGAGCAGGTCGGCGTCGACCGGTCGGCGCAGCAGCCGTGAATAGGAGCGCGCCGACGGACGACCGGGGTCACGGCGCAACAGGTGGGTGAGGTCGGGGATCCGGTGGATCTCGACCTCGCCGGGCACCAGCCTGCGGATCTCGTCCAGATCCGCGGGGTCGACCTGGACGTCCTTGCCGCCGGTGATCGCCAGAACGGGGACCTGGATGTTCGCCAGGTCCGCGCGCGGGTCGTGGTCGAGCAGCTCCCGCATCCACCGGGCGTTCACCGGCATCCCGGCGACGCGCACCACGTCCGTGCCGGTCGTCTTGATCCGGGCCAGCTGCCGGGCTGCCAGGGCTCGCAGGACCGGCAGCAGCGGCCGTACGGGCGCGGGAAGATCGCGGGCGATCATCCCGGCCTGCCAGCGCAGGGCGTCCTCACCCAGGCGGGCGAACCCGGCCAGCAGCACCACCGCTCCGACCCCCGGGTGCGCACCGAGGGACATGGCGTGAAGGGCACCCTCGCTGTGCCCGACCACGCCGATGGCGTCCGCCCGGATGTCGGGCCGTCCGGTCAGGGCGCGGAGTGCGGCGGCGGCATCGTGCCGGTTGTCGGCGAATCCGGTCGCGCGCCAGTCACCGGACGTGGCGCCGACGCCGCGCCGGTCATAACGCAGTGTGGCGATCCCGCCATTCGCGAGCGCGGCGGCCAGCGGCGGTCCGAGCCCCATGCGCAGCCGGCCGGTGTTGGCGTCGCGATCCAGCCGCCCGGATCCGTGCAGCAGCAGGACGGCCGGGTGCGGGCCGGGACCCGCGGGCAGGGTCAGCGTGCCGGCCAGGGGCAGTCCGTCGTCCGCGATGGCTGTCATGCCGACGTCCCGCATGTCCCACATCCCATCATTATCAACTTTGATAACTTTATCGTATGTGGGAACATTAGCGCATGGCAACCGCGGACCTTCTCCTGCATCCCGTCCGGATGCGCATCCTGCAAACGCTGTTCGACACCGATCCGATGACCACCGCACAGCTGCGTGACCGCCTGCCCGACATCGCGCCGGCGACGATGTACCGGCACATCGCCGTGCTGGCCGAGGCGGGCGTGCTGGAGGTGGCGGACGAGAGACGGGTGCGCGGCACGGTGGAGCGCAGTTACCGGGTGCGCCCGGAGCACGCGGTGGTCGACCCCACGGCGCGGGCGGCGATGACGCGGGAGGACCACCAACGGGCGTTCACCACGTTCGCGGCATCGTTGATGTCGGATTTCGGCCGCTATCTCGCCCACGAGGACGCCGATCCCATCGCGGACGGCGTGGTCTACCGGCAGGCGGCGGTATGTCTGACCGACGATGAATTCGCCGAGATGATCGAGGAGATCGAGCGCGCGGTCCTCTCACGGGTCAGCCACGCCGAGGGGGACGGCCGCACCCGTCGCGTCGTCAGCCTCGTCGTCGTGCCGGACAAACCCGGGACGGCCTCCGGGCCCGACACCGGGCGGGTGGCCGATTGAGCCGTTCCGGGGCCGGTGACCGGACCGCGAAAAACCCGCTGCCGTCCAGAGGGGAAGATCACGTGCCGACGTGGCCCGCGGCGCGATCCGTGGTTTCGGCCGCGTACCTCGTGCCGCCCACGATCGAAGGGTGACGGGAGCCGGCCGGTTCCCATGCGTGGCCTTCAAGGCGCGGGTGCTTGTCGCCCCACCGCGTGAGCGCGAATACGGCAGGGGTCCGGTTCAGGCGTTGTAGCCGCCGTGGGCGTCCAGCACCGCGCCCGTGACGTACGACGCGGCGGGGCTCGCCAGGAAGGCGATCGCCACGGCGATCTCGTCGGGGTGGCCCACGCGCTGCAGGGACAGCGAGCCGACCAGGGTCTTGAGGGTCTCGGGGTCCGGCGGCTCCATTCCGCTCTCCATCAGTCCGGCCTCCACGACGTTGGCCGTGATGCCCCGGGGCCCGAGATCTCGCGCGACGCCCATGGTGTACCTCTCGACCCCCGACTTGGTCGCCGAGTAGTCGGCGAGGCCCGGGAGGCCGACCCGGGAGCCCAGTCCGGAACTCACCGTGATGATGCGGCCGTCCGCGCGCAGCACCCGGGAGGCGGCCCGGATGACGGCGATCACGCCGAGATAGTTGGTGGCGTGCATCCGGTCCAGCGCGGCGGTGTCGACGTCCGGGTCGTCCACCGTGCGGCCCTGCTCCGGCGAGATCGCCGCGTTGTTGACGAGGATGTCCAGGCCGCCGAAGTGCGCGACCACGTCGTCGATCAGCGCCGGCGCCCGGCTCATGTCCGCCTGGTCGGACTTGAAGGCGACGACCTTGGCTCCCGTGCCGCGCACCTCGTCGACGACGGCCTGCGCCCGCTCCTCGGAGCTGACATAGGTGAACGCGACGTCCGCGCCCTGCTCGGCCAGTAGCCGTACGGTCGCGGCCCCCAGCCCGCGGGACCCTCCGGTGACCAGGGCGACCTTGCCCTTGAGCGGCTTGTTCATTCTTCCCACCTCACTGATCGATCTCTCAAGACAGTCGTAACGTTAATAGTTACGACAATTGATCGCAACATTTGCTGTTACGACTGAGCGGTCGTAACATGGAGCGTTACGGCTGGGAGGACGGGTTTCATGAGCGCCAACAGCAGGTTGACCATCGCCGCCCACGCGCTGGCCTGGATCAGCCTCTACCAGCGCCAGGGCCATGAGGTCGCCACGTCCGAGCAGATCGCGACCAGCGCGAACACCAATCCCGTGGTGATCAGGCGGCTGCTCGGCGAGCTGCGCAGGGCGGGGCTCGTGGAGTCCCGTCGGGGCGTGGGCGCGGGCTGGTCGCTGGCGCGCGACCTGGAGTCGATGACCCTGCTCGACGTGTACGAGGCGGTGGAACCCGGCCCGCTGTTCGCGATGCACCGCGCCACCCCGGACCAGGGGTGCGTGGTGGGTTACGGCATCCAGCCGGCGATGCAGGGCATCTACGACGGCATCGAGGAGACCCTGAGGCGCGAGCTGGCCCGCATCACGCTGGAGGACGTGCTCCGGGACGTCCTCGCGGCACCTCGCTAGTGTCATGCGCCTGAAATTCGCCGGCAATATTTAGCCAGGGATTCGAGGATCTCTTCAGCGCTCTTGGTCCACACGAACGGCTTGGGATCCTCGTTCCA
>NZ_JBPJUQ010000080.1:0-34651 GCF_051192615.1 Streptosporangium sp. G11
CAGGCCCCAGGGAGCCTTCCCGCGCGGGCCCTCACCCCCGGCCTGAAGGCCGGAGCACTGGCCCGCATCCTGGTAGCGGTCGTAGAGCACCGCGAACAGGTCGGGGCGGTGCCGGGACCGTTCTATCAGCTCGGCGTCGTCGATTCTCGCCGGTGCGTCAGGGGGAGCGGCCATGTGCCGGGTGTCCCTTCCGTGGGTTACACCCTTACTCCGTCGCGCGGCCGATTCGCCTTCACGGCTGTTTTCCGGTGATACGCCGGATTCTCATCCTGAGCCTGCCGAGCAGCGGCTCCCGTACCGGTGCGTCCTCGTACCGCGCGGGTGCCTGAGGAGGGGGGCCCGACGGGTGGCTTCCCGGCCCGCGGTCCTCCGGCCGTTCGGTGTCCGCCACGCCGGTGCTCGCCAGGGCGACGCCCGCCGCGCCGGGGGCCTGGGGGGCGGGGCCCTGGGGGGCCGGGTCCAGAGGGTGGCCCACGTGCTGGGGCCGGAGATCCTGGGGCGGGAGATTCTGAGACCGAGGATCCTGAGGGCGAGAATCCTGAGGGCGAGGATCCGCTGCGGCGGGGGTCGCCGCGGTGGGATCCGCTACGGCGGGGGTCGCCGCGGCGGGGTCCGGTACGGCGAGGTGCTGCGGGGCGGGCTGGGGAGCGGGCTGCGGCGGGCGGGGCCGCCGGGCCCGTCGCAGGTCGGCCAGGGCCTCGGCGGCACCGGGACGCTTGTGCGTCGCGTGGTCGCGCATGCGCCGCAGCAGGTCCATGACCTCCACGGGTGCCTCGCCGGAGGCGGGTTCGGCGTCGGGGGTGGGCGGGGGAAGCTTCCCGGTCAGCAGCTGGAAGGCGATCACCCCGGCCGCGTACACGTCGGAGGCGGCCGTCATCCGCTCGGGCATGGCCTGGCACTCGGGGGCCGCGTAGTGGGTGTCGAGGACGTTGGGCAGCTCGTTGGCCACGGTGTGCGCGCGAGGTCCCGGCTTGGCGTAGTCGAACCCGGTGAGCATGGCCCGGCCCTCCTCCGTCACCAGCACGCACGCGGGGCTGAGCGCCCGGTGGATCACGTTGTTGGCGTGGACATGGGCCAGGCCCAGCAGCATGTCCTCCACCACGTCCAGGCGGGCGGCGGTGGAGAGTGTGGACGGGGAGGCGGTGAGGTGCAGGTGCAGCGCCTGGCCGTGCACGTCGTCGAGGACCAGCACGAACCGGCTCTCGTCGTCGATGGCGAAGAAGTCGCGGGCGCGCACCACGCACGGGTGCGGGGGAATCCTGGTGAGGGCCTGGTAGGCGTTGGTGATCAGCCGTCGTTCGGCCGCCCTCGGTTCCTCCTCGGCCAGCGGGTCGGCCCGGTAGACGCGCAGCAGGACCGTCTCGCTGCCCGGGACCGTCGCGTTGATCGCGCGATACTCGGTGACCCGGTTGTCGCCGCCCAGCTGCTCCTCCACCTCCCAGCTGCCGAAGCGCGGCGGCGCCGTGGAGCGCCGCACGCTCCCGTTGAGCGCCTCGATGATCGCGGTGCCGTACGGCGCGGTGTCCGTGGTGTGGCCGCGCCTGACGCGGGAGACGTCGCTCAGCGTGCCGATCAGCCCGGCGAGGTCGGTGACGTGCCGCGAGTCGCGGCCGGCGGGGTCGACCAGTTCGGCGTCGGCCCCGGTGAGCACCACGAGGCTGTCGACGTAGACGCGGTCCAGCTCGCGGCGCTCCTGGGTGAGCAGGCCCTTGAGAGCGCGCCCGTTGCCGCGCAGCTTGGCGACGGGGGAGCCGAACGCCTCACGCCGCAGCGGGAACCAGCGGGTCCCCGCGACCTCGATCCGGCCGCGGGTGCCCTTGACGTCGATGACGCAGAGCGAGTGGCCGGTCAGGACGATCACGTCCACCTCGAAGGTGTCGTCTCCGCGGGGCACCTCGATGTTGTGCAGCAGCAGCCAGTCGTCCGGGGCGTTGTCTCGCAGGTGTGCGATGACCCGTCGCTCGGCGTCGTTGACCGGGCTTCCGCCGCCGACGATCTGTGCCATCTCTAGCGTGCCGCCTTCCTGCTCGCACTCATCGTGTCACGCAATATCCCAAGAGGCTCATCTTCGCCCGTACCTCTACTTTTCCACCACCGGACACGCGGGCCTCCCTATGATCATGACGTATCCCGGTCGCGAGAGTGATCGACCTTTCCGGCACGCCGGACGCGCGGGGGCTGCGCCTTCGTACTGGGCGTGGGGGCTCAGGTCTCGCCGAACACGTCCCGCCGGGTGAACGGCGCCGCGGCGAACCGGCGCAGGACCTTGCCGGTCGTCAGCCAGCGGACGTGGGCGCCGTTACGGGCCTGGGACACGGCCCGCTCGGCCAGCCAGGGGGCGACGGTCTCCACCCGGTCGGCCAGGATGTTGAACATCCTCCTCGCCTTCCGCAACTCCTGCGGATCGTAGTCGTGGGTGAGCAGGTCGGTCACCACCATCCCCGGGCTGAGCAGCCCGATCGACACGCCCGGAGGCATCTCCCCGGCCGCCGATCCCGTCAGGTAGGTCACCGCCCGCTTGGTCGCGCCGTAGACGCCCAGCCCGGGGACCGTACGACCGTCGCTGCCCAGCCCCTCCATGTTCCACACGTGCCCGGACCCCTGGGCGGCCATCCCGGCCACCGCCACCGCCGTGCCGTTCAGCACGCCGGCCAGGTTCACGCCGACGACCGTCCGGGCCTCGTCCTCCGGCAGCCTCCACAGCGGCTCCCGGCGGTGGGAGACCCCCGCGTTGTTGATCCACAGGTCCACCCGCCCGAACCCCCCGGCCGCCGCGTCCCACAGGGCCTGGACCTGACTCCGGTCGGCGACGTCGGCGACCATCGCCAGGACGTCCCGCCCGGCCAGCTCGGCCTCGGCGCGCTCCACCGACCCGGCGCGGCCGCCGCACAGCGCGACGCGGTGACCGCGCTCCAGGAACGCTCTGGCCATGCCGAGGCCGATGCCCCGGGTGCCGCCGGTCAGCACGATGTTCGTCATGGTCGCCTCGCGAGTGGTCGGTGGACGGTGGCGGGGAACGGCTCGCCGCGAAACGGCCGCGGCCGGTCGCGAGCCCTCCGGCTCCGGCCCGAAGGAGGGTGGATCACGGGCCGGTGAGTAGTTTGCCGTGCGGTACGCCACGGTGTCGCCTCCGCGCCCCACTGTGATCATCGCAGACAGGCCCATGTTTGCCGGGGGAGGAGAGGGTAGACGTCTTCTCCTGTAGGGGAGGAGGCGGTCCATGACCAACACCAAGGAATCACTGCCGACGTCCGAGTTGATCCGGCAGATGTCGGAGCAGGTATCGCGTCTCGTCAGGGACGAGCTGCGCCTGGCCAAGGCGGAACTGACGGAGAAGGGCAGGCACGCCGGAATCGGCGCGGGGCTGTTCGGTGGCGCGGGGGTCGTGGCCCTGTTCGGGGCCGGTGCCCTGGTCGCCGCGGTGATCCTGCTGCTCGCGCAGGTCATGCCCCCGTGGGCGGCGGCCGCGCTCGTGGGCGGAGTGCTGCTGGTCGTGGCCGGCGCGCTCGGGTTCTTCGGCAAGCGCCAGGTCGCAGAGGCAGCCCCGCCGACCCCCGTACGGACCATCGAGAGCGTCAAGGACGACATCGACGCGGTGAAAGAGAGGGCCCACCGATGACTGAGACAGACCCGGGGGGACCTGACCGGCCCCATGCCGTGGCCGGAACCACCGGATCCCGCAGGAAGGGCGTCGACGAGCCCATAACGCCGGACGAGAGCGGATCGCTGAACATTCCGCCGAACCAGCCGGAGGGTACGCCCCGCGAGGACCTCGGCGTCCCGGAGTCCGAGCGCGACGGCACGCCCCGGCTTCCGGAGGGCGCGGCGACGACCGCCCCGTACGTCAACACCGGTAACACCGGTGGCGGCGTGACGGAGGTCGGCAAGACCGTCGGAAACGACGGGAACGACACGGAGACCGTGCGGCGGGACATCGAGGACGCCCGCCGCGAACTGGGCGACACAGTGGAGGCACTGGTGCACAAGACCGACGTCAAGGGCCGTTTCCAGGAGACCGCCGCTCAGGTGGGCGACGACCTGCGCAAGGTGGGGGCGGCGACCGCCACCACGGCCACCGAGATGGTGGAGCGGGTCAAGGTGGCCGCTCCCGAGATGGTCGGGCGCGTGAAGGAGGCGGCCCCCGAGGTCGTCGGCCGGGTCAAGGAAGTGACTCCCGTCGAGATCAAGGACGCGGCGGGCAGGGTGACGACCGAGGCGGGCAAGCGCCCCGTCGTGACGATCGCGGCGATCGCCGCGCTCATCCTGGTCGTCTTCCGCGTCCTACGGCGTGGCAAGAAGAAGTAGATGACCGGTAGCACCGACAGAGCCGCCCCCGACGATTCGCGGGGGCGGCTCGCCCTTGTCCCCGACACCCCCTCGCAACTGCCCCGGGGGGCATGGTGGGGGGTCCTCAAGCGGACCGTCCTGGAGTTCCAGCGGGACGGCCTGCCCGACTGGGCCGCGGCCCTCACCTACTACGCGGTGCTGTCGATCTTCCCCGGCCTGATCGTGCTGGTGTCCGTGCTCGGGCTGGTCGGCCAGGACGTGATCTCCACGATCCTGTCCCAGGTCGCCGCGCTCGCCCCCGGAGACGTCACGAAGCTGGTGGAGGACCAGGTCGACCAGGTGCGCGGCAGCGGCAGCGCGAGGGGTTTCCTGGCGATCGCCGGTCTGCTGGTGGCGCTCTGGTCGGCCTCCGGCTACATCGCGGCCTTCGTCAGGGCCGGAAACGCGATCTACGACATCCGGGAGGGGCGCCCCCTGTGGAAGCTGACCCCGCTGCGGATCGGGCTGACACTGGTGTTCGTCGTCCTGATGGCCACCGCCGCGGTGGCCGTCACCTTCACGGGAAGGCTCGCCGAGCTGGCGGGCGAGGCCCTGGGAGTCGGGCAGACCGCGGTCACGGTCTGGGGGTACGCCAAGTGGCCGGTCCTGGTGCTGATCGCCACGGGCCTGGTGATGCTGCTCTACTGGGCCGCGCCCAACGTCCGCCAGCCGGGATTCCGCTGGATCAGCCCAGGCGGGCTGCTGGCGGTGCTGCTCTGGGTCGTCGTCTCGGCCGGGTTCGCGGTCTACGTCGCCAACTTCGGCTCCTACGACAAGACCTACGGCACGCTTGGCGCCGTCGTGGTGTTCCTGGTCTGGCTGTGGCTGTCCAACATGGCCATCCTGCTGGGCGCGGAGTTCGACGCCGAACTCATGCGGGAACGCCGGATCGCCGGAGGTCACCCGCCGGAGAGCGAGCCGTACGCCGAGCCCAGGGACGAGGCCGAGGACGAGAGCGGCCCCCTTCCCGGTCCCGGCGAACGCTGACCGGCCTCCGGGCGAACGGTCGTCCCGCCTCCGGCCGGGCGCCGTTCCGCTTTCGGCCGGGCGCTGCCCCGCGTCCGGCCGGGTACCGTCCCGCTTCCGGGCCGGACACCGCCTCCGCTCCCGGTCGGATGGTCGCCCCGCTCTTGCCGGACGTCGTCCTCCGCTCCCGATGGACGCCCTCCCCGGCTCGCCGGGGGGCGGCGCGGCCACCGTGTCCCGGAGATCTTGCCGATACCCGCGCGCTCAGGCGAGCCAAACTCATGTCTGTCGGGGTAATCTGACCGTTTCCGGGTGGGCGGCGGACCCCCTCCTCTCCGCCCACCCGGGCCCTCCCTCACCCGATGCCCCGTCAGGTCCTCCTCAGGGCCCCTTTCCGGGCCATAAGGCCGAACTATCCTGATCTCAGGCACGCGGAGGGCCGGGCGCATGTAGCGTTCTCGGACAGGACACGATTCTCGGGGCAGGACACTCAGGAGGTCTCATGCGCCGTGCTCTCGGGATCGCCGCAGGCCTTGTCCTCATCGCGGCAGCCCTGTCGCCGCTGCCTCAGGCCCAGGCCAGCTGCGTCACCGCCGCCAGGAAGTGCCAGGGCGAGCCGCTGATCGGCATCGAGCTGGCGGCCGGGGCCGTGCCCCGCCCGGATGCGGCCGGCCGGGTCTCCTACACCCTCGACTACTCCATGAAATGGACCCCCTCCTTCGCCCCCTACTGGGGCACCTTCTGGGTGGGGGGCCGCTTCCCCAAGGGCGCGCGGGGCCCCGCCGAGGCGGTGATGCTCGACGCCACCGGCGGGCGGCTCGCCGTCCTGCGCTGCCGCAAGCACTCCGACGGCGTCTGGTGCGCCGCCGGAAGCCACGTTCCGCACCGGGGGCGGATCGTCTTCACGGCCCGCCTCGCGCCCGGCACCGGAGCCGAGGCCGCGGCCAAACTCGGCTTCGACAGCTTCGAGGGGCTTGACCGCGGGGAGTCGGGGCGCCGCTTCAGCCGAGCGGAGGCCCGCGAGCGATTCTGCAACCACCGTTTCACCACGACCGTCACGACGACGCAGGCCCCCTGAGGAGACGAGTTGAACGCCGTACTGACCGGTGTGCACCACCTCAAGATCTGGGTGAGCGACCTGGAGCGGAGCCGCTCCTGGTACGAACGGGTTCTGGGGCTGGAGCACCGCACCAGCTTCCAGGACGAGGACGGCGTGATCAGGGGAATGAGCTTCGCGGTTCCCGGCGCGGCCTTCCAGATCGCGCTGCGCGAGAACCCCGGCCTGGCCAGGGCGCTCTTCGACGCCGACCCCTTCGCGCTCCAGGTCACCCTTGAGGGGCTCGGCGAGTGGGTCGCCCGTCTCGACGGTCTCGGCGTCCCGCACAGCCCGATCATCAGGGCCTCCGCGGGCCACGCGCTGGGCTTCGTCGATCCCGACGGCGTCCAGATCCGCCTGTACGCCCCGGACGAGGAGGTCCACGCCACCCAGGTGGACCCGGCGGGCGTCTACCGGCCCGATCAGGCCGCCGACTTCACCCCCGCTCCCGCCCCCGGGCGGGATCGGGACTGAGGCGTCCCTCTCTCACGGGCGGGGGCGGGCGATCGTCCGGCGTTCTCGGCGCGGGAGCTCAGGAACCGGCGGCCATGTCGAAGAAGCGCAGCTCCAGCCCTACGGCCCGGCGGAAGAAGTCGAGCACGCGCAGCCGCCCCTTCTCGTCCAGCTCGGGGCCCAGCCGGTCCAGCTCGTCGCGCAGGAAGTGCACCCAGGCGCGGAAGGCCGGGCCCTCGTGCAGCTCGATCCACTCGCGGTGCACGAAGTTGTCGGGAAGCGGCTCCTCGGCCCGGCCGGCCCAGCCCAGATAGGTCCATTCGGCCACGCACAGCACGGCCAGGACGAGCGGGTAGTCCTGGCTGGTCCTGGCCTCGTCCATCAGGGCGCGGAAGTCCTCCGTCACCGGCTCCAGCTCGGGGGAGGTCAGGTCGGCGGGGGCGGCGCCGAGGGCGGCCAGGGCCCGGTGGAAGTACGTCACCTCCTCGGTGGTGGCGATCTCGCCCAGGAACTGGCCGAACGGAACCCGCGACTCGAAGCTGTCCGCGCAGGCCACGGCCGCCCCGAGCAGGGCGGTGAAGGAGTCGACGAACTGGAAGTCCTGGATCAGGTAGCGGCGCATGTCGTCGTCGGGGACGTCACCCCGGGTGATCGAGGCCGCGAACGGGTGGTTCACCACCGCCGTCCACTCCGGCTCGCTCATCGAGCGCATCCACTCGCTGAAGGTGGGATCGATGGCACTCGCGCGCCACTCGTCATAGGCGGTCTGCTCCACGGGGCCTCTCCTCGCGATCTCGGCATCTCGGCATCTCGATCAGCGTGAATGCTAGCCCCGCCCGGTCCGGCGCGCGGAGGCCGCCGCGCATTCCGTGATCGCCCGAGTCAAGGAGTCTTTGCAGGTCGAGATGGGTTCTTCTGGGGATCGTCGGGCACGTTTCGCAGGACGATCCCGGAAGGGCGCCCGAAGGGATGTGGGGCAATGACCGAAGAGGTGGTGGCCGAACCGGTCGTCAACGCCGCCGTCATCTACTACTCGGCCACGGGTACGGTCTTCGCGCTGGCCAAGGCCGCCGCCTGCGCCGCGGAGAAGGCCGGTGCCGAGGTCCGCCTGCGCAAGGTCAGGGAACTCGCGTCGGCCGAGGAGATCGCGGCCAACGAGGGCTGGGCCGCCCACGCCGCCGCCACCCAGTACGTCCTGGAGGCCTCGCTGGAGGACCTGAAGTGGGCCCACGTGCTCCTGTTCGGCACGCCCACCCGCTACGGCAACCCCACCGCCCAGATGAAGCGGTTCATCGACAGCACGGGCCGGCTGTGGGTTCAGGACCTGCTGGTCAACAAGATCGTTTCATCGTTCACCGCCAGCTCGACGGCCCACGGCGGGCAGGAGAGCACGATCCTCGCGATGAACAACGCCTTCTACCACTGGGGCGCGATCATCGTGCCGCCCGGATACGCGAACCCTGTCCAGTACCAGGCCGGCAACCCGTACGGCGCCAGCCACACCTCCGACAACGGCACGATCCCGCCCGGCGACGTGCAGCTGGAGGCCATGAGCTTCCAGGCCCGGCGGGTGGTGGAGGTCGCGGCGGCGTTCCTCCGCGGGCGCCTGCCCTGACGGCGGCCCCACCCCGCGATCGCCGGGCACTCGCCGCCGTCGCGTCATCTCCGGAGGGTTCCGACCGGGGGGCCGGTCGTCGTTCTCGGCCCGCGCGCCGGGCACGGTCCGCGAGGCGCCACCCCCGCCACCCGGCCGGCACTTGATCGAGACCGCGCGAGCGGGCCATTGACCCCTGAAACGTCAGACGATTAGCGTCGAGGTCCCGCAGCCCAGGGGAGAGAGCGTTGACCGTGCACGAACCCGGCCTCGGCCGGTACTACGAGGACTTCGTCGTCGGCGACGTTTACCAGCATCCGCTCGGCCGCACGATCAGCGAGGCCGACAACACCTGGTTCACCCTGCTGACGATGAACACCAACCAGAACCACTTCAACGCCCACTTCGCCGAGCGCGCCCCGGTCGGGAAGATCATCGTCAACTCCGGGCTGTCCGTGGCGATCGTGCTCGGCATCTCGGTGATCGACGTCAGCCAGACCGCCCTGATGAACCTCGGCTGGGACGAGATCAAGCTGACCCACCCGGTCTTCCTGGGCGACACCCTGTACGCGGAGTCGATCGTGCTGGAGAAGCGGGAGTCGCGGTCGCGACCCTATGCCGGGATCGTCACGTGCAAGACCCGCGGCCTCAACCAGGACGGTGACGAGGTCATGTCCTGGCGCCGCGCGGTGATGGTCTACCGCCGGGACGCGCCGCAGGACAAGAACTACTTCCCGCGGGCCAAGACCGGCCCGCTCACCCCCTGACGGCCACTTCGCGGAAAGGACCTCGTGATGGACTTCGAGCTCAACGAGGAGCAACAGCTGTTCCGCCGGACCCTGCGGGAGTTCGTCGACAAGGAGATCGTTCCGGTCGCCTCCGAGTGGGAGCGGGACGGCCGCTATCCCACGGAGATCGTCGAGGGCTTCAAGGAGATGGGGCTGTTCGGGATCACGATCCCCGAGGAGTACGGCGGGCTGGCCCTGGACCGGGTGTCGTTCGCCCTGGTCTTCGAGGAGATCGCGCGCGGGTGGATGGGCGTGGCAGGGGTGCTCGGCTCGCACTCCCTGGCCGCCTGGATGATCGCCAGGTACGGCACCGAGGAGCAGAAGGACGCCTACCTGCCGGACCTGGCCACCGGCGCCCGCCGTACCGGCATCGCGCTGACCGAGCCCGCGGCGGGCACCGACCTGCAGGGCATCCAGACGCGGGCCGTCCGCGACGGCGACCACTACGTGATCAACGGCACCAAGACCTGGATCACCAACGCCCGGCACGCCGATCCGATGCCCGTCCTGGTCAAGACCTCCGTCACCGACCCCGCGCACCGCGGGATGTCCCTCATCCTCGTCGAGGCGGGAACCCCCGGGTACACCGTCAGCCGCGACCTGCCCAAGCTCGGCTACAAGGGCACCGAGACCTGCGAGATCGTGCTGCAGGACGTGCGCGTACCGGTGTCCGCGCTGCTCGGCGGGGCCGAGGGGCGGGGCATGCAGCAGGCCCTGTCGGCCCTGGAGCTCGGCCGGGTCAACATCGCCGCCCGCGCGGTCGGGCTGTCCCAGTGCGCCTACGACGCCGCGCTGAGCTACTCGCGCGAGCGTCACGCCTTCGGGCAGCCCATCGCGGATTTCCAGGCCATCCAGCTCAAGCTCGCCGACATGGCCACCGACATCCAGGCGGCCCGGCTGCTGACCTACTGGGCGGCGGTCCGCTCCGAGAGCGGCGCGGTGAACTCCGAGGCCGCGATGGCCAAGTACTTCGCCTCGGAGGTCGCGCTGCGCGCCACCACGGAGGCGATGCGGATCCACGGCGGCTACGGCTACTCGCAGGAGTTCGTCCTCGAGCGCCTCTACCGCGACGCGCCCCTGATGGCCATCGGCGAGGGCACCAACGACATCCAGCGGATGGTCATCGCGAGGTCCCTCATCTCGGGGACGGCCAAGGTCGGCTGGTGACGTCGGGTGGTGGCGTCGGCCGGTGAGGCGGCCCCGCTCCGGTGATCGCACTGAGGAGGTCGTACGGGCCGCCCGGCGCACCGGGGGCGTGCGGGCCACCGACGCACCGAGGGGGTTTGTGCGGCCATCCGGCGCCGTGCGGCCATCCGGCGCCGTGCGGCCATCCGGCGCCGTGCGGCCATCCGGCACTGTGCGGCCACCCGGCGCGCCGAGGGGGTCGTACGGGGCGTCCGGCGTCTCCTATCCTGACGTGATGCCGGTTTCCGAAGTGGTGCCAGGTGAGGGCTGTCTGTTCTGTGCCATCGCGGCCGGGGAGCGACCGGCCCACGTCGTCCTCTCCGACGGCGTGGCCGCCGCCTTCCTGGACACGCGACCGGTCTTCAAGGGCCACGTCCTCGTGGTCCCGCTGACCCACGTCGAGACGCTGGCTGACCTGCCGGAACCGATGGTCGGCCCGTTCTTCGAGCGCGTCCGCGCCCTCTCCGCCGCCGTCGAGCGGGGCCTGGAGGCGGCCGGCACGTTCGTCGCGATGAACAACCGGATCAGCCAGAGCGTCCCGCACCTTCACGCCCACGTCGTTCCCCGCAACCGCAAGGACGGCCTGCGCGGCTTCTTCTGGCCCCGGACGAAGTACGACGACCCCGCCGAGGCCGAGTCCTACGCCCGCCGCGTCCGCGAAGCCCTCTGAACCCACCTCGGCCGTCTCCGGTGGATTGATTTTGATCTACATTGTAAAGGCGCCAGGCCGGTCGACGATCACGTTCCGGAAGGCTCCGGATCGCGACGCGCGGGTCGCGGAGACCGGCACGACGGTGCGGCCGCGGCTGGATACCGCGGCCGCGCCGTCGCGTCAGGGCCGAGGGGTCAGCCGTTGGTGTAGAAGGCCGGGTAGCCGGCGCAACTGTTGGTGGTCAGGCGCTTGATCGCGCTGGTCTTGTCGTTGAACTTGTACGGGTCGGCCCCGAGCCTGCGCACGCTTTCCCCCGCGCGCAGGCAGAAACGCCGGTCGGAGAACCCGCTGTCGTCGTACAGGACCCAGGCGACGTCGTCGCTGTTCCTCACCGAACTGGCCCGGTCATTCCAGTCGTACGAGCCGAGGTTCGCCACCGAGCTGCCCCAGATCTCGTTGACGCTCTCGAACTCGCTGCCGATGTAGAGGCGCAGTCCTCTCTCCTCCGCAAGGGCTGGGGAGGCGGCTCCCCACAGGCCCAGTGAGGCGGCGACCATCGTGGCACCGGCGACCACGGACATGAAGCTCTTTCGCACGAGTTTTCCTTTCATCGGCTCCGCGGGCGTGTCCGCGGAGCTCCCCGTTGACTCCTCTCACCCTGCGGACGGGTGCTTGTGCCGCTCTTGGCCGCCGCTTGGCCGCTGTACGGGGGAGCGGCCGGCCGGGTCGTTCCCCGTCGTGCGAGGGCGGCGCCGGCGTCGTTCGACGAGGCGTCTCCCGGGTCACCGTTCGCGGGACTCCTCTCACGACCGGAATGTTCTGAGCGATGGTTTCGAGGCGGCTCCGATCTGTGTGAACGCCCTGCTTCGCGGCTGGCGACCCGGACCCGGGGGAGGGCCGGTTCGGGAAACTCCCGGCAGTGGACGGCCCGCGCTCACGTTCCGGCGACGACGGCGATGATCAGCACGATGAGGAAGGGAAGCCCCAGCGCGCCTGTCCAGATGATCAATTTCCGGGAACCCGTCATGAGAGCGCCGAGGAACACCACGGCGGCCAGCCCGAACGCGATGCCGGCGGGCACCAGGAGCGCCCACCACACGCCGCGTGCCCCGGTGGGCAGTACCCGGTCCCCCTCGGGGGTCAGCGCGGCGGGGAAGATCTCGCCCACCTCCACCTCCGGGATGGTGTCGATGACGATCGGTTCCTTCGACGGGTCATCGAACACGAAGCGCGCCTCGCAGTCATGACGCGTGCGCCTCGACCGCCCGCTCCCCGTGGTGTGAGACTCGCAGGACACGACCGTCGCGGTTCCGGACGCTCCCGTGTCGTCGTCGAGCGCCACGTCCAGGCTCTGGGTGGACTGCGTGACGACGATGACGAACAAGCCCACCAGCGCGGCGAACAGGGCCGTCATGGTGATCAGGGACAGCGCCCTCCTGACGGCCTTGCCGATGGTGAGGCGCTCCGGCGGCGTGGCGGGCGCCGGCTCGCGGCTCGCGGTCCTCATCGGCGAACGGCCGGCCGTGGCCTTCCGGGGGCGTCGTGTCGTGGTCTTCCGCGTACGGGTCACGCCGCCCACCTTGTGCGCCGGCACTTGGGAACCGCCTGTGACCGACTGGCAGGGAGGGCCGGCCTCGCTCAAAGGTGGCCGGGCCGGTCCCGGATCAGGGTTCGGCGAGGTCGGCGCGTCCTCGGCCCATCGTGTGGAGCCTTTCGAGGGCCTGGCGTTCCCACAGCGGGGATTCCCAGCGGCGTGCGACCTTCATCGCGTGCGTGAGGTGCTCGGCCGCCTCCTCGTCACGGCCGAGCAGGAGTGCGAGTTCTCCGAGGGTGTGCGCCATCGGGCGTGCCACCAGGGAGTTCGACGAGGCTCCGGGCAGTACGTCGCGGAGCGGGAGGAGGGTCTCCATCAACTCCCGGGCCTCGTGACGGTCTTCCAGCGCGACCACGGCCATGGCCCGCAGGGTGGCCAGCACGGAGTGGTAGAAGTCCCGGCGCAGCGGCGGCAGGCCGGCGCGGAGTTCTCTGGCCTCTTCGAGCCGCCCGGTGGCGGCCAGGGCGAGGGCCAGCGCGTCGGCGACGAGGGGGCCCGTGGTCTCGTGGAGTTCGCGCAGCATCGGCTCGTGCTCGCCGATGCGGCCCTGACCGATTCGGATCGTGGTCAGCGCGAGCCCGTGGACCAGGCGGGCGTGGATCGATCCGTTCCGGACCATTTGCTGGTAGGCGTCATCGTAGAGCCGTTCGGCCTCGTCCAGGCGTCCGGCGATATGGGCGAGCATCGCGTGCGCGCATGTTCCGACGACCAGTGCCTCCGGCATGTTGTACGTCCGCGCGATTTCCATGCCGCGTTCCACCCGGTCCCGCAGCGCCTTCTTGTCGCCGAAGGCCGCGGCGGTTGTGGCGGCGGTGAATTCGGCGAACCACCGGTGGGTGACGAGGTCGTGCTCCGCGGCCACGGCGGCCAGTCTCTCGGCGAGGGGGGCGCGCACGTCCGCCTCGCGTTCGTAGTCGGCCTCCTTGATCAGGAGGGTGAGCGCCATCGCTGTCAACGTCGGCTCGTCGAGGTCCTCGGCCAGCCTGGCAGCCTCCCGCGCCGCGGCGGCGCTGCGGGGGTCCCCCTCGCCGTTGAGCTCGCCGGCGAGCGCTTCGAGGAGGCGGCACCGAGTGGCCGGATCAAGGTCGGTACGGCGCAGCAGCCGCGTGAGCAGATCGACCGCGTGCGCGTCCACCACACCGTAGGGACGGATCTGCCACGGCGTCGCCTCGGTCCACGAGGTGAAGGCGGCCGCCAGCAATTCGTCTCGGCCGGACTCCTCGGCGATCCGGATGGCCCGCGCGCGCGTGTCGCGGGCCGCGACGACGGCTCCGGCGCGTACCTGCGCCCTGACGAGTTTTCCCAGCAACTCGACGCGCCGGATGTCGCGGTCGCCCTGCCCGGCGGCCCGGTCGAAGCAGTCCAGTGCCTGGGTGAGCAACTCGGCGGCGGTGTCGTGGGCGTATCGGCGGGTGGCGACCTCCGCGGATCTGACCGAGTAGTCCACGGCCAGCGCGGCCGTGGCCGATGTCGCCGCCACGGCGTGGTGGTGCGCGAGCGCGGTCAGGTCGTCGGGGCGCAGCGTCCGCAACGCGTCGGCGACCCGTGCGTGCATGCGCGTCCGCCGTAGCTGGGAGAGATCCTGGTAGAGGGTCTCGCGTACGAGAGTGTGCATGAACCTGACCCGGCCGGGCGACGGCTCGATCAGCAGTCCGGAGAACACGCCGGCCTCCAGCGCGTCGAGGACCGCGTCCTCGTCGCTGTCCGCGGCGTTGACCAGGACCTCCACCTCCGCTTCCCGGCCGACCACCGCGGCCAGGCGGAGTACGCCGACCGCCGCCGCCGGAAGCCGTGCCAGGCGGCGACGCAGCACGTCCCGCACGCCGTCGGGTACCACCGAGAGCTTTCCCTCGCTGGCCAGCAGCCGGGCGCTCTCCCAGACGTAGAACGGGTTTCCGCCGGTGCGCTCGACCAGCGACGCGAGTGTCTGGGGAGCCACGGGCTCGCCACAGACCGACCTCACCAGCCGCTCGACGTCGCCGGCGGGCAGTCCGTCCAGGTGCAGCCGTGCCGGAGCGTGCCGGGCGATCACCGCGAGGACCTCCTCCTGGGCTTCGGTGATCTCCAGGGACCGGAAGGCGGCGATCAGCAGGATGCGGGCGTCACCCATCTGCTCGACGATGGCCCGGAGCAGGGCGATGGTCTCCGTGTCCGCCTTGTGGAGATCGTCCAGGACGATCGCCAGCGCGTGGCGCGATGGGCCGTCGGTGATGGAGCGGAGCCAGGCGCACACCCCGCGATGGAGCCGGAAGCGCCCGGCCGAGGCGTCATCCTCGATCAAGGGCGCCTCGCCAAGGAGGGGGGCGAGCGTCTTCTCGTGCTCACCCGGCGGGAAACGGCTCGCCAGCGGCCGCAGGGCCTCAAGCCACGCCCATGCCGGGGGTGCGCCCTCCGTCTCCGGGCAGCGTCCCACGCTCACCAGCCACTGCGACGGATCCAGGCTCTCGCGCAGGCGCCCGAGGAGCGCGGACTTTCCCGCCCCCGGCTCTCCGGTCACCAGAACGATCCCGCGGGCTCCGGCGAGCACCTCGTCCGCCGTCCGTGTGAGCGCGGCCAGCTCGGCCGTCCGTCCCACGAACAGCGGTGCGTTCGGCCCGGTCCCAGGGGGGGTGTCCGCGGCGGTGGCCCCCGGCCGCGCGGGCCCCGCCTGCGCGCCGGGCGCGGGTGAGGTGACCGTGCGAGGACGGTGCCGTGCGATGGAGGCGTGAAGCAAGTCCGTGCGCTGGTTGAGGATGGCGTTCTCCAGCTCGACGAGCGCGGAGCCGGGATCGAGGCCGATCTCGCGGACAAGCGTCGTACGGACCCTGCGCAGCGCCTGGAGCGCGTCGGCCTGGCGATCGCTGCCCCACAACGCCAGCGCGAGCAGCCTCCAGCCCTCTTCGCGCAGCGGCTGCCGGCGGGTGAGCATCTCGGCCGCGGGAACCGCGTCGGCGGCCGGCGCCGACTGGAGCGTCATCGCCACGCAGAGCTCACGGGCGCTCTGTCTGAGCTCCTCCAGCCGGGCCACCTCGGAGACGGCCCATGGCTCGTCCGCGACCTCCGCGAACGCCTCTCCGCGCCACAGCGCCAACGCGTCCGTGAGAAGCGTGCGCGCGTGCGCGGGGTCGTCGCCGCTGCGCTCCCGCGCCTCGCGGACGAGCCGTTCGAAGAGCCAGGCGTCCACCGCGTCGTCCTGCAGGCGGGCCGCGTACCCCGGGGCGGCGCTGATCAGCACGCGAGCCGGGGCACGCGGCGGCCGGTCGGGCTCGATGGCCCGGCGCAGGTTCGCCATGTACGACTGGAGTGACGCGATGGCCTGGGAGGGAGGAGCGCTGCGCCACAGGTCGTCGATGAGCCGGTCGACGGAGACGACATCGCCCCTGGCGAGGATGAGCCGGCACAGGACGGCGCGCGGGAGCCGTGCGCTGAGGGGAACGGGCGCGCCGTTCACCTCGGCGTGAAACGAGCCGAGCACCCGAATGTGGATCGTCACCGGACGGGCCCGAGCAGAGGGCCGGAAAAGCCGATGGCGCATCCGGCCGGTTCCCAGCGGCCACTGGCGAGCGCCCATACCGGCGCCACGATGAACACAGGCGTATCGTAATGGGCCTGCCCCAAGGCCGAGTAGCGGATGCCCGGACCGGCGGGCCTGCCGGGACGGCCTCTTCGCCCGGGATGCCGGCCTGCCGGACACGCGCCGACGCCGGGCGATCTTTGTCACTCGTGACGGATCAGGGCGGGGCCAGGGGTAGAAGGTCCGGTAGCCGGCGCATCCGCTGTTCTGCGGCCAGGCCCCGGCCACCGAGGAGATCTTGTCGCCGAACTTGAATCTGTGGAGATCGTCGACGTACTCTCCCGGCCGGCGGCAGGCCAGGGGCCCTGCGGCGTAACTCTGGGGGATATCGCCTCGGCATGCGGGCCTCTCTGGGAAGGGCCAGGGCATGCCGATCAAGCGAATGCGTCAGACGGCCCAAGTCGCGATCAAGCGCCGCCCCAGTCGGCTTTCTAGTGTCGCTGACGCAAAACGGATATGCAGGCCGTCCCGCCCCGGGGTGGCGCTGGTTCATACCTACTGAAACCATGGATCGGCGCGGCTCTGCGCCCGACCCAGGGCAGGTACGCCGTCGAGGCCGGTACCGGCCGGCTGCTGGCCCCCGGCGGCCGCTACGAGCACATGCCGCTGCGCCCGGCCCACATCGAGACGACCGACGTCAAGCAGTTGGCCGCCGCGACCCGCGCGCTGGGCGCCCCGCACCCAGGGGAGTGGGTGGAGGCCGCCCTGGAGGCCGCCGTGGACAAGGCGGTCACCAAGGAGCGCGGCTCGCAGATCGTCATGCGCCTCGCGCAGCTGGCCGGGCTGCTGGACCTGGCCGACACCGCCGAGACGGACATGCTGCGCGTGCGCCTGGCCGTCGCCGACCCGTCACCCAGATCATCGTGGCCATCGGCCAGGACGTCGGACTTCCCGGGCTGCGGCCGCACCGGCTGCGCCACACCTACGCCACCCGCCTGCGCCAGGGAGGCGCCGATGCCGCCCAGGTTCAGGCGCTCCTGAGCCACACCTACCTGGAGACCGCCGCCCGATACCTCCGCGCCGGACCTGCCGAGCAGGCCGCCGTCGTCGAGCGCTACGCCGCCCTGGTGGAGCAGATGCAAGCCGAGACCACCGCGATCCTCGCCCTGGCCGACGAGCTCGCCAAGGGGACAATCGAGACCGTGCTGGCCAAGAGCGACCTGGAACTCGGCATCGAAGCGCTGCGCGGCGGACAGCTTTAACCACCTTGGGCCCACCCCGGTTCGCTCGCTACCGGGAGGGGTTTTGAGAGTTTCGAGAGGGGTCTTACGCGCGTGCGCGCGAGGCAGTCGGCCGACGCCGTGATGGTGGGCCCGTAGAGGCCTCCGGGGAGGATCGGACCGGATTTTGGCGGTAGGGCTGAAGCGGTGATGAGCTACTACTGGGTCAGCGGGCCTGCCACAACTTCACGCTCTTGTCGTTGCTGCCGGTGGCGAGGGTTGCGCCGTCCGGGCTGAAGGCCACCGAGTTGACACTGTCGGTGTGGCCGGTGAGGGTGGCGACGGTGTTGCGGCCGGCCACGTCCCACAACTTCACGCTCTTGTCGAGGCCGCCGGTGGCGAGGGTTTCGCCGTTTGGGCTGAAGGCCACCTCATAGACATGGTCGGTGTGGCCGGTGAGGGTGGCGACGGTGTTGCGGCCGGCCACGTCCCACAACTTCACGCTCTTGTCGGAGCTGACGGTGGCGAGGGTTTCGCCGTCCGGGCTGAACGTCACCGAGAAGACAATGTCGGTGTGGCCGGTGAGGGTGGCGATGGTGTTGCGGCCGGCCACGTCCCACAACTTCACGCTCTTGTCGTTGCTGCTGGTGGCGAGGGTTTTGCCGTCCGGGCTGAACGTCACCGAGGAGACGGTGTCGGTGTGGCCGGTGAGGGTGGCGATGGTGTTGCGGCCGGCCACGTCCCACAACTTCACGCTCTGGTCGAGGCCGCCGGTGGCGAGGGTTTTGCCGTCCGGGCTGAAGGCCACCGAGTAGACCTCGCTGGTGTGGCCGGTGAGAGTGGCGATGGTGTTGCGGCCGGCCACGTCCCACAACTTCACGCTCTTGTCGGAGCTGACGGTGGCGAGGGTTTCGCCGTCCGGGCTGAAGGCCACCGAGTGGACACTGTTGGTGTGGCCGGTGAGGGTGGCGACGGTGTTGCGGCCGGCCACGTCCCACAACCGCACCGTGTCGTCGGCGCTGCTGGTGGCGAGGGTTTTGCCGTCCGGGCTGAAGGCCACCGAGAAGACGAAGTGAGTGTGGCCGGTGAGGGTGGCGCTCAGTGCGAAGTTGGCGGCGTTTGGTGTGGTATCGGGGGTGCAGGCGACCGTGGTCGGCACGCCGATGGCGGCCAGGGCGCCGAGCCCGCCCAGGAGCACGGTACGGCGAGATAGTGAGCGGCGCTGCCGCGGAGGGATCGTATTCACACCCCTAGGTGTAGAAGATCACGCTTGAGATCGACTTGTATGTCTCTGCAACACCCTCTGCCCGCCGGGGCCGAGCGGCTCGCCGGCGGCGAACAGCTCCGGGGTCGAGGAACACGGGGACAGCCATTGGCGGTGAGATGGATCATGGTGTGGATGGTCACCACGACCTCCCGCCATGTTCGGGCCGAAAAGCTGACTCGACACTGTTGGTCGTGCACAGCCCTGACCTGCTTGGCTTTGTAGGTGAGATAGGGAGGGTCACGTCCAGCGGAGTGGTGTATGAGTTGATCTCCGCGTGATCCTATTTCTGCAGGTTAAGCGGTGAGTGTCTGCGGGATGGGATTCTGCTGCGGTGTGTCGCCGCAGATCATGCGTAGCCGGGTTTTGGCCAGCACGTCCAGGCCCATGTAGCGGCGGGCCTCGGTCCACTCGTCGGTCTGCTCGGCCAAAACCGCACCGACAAGACGGACGATCGAGGGCCGGTCGGGGAAGATCCCGACCACATCGGTGCGCCGGCGAATCTCCTTGTTCAACCGCTCTTGCGGGTTGTTCGACCAGATCTGCTTCCAGGTCTCCCGCGGGAAGGCGGCGAAGGCCAGCAGCTCGTCGCGGGCGGCGTTCAGGTGTTCACACGCGGCCGGATACTTGGCCTCCAACGCGTCGATCACCCAGGTGTGCTGGGTGCGTACCTGCTCGGCGGTGGGCTGGTCGAAGATGGTGCGCACCAGCGTCGCCACCCAGGGCTGGGCGGATTTCGGAACGGTCGTCAACAAATTGCGAGTGGGTACGACAGCGCTGCCAGGACGCGCCGGGCAAGGTCGCGCCGATCGCGCCGACCAGCCCGGTGTGGGCATCAAAGATGACCAGTTGCACCCCGGAAAGACCGCGAGTCACCAGGCCACGTAGGAACGCCAGCCAGCCCGCGCCGTCCTCAGCGGAGGTGACCTCCAGCCCCAGGATCTCCCGGTTGCCGTTGGCATTGACCGCGGTGGCCACCAACACGTACACGTTGATGATCCGCCCGCTCTCGCGCACCTTCTGCGTCAACGCGTCCAGCCAGACGAACGCGTACGGGCCGGTGTCCAACGCTCGGGTGCGGAAGGCCTCCACCTGGGCGTCCAGCACCTTGGCCATCTCGCTGACCTGGCTTTTGGAAATGTGTTTGATGCCGAGCTGTTCGACCAGTTTGTCCACCCGCCGGGGCGGTGGAGGTGTCGATGCCCTGGTCGAGGACGACGAGGCCACCCCACGCTCCTGGAGTTCCTCCGACAGCTCGATAAGGTTTTCCAGGGAGCGGCCGAGCCGGTCGAGTTTGGTGACCACGAGCTGGTCGCCCTCGCGCGCGACGAGGAGGGCCTTGTCGAGCTCGGGCCGGCGGGCGAGCTTCCCGCTGGCCTTGTCGGTGAAGATCTGCTCGTAGCCGGCCGCGCGGAGCGCGTCCTGCTGGGCTTCTGGGTGTTGGTCCCGGGTCGATACGCGCTACCCCGATTCTCATGATCGAAGTGCAACGCGAAGGGGGTTGCGCGTTCCATAGGCGCGTACACGGCATGCGTTACAGAGACGACCTGCGGGAACGCCATGTTGATCTTTGTGTATCGCGAACGATCGTTTCTGTGACATGGCTGAGCCGTTCTCAATCCGAAGCATTCGTGCGGTTCGGGTGGCCATGTGGGCTTGGGGGCTTCGCGGAACCCGTCGGCTCGTCGGGTGTGGAAGCCGTTTCGCTACGCTTGGCGCTATTTGATGGCCCGGATGGAGTTGATTGCGCGTGACGTCAGTCGACGATACGGTCCTTACCGCCATACGCCGCGCTGATGCGGAGCGGCTATCAGCCAGTCTTGATCCGTTGAGGTGTCCGCCAGCCATCCTGCAGCTTCTTATCAGGCATGAGGATCCACAACTGCGGGGATTGGGCCTCGTATGCCTAGCCGAACGCCTTGAAGCGAGACGAGATGAAGATCGTTCCGAGCTGGCCGGATTCGCGGCGTCGTTGCCGGGCTCGCTGGCTGGTCCGCCGGAGGCGACGCTGGTCTTGGCGCACCTTTACCTCCAGCTGCGGGCCTACGTCCGGCCTCGGCCCTGGCCGGAGTGGCGCGGGGCGGATCTGCCGACCCGGGTCCAAATCGCCTGGCTGAGCGCCGAGATCGCTGACCGGCCTGAGACCTTGCGGGACGAGCCTGTGGGCGAACTGCTCTACCAGGCCGTCCGTGGGATCGGCGCGGCTGACGTGGACGAGCCGGAGAGTCTTGCCCGGGAGTTGTCGAACCGGCTCGATCCTGTGTTGCGGGCGGAGGCTCTGCGGGTTACTCGCGAGGCCGCGCACGCCGGCTTGCTGGCACCGGCACGAACCCGGACGCTCGTGGTGGGGCTCGCCGGATCGATCGCCGGGGAACCCGTCAAGGACGCTGCCGCGGCCGACCTCGCCGCGGCAGCGCTGCGTGAGCTGTCAGAGCCCTGGGCCGCGTTGGATCCGCTGCCACCAGAGCACCTGTACCGACTCCTCGAGACCGGGCTCGACTCCATCGTCTCCGCAGTGGCCGACGCGGCGATCGAAGCCGCAGCTCACCACGGGCATCAGGACGTGCTCCGCGACGTGGCTGCCGACCGAAATCGGCCCCCAGTGCTCCGACGGCGCGCGCTGGAGCTGCTCGGGGACCTTGCGAGCCGCGACGACATCCGCAACCTCGTGGGCTTGGCTGCCACCGACCCGCTCTTGCTCGCCGGGCCGGTCGTCCGGTGCCTGCGCGGCCTACACCGGCGTGGGCACTTCCCAGCAGGCGACGACGCGCCGGCGATCGTGAGCCTGGGCATCGCCGACCACTCGATCCCTGCGGGAGAGGTCGCCGCCATCTTGTTCACGTGCCGGCGCGAGACGCTCCAGGAGCTGACGGCGGCGGCCGTGGACGATCCGCACTGGCCGCGGCGGCTGGAACTCCTGGTCGCCTTGGCCGCTCAGGGCACCGTGGATCTGCCGGTGGGTGAGAAGGTCACTGATCTGCTGCGCACCGCGCCGGATCCGCGCCCGTTCTTGCGAGCGATCCGCGCGTTGCGCCATACGACCGCCGAGGAGGCCGTCATCGCCGCGCTAACCCGGTCACCGACGGCGGCGCTGGAGGCTCTTGAAGCCGTGGGCGGAGCCCGAACGGTCACAGCGCTGCGAGACGGGCTAGGCCTGGACGGACCACACGGCAGAAACGCTGTCGGCACCGTGGTGTCCTACCTGCGACCGGTTCGCCACCGGGCCCTGGAAGTGCTGTGGCATCTCACCGAGGACCCCGACCGGCGACAGTCGATCCTGGTTCGGCTCGACCCGCAGGATCTGCCTCGTCGAATCGCCGCCGATCTCGGCGGCCCGGACGAACGGGAACTGGCGTTGCTCCGCGCGGGCCTGGACCCGGATAAGCCCGTGGCCGCCCTGTGCGCGCTGGCACGCAACGGCAGCTCCAGTATGGTGTCCGCCATCGCCGACCTGCTGCTGCGGGTCGTGTCCGACCTCGCGGCCTCCTGGGCGCCGGGCGCGTCCGGCGGCAGCGGCGAACCGGCGGTGCCGCCGGAAGTCGTTGCGGCCATCGGTGACCTAGGTGGTCGCCTCCACGCAAGGGGGAAGATCCGGCCGCGCTGTCTTTTGGACGCCGCGGACGCGCGGGAGGCCGGCGACGCGCTCGTCGCGAGCATCGCGCTCGATCTACTGGACCGCCCCGCGCTCATGGCGGCTGAGCAAATGATCCTGCTCAGCCTGCTCCTCCAGACCTCCCACCGCGCAATCCGGTCACGAGTACATCCGCTGCTACGCCACCGTGACCGCCATGTCCGCAAGCACGTCATCGCGTTACTCGCCCGCGACGCCGATGGCGAGGACGCACAGGCATTGTCGGCAAGCCTGATCCCGCTCACCACCGCCCCCGACGTACAGACCGTACGGCAGGCGCTGCTCGCGCTCGGGCACGCGCGCGCGTGCTGGGCCGCAGCGGCGATCGCGGCCTGTCTCGACCATCCCAACATGAACGTCAAGAAGACCGCCGCGACCGCGCTGATCCACGCCGGAGCCCCGGTGGCCGTGCCGAAGCTGCTGTTCTGGCTCGGCCGGCACGACAACCCGGGCCTGCGTGCCGCGCTCATCGAGGCGTTGCGGACAATCCTCGGCAACGCCTACGCCGCCACCGTCGTCGCCGCGGCCGACCGCGCCGGCGACAACCGTACCCGTGACCTGCTACTGGCCGGACTCGATGGCTCACTGTCCGCCCGTGCCGTCGGCGCGCTCGCCGACCAGGGGGCACAGGTAGGGGCCACCTTGCTCTCCCTCGTCGCCGCAGGCCAACTCACCCTTAGTGCGGGTACGGCTGCGGAACTGGCAGATCGGATGGCAGCCCACGGCATCACACCGCCAGCCGCCCGGCCAGCCGCCGATCTCGACGCCCTGGCGAGCCACGGCTGGAACACCGAGACCGCAAGGCGCCTTGCGGAAAGGTACGAGCTGGGCCTCGACGAGCCAACCACCGAACGGCTGACCCGGCTCCGGCCGATGCTGGCACGTTGGCTGGAACTGGCCGCCGAAGAGCCAGAACATCGCAGCCGAGTCCTGCGGTTCACCCTGCAGCTGTGCCCCCCGCCGTGGACAGCCAGCGAGACGGAGACCTTCGCCCGGTCGGTACGGACGCTGGTCGCAGGGCTGGCCGACATCGGCGATGCTCACCGCAACCATCTCCTCACACTGCTTGAAGACACGATCGCGCGGCTGTCCTCCACCGACGTGTTCGACATCGCCGCGTGGATTCGCACGCTGCCGCCGGAGGCCGCGGGGAGCCGGTCCGCGCTGATGCTGCTGCGCCGATGCGGCGCAGTGCTGACCCGCACCGATCTCGGGCGGGCGCTGGCCGCCGCCCGCGCGGGCGCGAACCCGTGGCTGGCTGAAGAGGAGGTGTTGCGGGAGGCCTTCGGGCTGCCGCGACCGATCACCGCCGCATCGAGCAGCAGCGCTGAGACGCACGAGCGCCCCGCCGTACGCCGATGGCGGGAGGCCATCGCTGCGGCCGCCCGCGCACCCGACACCCTCCGGCGATTCCGCGTCGCCGACCGGCCCGTAGACGGTCTCGACTCCCAAGACTCTGACGAGGTCTCCCACGGACACCGCGCCTGTGCTGGTCGCGACGGACGCCCAGCGGATTCACGCGACCGGCTCAACGCACTGATCTGCGTCTTCCCGGCCGCCGACACGGAGGTGCGCGACGTCCTGCTGGACTGGATGATCGAGCTGCAGCCATTCGACGCGCCATCGTGGACCATCACGGAGGACGCCCGCCGGTCCACGTCAACCGCCCGTGTATCTCGTCCCGGTGATCGGGGCCAGCCCCGCTCAGCGGTCCTGTATGAACGCCTGCTGGAGATGCTGGACGATCCCGTGCAGGATCAACGCGAAGCCGCGGCCGGTGCCTTGCTGAGCTGGCCCGAACCCCAGTTCCGGCTCACGGTGCTGCGTGCCTTCCTCTACGGCCGGGTCGACCTCAGCATCACCGCGGATCTCGCGCATGCCCTGACCCTCATGAGCGAGACCGAAATGCGCGAGGTCGGCGAGCATGACTCCGGCGCCGACGCGGCTTGCGAACGGATCGCCCGCGTCGCCGCCCATCTGGACCCGCCGGACGTGGAACGACTCATCCCCCTATTGTTGTCATGGTGGGAACATGGCGGACCCTCCCTTCATGCGTCAGCCGAGCGGGCGTTGCGGAAGGCGGCCCCCGACGTCCTGGCCGAGACCCTGTCCGGCCGTCTCGAAGCCGGAGCCTGGGGCCTGTTTGATCTCATCTCAGGCGTTGCGCTGCTGCGTACCCCCACGCTGGTAAGGGCGCGCCAGCGGCTACGCGAAGAAGGGCGCGACGACCTGGCCGACAAAATCGTGCTGGCGGAAGGGCCGCTACGCCCTCCCCATGCGGCCCAGCAGGACGTCGCCGCTCTCTCGGCACTTCGCAGCCGAACCCGTGTCCCACAAGCGGCCGCTCGGGAACAACAGCCGCCCCGGGCGGAACTGCTCCGCCTGGCCCGTACCGGCGGCCCCGAGCAGATCCGCCGGGCGCTGACCCTGCTCGCCGAGCGTTACGACGACGCCCCCGCCCGCCTGCGCCGACACGACGCGGACCAGCCAGCGGATCGCGATCCCGAGCTCAAGGAACTACTCGTCGAGTCGCTCGGCCATCTCGAGGCGAGAGTCCGGCTCCACGCCCACCGGATCTCCCGCAAGGTGATGAACCACGGGGACTACCTGGAACAGACCTTGTTGCTGCTGGACGACCGGCAACCCGACATTGTGCGTTCGGCGGTCAAGACCTTGTGCCACGCGGCGTGGAAGCCAGCCATCCCCGCACTGGTCGACCTGCTCATGCACTCCCACCCCGCCGTCCGAAGGGCCACCTCCGACGGACTCGTGCTCCTCGGCGCGCCGACGATCCCTGCCCTCAGGCACGCCGCAGGCAAGGCACGCCCGGACAAACGGCACCTCTACACCACTGTGCTAGAGAAGATCACGTCCACGATCACCGCTGACCTGGATCCCAACGGCCGACCAGGGTGACCAAGTCCACGCCGACCGCCACCGCCCGATCTCAGCTATGCGGCGGGGGTTGAGGAACTAACGCTGAGCCCTATCGCCCCAGGTCAGCCCACTGCAGCGGGCTGCCTGCCTCTGGCCGTCACGGGCAGGGGTCTCGGACTTGAACGTCTCGGGATTACTCCGGCATCTCGCGCCACGCTAACGACCGGGGGCCTGTTCCCGCAGGTCACGATGCTCGCTACGTACCTTTGTGTCACCCCGTCCCAGCTGAGGGTCCAGCACAACGGAACGGCCGGTCACGGTAAGAACCATGATCACGTGCCCTTAGCGTGACTTTTCGAGGCTGCTATATCTGTCAAGCGGTTGCCTGGAGGGGGTCTGGGTCGCGTTCGAGAAGCTTGAATAGTTGCCGGGAGAGGGCTCTTTTAAGGCAGCGACGGGCTTCGCGTGGGGTTTTTCCTTCGGAGACGCGGCGGGCGATGTAGGCGTGGGTGTCGGAGTCGACGCGAGCCCGGACGAGGATGATGGTGTGTAGCGCCCGGTTGAGCTGGCGGTTGCCGCCGCGGTTGAGCCGGTGGCGGTTGGTGAGACCTGAGGATGCCGGGATGGGAGCCGTGCCGGCGAAGGCGGCCTCGGAGCGAAACCGTCCGGGATGAGACCAGCTGATGAGGATCTGCGCCGCGCTGATGGCCCCCACGCCGACCTGCTGCAGCAGTTCGGGCTTGATCTCGTTGACCAGGGCTGTGATCTCCCCTTCCAGTGCCTTGGCCTCGGCGCGCAGCGTCTGAATGCGTTGGGCCGTGGAGCGCAGGGCCCGGACGGTCATGCGGTGTTCCAAGGTTCGACAGGGCCGGTCTCGCAGCTTGGCGCAGTAGCTGATCTGGGCTTTGCCGCCAATGGAACGGATTTCGCCGCGCAGATCGTCGGGTGCCGAGACGACCAGGGACTTTAGGTGGTTGATCGCCGCGGTAGTCGCGCTGACGGCGCCCTGGCGGGTGGTCAGGAGCACCCTGAGCGCCTCGCGTTCTGCGCGGCGGCGGGGTTGGATGAGATGCTCGCTGGTCAACGCCTCACGAGCGGCGCGGATCGCATCCAGGGCATCGGTCTTGCGACCGCCACGTTGAGCTGGTCGCCCGGGGCGACAGACCTCCACCACTTTTTCGCCGCAGGCCTGCAGAAACGTGGCCAGGCCCGCGCCGTAGCTACCGGTTCCTTCAAGAGCCCAGCAGCGTCGACCGGGAAGGTGCTCGCGGGCGAACTCCAGGAGCCGAAGGTAGCCGTGAGCGTCGGTGGTCGCCTCGGCGTGGGCAAGGACGGCTCCCAGTGAACTGACCGCGGCGGCGGCCAGGGTGTCGCGGTGAGTGTCGACCCTGATGACGCCATCGACCTGTTCTGCCAGCATGGACATGCGGTTGTCTCCCTTTCAGAGGCGACTGCGGTTGGCGTCGGCCTGAATGGGATCACCACGCGGCAAAACTGTGACGAGTCACGCCGCGAGCGGCGGACGAGCTGCTGATCAAGCCAACGGGGTGGGCCAGGCCGACGCCGGCACTCGGCAGACATCTCGAAAACAAGGCAGCCCTGTACCGGGCGCCAGTTCCAAATGTGGGTCATACCAAGTGCCAGCGCCGAGCGTGGCAGGCCCAACCGGGCCGCAGGCCAAGAATCACAGTTCCGATGCTCGTCATGCCCCTAATACGTAGTAAGACGTTCGCCCTCAGGCCGCGGGCTTGCGGGAGGCGCGGCCGCCCTTCGAGACGATGGTGGTGACGTTCATGCGCTTGCTGAGGCGGTACGTCGTGAGAGGGCTGCCACTGACCGTCTCCTTGTACGCGACGGCGGCCGGGCCGGTGAGGTACCAGCGGCCGGGGGTGTCGTCGGCCTTGGTGAACTGGATGACCGCGTCGCGACGGCCCAGGCTGACCGGCTGGTGGAAGTAGCCGAACCGAAACGGCTTGACCGATTTGCCGCGCAGCCGGCGGGCGATGGCGTCGGCGGTGTACTGGGCGGTGGGCATGCCACTCTGGCAGGTCCCGTGGATCTGCCCCCAGGCCAGGCGGACCGCTGCGGCGTCGCCGATCGCGTGGATCTCGGGGTGGGAGGTCGACCGGAGGGTGGCGTCGACCAGGATCAGGCCGCGCTCGTCGACTGCGATCCCGGCGTCGGCGGCGAGCGGCGAGACCTTCACGCCGGTGGTCCAGAGGCAGGCGCTGGAGTGGAGCAGTTCGCCGCCCTCCAGTTCGACCGCGTCGGGGAGAACCTTGGTGACCTTGGCGCCGACCTTGAGCGTGATGCCCAGCCGTTCGATGGCACGCATCAGGTAGGCGCGGGCCTTGCCGCCCATCATCGTGGCGGGCTCGTCGAGGCTGATCAGCGTGACGTTCAGGCCGGGATGGCTCTCGGCGATCTCGGCGGCTGCCTCGATGCCGGTGAGCCCGCCGCCGCAGACGGTGACGGCGCCGTTGGCCTTGGCCACCTCGGTGAGGCGGGTGGCGAACCGGTCGGCGATCTGGGGGCTGTTGAGGGTGAACGCGTGAATGTCGGCGCCGGGGACCTTGCCGGTGTCGGTCGAGCTGCCAACGGCATACACCAGGGTGTCGTAGTCCAGCGTCGCCGCGCCGTCGTCCACCACGACCCGGCGCGCGTCCGTGTCGATGGCGGTGGCGGCGCCTTGCACGAAGGTGACGCCGGTTCCGGCAAGCAGGTCGGGGATCTGGTGGTCGGCCAGGCGCTGCCCGGCGGCGATCTGGTGCATCCGCAGCCGCTCGGTGAACCGGCTCGAAGGGTTGACCAGCGTAGTCTGGACGTTGAGCCGCCGGGTACGGTGGGCCAGGCGGATGGCGCTGAACATGCCCGTGTAGCCGCCGCCGATGACCACGATCTGGTGGGTGTTGTGCATGATGTCTCTCCTTGCCGAGTAGCGGGGCGGGGGTGTCTATGCGTCAGGGCGGTCAGAGAGTGGGCGACGCCTGCCCGGTGGTGATCAGCCCGCCGAAGGCGGGTGCGTTGTCGCGTGCCCAGTCGGCGAAGGTGAGTGCGGGTCGACCCAGTAGGTCTTCCACGGTGCTGGTGGTGGGGCCTGGGCGGTTGGCGTAGTCGGCCAGGGAACCGAGCAAGCGGGCGGGGACCTCCTCGGGCAGCCCTTGCGCGAGCATGCCCTGTCGTACTTGCTCGGACGGGAACTCCTGGAAGGACAGCTCCCGGCCGATGGTGGCGCCGATGAGCCGCACTTTCTCGAACTGGTCCAGTGACTGCGGTCCGGTCAGTGTGTAAATCGAACCCGTGTGCCCGCTGGTCCGGAGCGCTTGTACGGCGACGGCCGCGATGTCGATTTCGTGGATCGGCGAGGTGGCGGCCTGGCCGTACGCTCCGCGCACCACATCACCGGCCTTGATCTGGGGCGCCCAGGCCAGTGCGTTGGCGGCGAAGTCGGCCAGGCGCAGGACCGTCCAGTCCAGGCCGGAGCTGGTGACGAGGTCCTCGGCGAGCTTGAACTGGGCAGCGAAGCGGGCTTCCCCCGCTGGATACTCCACAGTGGTGGCCGACAGCAGCACCGCGCGCCGTACGCCTTGCTTGGCGGCCAGCTTCAGCAGGTCGCCAAGGCCGGGGCCGGTGGCACGCGGACTGATCTGTATGGCTTCCACTCCTTCCAGCGCCGCCTCAATCCATCCGGGACGAAACAAATCACCACTGACGACTCTCACGCCATCGGGAAGCCGGGCCTCGCCGGGATTGCGGGTGACCGTGGTGACGGCCGCGCCCTCCTGCAGCAACAGGTTCAACGTCTTGCGTCCGACGACGCCGTTGGCTCCGGTGATCAGAATCATGACGGTTGTTCCTTTGCTCGAAGTGGAGACGATGGATGTGGCATCAAGGCGTGCTGCGAGGCGCGGCTCACGCCAACTCCTCCTTGAAACCCTGCCGCCAGGAGGGGTAGCGCAGCCGCCAGCCGAGCCCCCGCTTGGCCTTGGCGTTGGAGAAGCCGCGCCCCTCGGTCATCATCGCCACCGCCGTCCTTCCGGCCAGCAGCTGGGCCAGCCAGACGGGGACCCGCACCGGCGGTTTGGCTCCCGCGCACGCGGCCAGGTAGGGCAGCCACTCGGCGGCTGGGGCCGGCTCGTCGTCGACGATGTTGAACACGCCCTTGACTCTCTGCTCCACGGCCAGGACGGTGGCGCTCGCCGCGTCGTCGAGATGCACCCACGAGCTGTGCCCGGCGCCGTTACCGATGACCGGGTACTGCCGCTTGCGCACGAGTTCGGCCTGATCGTCGGTGGCGCCCGGACCGTAGAACGCGCCGTACCGCAGAACCGCGCCGCCGGCCTTGAGAACCACGTCCTCCAGATGGCGGATCGCCTCCGCCCCCCTGCCCGTGCTCGTCGGGTCCAGCGGATCCTCCTCGGTCTTCACCCATCCGCCTGTACGGATGCCGTTCCAGGAGGCGTAGCTCTGCGCGACGAAGTGGGACACGTCGGTCGCTTCCGCGGCAGCCAGCAAGTGGTCCGTCCCCTCGGTACGCAGCCGGTTGGTGGTGGCGAACCAGCGGTCGAAGTGCTTGATATCGGGCTTGCCGGAGATGGCGGTCATCTGGTGCACGATCACCTCCGGCCGGGCCTGGGTCACCGCCTGGCCGACCGAACTCGCATCCAGCCCGTCCATCACGACCGCCTCGGCGCCCATCTGCTCCAGCAGGCCCAGCTTGGCCGGTCTCGTTGTCGTCGCGGTCACCTGGTGGCCACGCGCCACGAGCTGCGGTACCAGTCGCCGCCCTAACACCCCGGCTCCTCCCGCCACGAACACCCGCATGACCATCTCCTTTCGACGTAGGTGTCTGCCCCAAGACGAACAGCCCGGCCGGTTCGTGACATGGAAGGCACGACAGCCAGGAAAGACCGTTCACTGCTGTTGATCCCTGCCCCCAAAAGATGCATGGGGGCAGGGAGCCCGCGCAGTGCGCTAGCCCTGCCTGCGTACGACCTAAGCCTCGCTCAGAGAATCACAGAAGTGCAGTAATTGCACTGCTGTGCAGTTAATGCATCAAGGTATACTCAAGTCGTGAGCGGCCGTCAATACAGCCGCCGGCCAACCCGATCGACCTGAGGGATGAAAGGACACGATGACCAGTGGGGACCCAGTCCGCCGCGGCGGGCGCGAAGCGCAGCGCCGCCGCACCCGCAAAGCGATCGTCGACGCGGCGGTCCGGCTGAGCACCGGCGGCGCGACGCCGTCCATCGACGAGATCGCCGCCGACGCCGACGTGTCACGTCGCACGATCTACACGTATTTCCCGACTCTCGACCACCTGCTGATCGACGCGACCGCCGGCGCGATCAACGAACCCCCGATCGAGCAGGCACTGGCCGACCCCGCGCTCGCCACCGATGCCGCAGCCCGCGTAGACGCCCTCATCCGGACCCTGCTGGAGTACTCACCGCAATCGCTTCCCCTGGGCCGCCGACTGATCCGCCTGACCGTCGATATGCCAGTGAACGACACCCAAGGGCCGGCCGCCCCGCGCCGGACCCAGCGCCGGGTGGGATGGCTGGAGCGGGCCTGCGAACCGCTCCGCAGCACCCTGAGCGAGGAGTCATTCCAGCGCCTGATCTCGGCCCTGACCATCGTGGTCGGCTGGGAGGCACAGATCGCCCTGCGCGACGTCCGCGGCCTGGGCCCCCAGGCCGAACAGGAGACCATCACCTGGGCAGCACGTGCCCTGGTAGAAGCGGCGATCAAGGAACGGTGACCACCGCGCTGGCGTTCCGGCAGGCGATCTGGCGCAAGGCCGAGCCGCCCTGGCACGTGTGCGGGATCCCCGAGGCATTCCATCTCGATCACGGCAGCGACTTCACCTCCTCCCATCTGGAAGCAGGTGATGGCCGATCTGCGTGTGCGGCCGACGTTCGGCAAGAAGGGCCGGCCGCACGGCCACGGCAAGATCGAGCGGTTCATGGGGACCATGAACCGGCAGTTGGCCACGACCCCGCTGTCGAGGATGACCTCCCATTCCGCGGCAGGGGTGCGCAGTTGGCGCTCCACCGAGGTGAGGACGACCTCGGCGACGTGCGGGCGGTGGTGAGAGCGGCGGCCTGGGATCTCCGAAAGGAGTCTTCAGGTCTCCGGGGTCAGTGGAAGGCGGCGACGCAGAAGGGCACGCCGTGGTCGTGGAAGTCGGCGTTGGGCCGCCGAGGCACCGGGGGGTTGCGCTCGTGCACCATCTTCAGCGGTTCATCCAGGCTGAGGGGGTAGCCGGACTCGGCCACGATGCTGGTTCCGGGCCGGGACAGATAGGTGGTCCAGGCCTTCACGGTGGTCAGTCCCTGCTGCGGGTGGGCCCGCAGCAGCTCGACGAACGCGCGCACGTCAGCGGCGTAGCCTGCGCGGGTGTTGTCGTTGTCGAGGCCGTTCAGCCAGGTCTCGATCGGCCCGGCCGCCGGGCAGCCCGCCCCCAGGGCGCGCGCCAGCGGCAGCCGGGCGGCCGCCGACTCGCTGAGGGCGGCGCGCTCGGCGGCGCTCAGCCCAGCGCCGCACCCCCGAGACGGGCCGTCTCGGCGGCTCCGGAGCGGAGCTCGGGCAGCCAGGTCACCGCAGGTCCCGGCCGTATGCGCTGACTGCGGGCAGGGTGGGGCCGGGCGATGTGGCGGCGGCGAGCCGCCGCACCGGGCCCTGGCCGGGCAGCGCCGGGAGGTGGCCGGTGCTCACCGCTGCTCCTCGCCCTGGGCGCGGCACACGGCCGCATACTGGCTGGCGAGCTCGGCGCGCAGCTCGGCGATTTGCCCGGACAGCTCAGTGCGCACCCGACCGGTCTCGGCGCGGGCCGTCTCGGCGGCGGTCAGCGCCGCCTCCCGGCCGGTGTCGGCGGCGGTTGCGCGGGCGGCCACCCCCGCCCTGGCTGGAGGTGGTCAGTGCGGGATGGCGTCCCGGTGGGTGGCCAGCCACGTGTCGAAGGACTGCAACCGCGGGTTGAGCTCGCGTAGCAGCTCGCCGTCGATGAGGTCGACGATGTCCTGCTCGGCCGTGATCAGGTACTGGAGCATGTTGCCGACCTCCCCTGCGCCCGGGAAGCCCGCAGCCCGGATCTGGTCGGGACCGACCGCCTGATAAGTCACCGCCTCACCGAGCGCCTGGCCCAGCGCGGCGGCGTACTGGTCCCCGGTGAGCACGGAGCCGGCGACGCTCACCCTCCTGCCGGCCAGCACCTCACCGCGGCGGAAAACGCCGAACGCGGTCCTGCCGATGTCCTCCGCGGCCTGCGCGGGCACCCGCGCGTCGCCGAATCCGAGGTGCAGCACCAGCGCGCCCTGCTCGTCGCGCCGGGGCGCGAACATGTCCTGGAACGCCTCGTAGTACACGTTCGCCTGCAGGAACGTGGTGGGCACCCCCGATTCCAGGAAGAGCCGGTCAGCCTCGGCCTTGCCGTCGGCATGCGGCACTTTGTACGTGCCGCCGAAGGTCGGCGTGCCGTCGCCCGGCCGGAAGTAGCCCCGGGTGTCGGGCAGCGTGGACCAGATGAAATGACGCACGCCGGCGTCCCGGCCGGCCCGCGCCGCGTTGCTGGCCTGCTCCAGCTCCCTGGTGGTCGCGGGACGCGCCTGCTCCTCCTCGTGCGTGCGCGGCTCCCAGAAGTTGGTCACCACGAACACGCCGTGCGCGCCTTTGAACGCCTCGCGCAGGCCGGCCGCGTCGTCGAGGTCGGCCTCGACGACCTCGGCCCCGAGCGCGGCCAGTTCCTCGGCCCGCGCCGAACCCGGGTCCCGGGTAAGGGCCCGCGCGGCAAACCGCCCACTCTGATCGGCCAGGATCGCGCGGACCACGCCTCCCCCCTGAGCGCCCGTCGCGCCTACCACCGCGATGATCTGCTGTTCACTCATCGGAACAACCCCCTCGAATTAGGTTGATGCATCAACCTGGTCACCGTACCGCGCCGGGTTGATACGTCAACCAGCGGGTACCATGGCCGTCATGGGATGGGAGCAGGAACTCGGCCAGGCCGACCGGATGTGGCGCACCTACATCGAGATGTCCAAGCACCTCGGCTCACACCTGCAACAGCACGTGCAGCGCGACCACGAGCTGTCCGCGGCCGATTTCGAGGTCCTGGTCAGGCTCGCGGAATCGGCGGACCGGCGGATGCCCATCGCGCAACTGGCCGCCGCCACCCAGTGGGAGAAGAGTCGCCTGTCCCACCAGCTCACCCGAATGACGCAACGCGGACTGGTCGAGCGAGTCGATTCCGACCGCCGCTACCCCGATGTCCTGCTGACCGACAAGGGACACGCGGCCATCAACTCGGCCGTTCCGGCGCACACCGAAATGGTCCACGCCCTGTTCATCGACGTGCTCGGCCCCGAGCGGCTGGCAAGCTTCGCCGAAGCCTGCGCCGACGTGCTCCGCGCACTCGACGTCCACCGGGAGCAGGACTGCTCGTTGTGACGAGCGACCGGCCGAAGGGGCGGCACGGTGCGGCTTCAGTGGCCGAGGGCGCGGTCGGCCGGCTCGGCGACCTCGGTGGTCGAGGCGCGGAAATGGCGGGCGGTGGTCTCGATGCAAGTCCGCCCCCGAGGCCCGGCCGCGGCGCGACATCGTCGCCGGCACCGCGCGCAGCGAGCCGGTACGCGAGGTGATCCGCCAGACCGTTTGCAGACCCGCCTCTTTCCCCAGCCGATCGCGCCGTCTCACGCCCTGGCCTGCCAGTAGGAGTGGAACGGCGAACCGGGTTTGGTGTCACATCTTTTGAGTGCGCCACGAGGCGCTGTGAGTCCGTGTGGAGGTGAAAGACCTGCACCGTTGTCCTGTCGCAGCAGGATGGCGAAGCTGAGGGCAGCCTGATCCGGGTGATGCCGAGGAGGGCGGGAGCAGCCTTGACAAACCCGGGGTGCGTCAGCACTGCCAGATGGCGTAGGTCCGGGGAGCGATGACGAAGAGGAGCACGCGAGGAACCGGCGTAGTTACGTTCTTTAACTGTGACACCGGCTCGAAATCTGGCGGATTTGGGCCGGGCGCAGCGCGTCTCAACGCTTGCTAAGCGAAGAGAACTTTCCGTGGGGAATTCAATATCCACGCGGAGAGGCCACGAAGAAGGTCTGCGGCGTATTCGTGGCGATGCTGCTGGGACAGAGTCGGACTCCTCCTTCGCCGAACGGATTTCAGTGAACGTGGGAACCATCTGAGTTGGTTCCCGGAAGGCGGGCTGCCAGCCTGTCGACCGGGATAGGCGCATCGACCGCCGAATGGTTCAGATGGGGCGGAGCCGCCGTAGTACTTCGAGGCCGGGAAAGCCGGTCACATGGGGAAGGGCGGCAGCAGTGTCGAGAAGGACTGGAGGTTGTAATGACGCAAGATGCGTCGCCGAATGGCGCCGCTCTTGGCCGGGCCCCGGAGGGGTCATGGTCGAAGGTAGCGTGGATACAGGCCAAGCTTCACCGTTGGCTGTGATCCGTTCCTCCGAAACCGCCGTTGGCGGGGGATGGAGGGGGCCGGGGATATTTTTTCCGGCC
>NZ_JBPJUQ010000081.1:0-33933 GCF_051192615.1 Streptosporangium sp. G11
CCACGACCGAGGCCGCCTAAGATCAACCCACGGCACCTACCTCGTCGAGCCTTTTACACCGCTCCGAGGACGCGACCGAGGGCGGCGAGCGGGGTGAGCTGGCGATAATCCGTGATCGCCGCACGCAGTGCCGGGACGGTACGGTCTCCGCTGTCGGGGCTCCAGTCGAGTAGGGACGGCTCAGCGAGAAGGTCGCCGAGTGCGACGTCCAGAGCGACCGCGAGGGATTTGATCACCGACAGACGGTCAAGCTCGATCCGGTCGTTTTCTATCTTGCTGAGCCAATCGACCGTTCGGCCGACGAGTCCGGCCAGGACTTCTTGTGACATTCCCCGCCGTCGGCGGTACCACGCTACGCGTTCCCCGATGGTCAGGTGATCCGTCATGCCTCGCATACCGATCAGCCTCGCATGGATACCTCGGGGACCCCGGAATTCTTTTCCGGGGCGGAGCGGCAACCTTTTCCTAGTGTCTCGACTGACCGGGAAAACGTCCATTGCGACGGAGGAAAAGGAGTGGAGACGACGGGATCACGAGAGACCAGCGGGCAGGGCTGCTGCTCGGCCTGCCGGGGCAAGGGGTGGCGATATGCGCGGGTGAGCGCGGCTTATGGCGCTCAGATCATCGATGGTCGGCGCGCTCCAAGAACGCGGAGTGATTGCTTCGACTGCGCTGGAAGCGGACGGCAGGAGACATGACAGACACGCTTGTGTGGCGGCGACCGGCTGAACCGGTGACCAACGACCCTTTATATGCCGCTGTGCGCCTCGCCGAGGAGCTGCGCAATCTGGAAATACCCGCCGACATTCACCATGGCGTCGGAATCGCGCTTGTTTCGGTCTGGATCGATCTGGTCGTCTGGACCAACGGAGTCTCGTATCACTGGTGGTCGGGGAAAACGTCAGCGCGCGGGCGCCGGCGCTATGCCTACAGCCCGGTGAACGATCCGCTGACGGCCGCTCGCCGGGTCGCTGTCCGGTACGCGGACCTCCGTGGCGGTCATCCGTTGTCGGAGATGGTCGAAGAGACCCAATGCGTACTCCCGAATGATCGCCGACCGGTCGACCTACGCGGACGGCGCCTCGCCTCGCCCGTATGGCCGGAATGATCGCTGTGATGGTCAGCGAGTTGAACGCCGTCTACGGCAGGCGATGGAGGATCTCGGCATCCCTTGGGGGCGGGTGGTACGCGGTGCGTCGGCATGACCTCTCCAGAGAGAGCCTTCAGCGTGGTCTTTCCTACGTGCGTTGTGGACAGACCTTGGAGGAACTGGCCGGTCACCTGGCTGCCGAGAAGCGAATTGAAGATCAGTGGTGGGCCGTCAATCTGCAGGACGAGAGTTTCGGTCCTGCCGCCGGCGTTCCACCGAAGCGGGCGCGACTACGAGGTTGATCCCTGCTGGTGTGTCGTCGACACGCAGGTGTGTCCCTCTCTGTTGCGCCTTGGCCCGGCAAGCCAGCCCCGAAGGGCTACCACACCCAGGCTTGCCGGGCCTTCCACGTCCACAGGGGGTGGAAGATCATCGCTCTGATGCTACGCTCAACCTGATAGGACACGTTAAAGCTGGTAAGGCGGTTGTAATGGCAGCTCCACGCGAGGACGGCCTCAAGTACGAACGCGTACTGAACGCCTTGAGATCGCGCATCGCGGACGGGACCTATCCGCCGGGGATGATGCTGCCCTCACAGAGCCGGCTCGTCGCCGAGTTCGACGTGTCACGACCCACGGTGATCGAGGCGTTGCGACTACTCCGCCAAGAAGGCTTGATCGAGTCCCAGACCGGGCGCGGCTCGTTCGTACGCGGGAAGGTGCCCACACTGAGCGTGGAACGCGCGCACCCCGGTCAGCGACTTCTGGATCTCGCCGAGTCGGAATCCTCCGCCGAGTTGCTGCAAGCCGGGATCATCGTCGCCCCCACTCGGGTCACCACCCTGCTTGACCTGCCCGCCGGGTCCAAGGCATTCCTGCGGCAATACGTTCTCAGTGACGAGGACGGCCCCATAGAGCTGATCTCAGCGTGGTTTCCCATCGACCTGGTCTCCGGAACCAAGCTGACCTCGCCTGAACCCATGGACGAGGGGATCCGACGTCACCTGTACGGCCGCAAGAGGCTCCGGTTGGACTACGCCGTCGAACGCACGCTCTCACGAGCAGCGACGGCGGATGAGGCGCAAGCCCTGAAAATGTCAATCGGCGCGCCAGTGCTGAACCTCGTGGTGACCGGGCACGACGCCGATGGCAGGGCACTCCAGCTCGTCGACGCGGTCCTTCCAGGAGATCGCCATGAACTGCGTGATGCCTACCCCCTGACCTGATTTAACCTGATCGATCGTCTCTGGCTTCAAACTTGACACGACAGGTTGATGGGCCTAGCTTTATGAAGCAACCTGATAGGTCAGGTTGAAGTCTGCATCCTTCCTGTCAAGCTAGGAGAAAGCATCATGGCCCTTCAAGGCCCCATCCCCGTCCACTTCGAGCAGGTCTTCCCGCACGGCTGCTTCATCGTCGGCGAGGTCGAGCAGGTCAAGGACTTCGACGCCTCGTCCAAGGGCCGCACCGTCTACGCCAAGGACAAGAACACCGGAGAACTCGTCTGGCAGGTCGCCGTCATGGACGCCGACCCCACCGTCAAGGCCGGCCAGAAGACGGTCTCAGTCAAGATCCTGTCCCCGGTTCAACCCGTCGTTCCGGCCGCGCTGCCGGGCCTGCCGTTCGTGCCGGTGGAGTTCGACGGCATGACCGCCACCGCCTACGTCAACCAGAACACCGGCCGCCTGGCCTGGTCCATCCGAGCCACCGCGATGCGCCCTCCCCGCACCGCGGCGACTCCGGCCAAGGCTTCGGCTTCGACGGCCGGTAAGGACGTGGCCGCATGAGAGAGCACCTGCCCTACACCCGCGCCGTGGTGACCCTCGACGAAGACGGCACCCGACTCGACACCTCGTTCCGCACCCCGCACCTGTCGGTCATGGCGCTGGTCGCCGATGGCGGACGGCCGTTCCTGCACCTGTCCTCCCGTGAGGCACAGGTGATCGTCTCCACCACCGGCGGCGGACCGGTCACCGAACAAGACGTGACCCTCGCCCGGCAGATCGCCGACGTCGCCGCGCGATACCTCGCCGACTGCGAGCGCCTGCACACCACCCAGTCCACCAACCCCCACCAGGTCGACGACGAATCCGAGCAGGGCAAGGCGGCCTGACACGTAAGCGGGGCCGCTGGAAGGTGCAACTTCCGGCGGCCCCTCGGTTCTCCCCAGACGCAAATCAAGAGAGGGCTCAAGCCTAATGTTCAAAAAACTGCCCGGCGACGAGGCACGCACCCTCGTCACCACCACCCCCGATACCGCCGTAGTGTTCCGCCCGGCCGTCGTCCGTACCCCGGCCATCGTCACCATCACCATCTTCCTGTGGCGGCTGCTGGCCGGACTCGTTCGACTCGTCTGGCGTCACCCGATCGCGGTGGCCGTGCTCGCCGTTCCCGCGGTGCTCGGCATCCTGTACGGCTGGCGCCTCGCCCTGGTCGTGGTCGCCGTTCCGCTCTCGCTGCTGGCGCCGTGGCCGTTCTTCGATCGGCCCTCGTTCAACCGCTGGATGGGCTGGCGGTTGTTGGCTTGGTGGCGGCTGGTGTGGATCTACCGGCGGCACTGGCAACCGGTGATGATCATCTCTGGGCTCGGACGACACTTACGTGGCCGGGACTACCTGCCTCGCGTCGTCCGTGTCACCTGCACCTCGTGGGCCGACGTGGTCACGGTGCGAATGCTCACCGGACAGGCGGTCAAGGACTGGGCCGACCGCACCGAGCACCTCGCCCACGGGTTCGGCGCTCGCTCCTGCCGGGTCTCCATCGCGCGTTCGGGCCGGCTGCTGCTCGTCTTCCCTCGCCGCGATCCCCTCGCCACTCCGCTCCCGGCTGTACCGGTCCCGGCTGAGGCATCGGTGGGGCCGGTGGAGGTCGGCACGTGCGAGGACGGCAAGCCCTGGCTACTGAAGGTCCACGGCACTCATGTCCTAGTCGCCGGGGCCACCGGGGCGGGCAAGGGCTCGGTCATCTGGTCGGCGATCCGCGGCCTGTTGCCCGCCACGCGTGCGGGCCTGGCGCAGGTGTGGGCGCTGGATCCCAAGCGGATGGAGCTGTCCTACGGGCGTGACTTGTTTGGCGACCGCTACGCCGCGAGCCCGGCTGACTGCGCCGATCTGCTGGAAGCAGTGGTAAAGATCATGCAGGAGCGGGCCGACCGCTACGCCGGACTCCAGCGCTCCCACACTCCCACCAGCGATGACCCGTTCGTCCTGGTGGTGGTCGACGAGGTGGCGTTCCTGACCGCCTACCAGTCCGACAAGGGTCTCAAGCTGCGTATCTCCGCCGCGCTGGCGACGCTCACCACGCAGGGCCGCGCGGTCGGCTTCGGTGTCCTGGCAGCTCTCCAGGACCCGCGCAAAGAGGTCATGAACATCCGCAACCTGTTTCCCGACAAGATCGCGCTCCGCCTCGACGAGTCCGAGCAGGTCGACATGGTCCTCGGCGACGGCGCACGGGACCGCGGGGCACTGGCCGATCACATCTCCCCGATCCCCGAGCAGGGCGCTGGCATCGGTTACGTCCGGCTGGAGACCTCACCCGATCCGATCCGGGTCCGTGCCGCCTACGTCTCCGACAGCGACATCCGCGCGATGGCCATGGAGGTGACCGCATGAGGGTCAGCTTCTACGGTACCGACGAGGAGATCACCCGCCTCTGTGAGCGGCCCGTCCTCGCCGTCCTGGGACCGCACCACACTCAGCCCGTCCTGGCCTTCGAGCTGTTCAACGTCCGCATCACCGCCGACCCGTACCAGACCATGTTCCGGCTGGTGGCCGACCTGTCCGAAGTGCGGGAGAGGGGCGAGCGTGACTGAGCTGGCCTACATCCTCGACGGCCTGCGCTGCGCTGCCTGCCACGCGGTCAACACGCTGTGGCTGGACCTGATCCGCGGCCTGGTCGAGTGCCACGAGTGCGGACAAGGCGCACTCCTCGACCACGAGCAGGAGGCGGACGCGTGAGCAACCCCAACGACCGCGGCCTGTCGCGCGCCGAGCGTCAGAGGATGCCGCTCGCGCTGGATGTGGCGGTGGAAATCGCCAAGCACAACGGGGTGTGCATCCGACCGGTGGTCCTGCGTCGGCTGGACACGCGCACCGGGCTCACCGAGGACGTCAACGTGCCCTGCGGGGCCACCATGGACGCCAAGTGCTCGTCGTGCGCCCGACGCAACCGCTACCTGCGGATGGCCCAGTGCCGGGAAGGCTGGCACCTGGAGGCCGAACCCTCGATCACCCCGGATGAGCCCAACGAGGAACAGCTCTGGCTGGTGGAGTTCCGCGCCGACATGCAAGCCCAGCGCGATGCCGCGGAAAAGGCCGGCGACGACACCACCGACCTGGACGCGATCCTCAGCGGACTGGATGCCGAGATCACCGCGGCCGGGATGCGCGGCACCCTGCTCGGCCGTACCACCGCCAAGCGCAACCGCTCGACCCGGCGACGCCAGGACGCCCCCGACCTGCCCAGGAAGGTCCGGCAGAACACCACCCTGGGGCGGACGTTCACCAGCTCCGACGGGATGGTCTACCGGCCGTCGCTGTTCGTCACGCTCACGCTTCCCTCCTACGGCAAGGTACGCAACGGCGTGCCCGTCGACCCGGACGCCTACGACTACCGACGGGCGGTCCGGGACGCGCTGCACTTCTCCAAGCTCGTCGACCGCTTCGTGCAGAACCTGCGCCGCGTCGCGGGCTACGACCTGCAGTACTTCTCCTCCGTCGAACCACAGAAGCGACTCGCGCCGCACCTGCACATGGCCATCCGCGGCACCATGCCACGCGCCGAGGTCAAGGCGATCGCTGCGGCCACCTACCACCAGGTGTGGTGGCCCTCGGTCGACGAGGTGCGCTTCGAGGGCGATCACCTGCCGGTGTGGGTCGAGCGTCCCGCGCGGGAAGACGGCACTCCCTACCTGGACGGACAGGATGGCGACTACCTCGATCCGGTCACCGGGGAAGTGCTGCCCACCTGGCGCGAAGCGCTCGACCGGCTGGATGCCGACGAGGAGGCCGAACCGCTGCACGTGGTCCGCTTCGGTGACCAGGTCGACGTTCAGGGTGTCCTCGGCGGCACCCCGGATGCCGACCAGTGCATCCGCTACCTGAGCAAGTACCTGACCAAGAGCCTCGGCGACACCCTCGACGCCGACAACCCGGCACAACGTGACCACGCGGCCCGCATGGTCGAAGCGCTCCGCTACGAACCCTGCTCCCCGGCCTGCCCGAACTGGCTGCGCTACGGAGTCCAGCCCAAGAACCCCAAGGCGGGCATGACACCGGGCCGATGCCGAAGCAAAGCGCACAAGCCCGAACACCTCGGCTACGCGGGCCGTCGCGTCCTGGTCTCGCGCAAGTGGTCCAACAAGACCCTGTCCGAGCACAAGCGCGACCGTCGTGCCTGGGTCATGGAAGCCCTCGGCCTGGCCGACGAGCCCGTCGACCCGCACCGCTACGTCTGGAAGCCCATCCCGGCCGGCGACGGCAACATCCCCTCCCTGGCCCTGCGGCTGCTGCGCATGGTCGCCGAACGCCAACGCTGGCGAGCAAGCCTGCTCGCTCTCCAGGTGAAAGCCACCAGCCAATTCGCACCCGACCTTTCGGCAACGAAGGAGGCGGCATGACAGACGACCTCGATCACCTGCTTCTTCGCCCGGAGAGGGCGGCGGAGCTTCTCAGCATCGGCCGGACCACGGTCTACGCACTGATGCGGTCGGGCGCTCTCCGCTCGGTCCGTGTCGGCACCCTTCGCAGGATTCCCCCGACCGCGCTCGCCGAGTTCGTCGCGCATCTGGAAGAGGAGCAAGCAGCATGAGCACCAAGAAGCGTGGCCACAACGAGGACTCGATCTACAAGGACGGCGACCGGTGGCGCGGGGCGATCTCCATCGGATACGGACCGAACGGGGAGCGCCTCCGCAAGAAGGTCTCCGGCAAGACGCGACCCGAAGTCGTCGAGAAGGTTCGGAAGATCCGTGAGGGCATCGCCAAAGGTCTGCCCGTCCCCGACGACAAGATCACCGTCGGTGCTTTCCTCGACCGCTGGCTGTCGACGCTCCCCGGTCATATCGCCGATTCGACCTTGGACGACTACGAGGACACGGTGCGACTTCACCTCAAGCCGGGGCTCGGGCGGCACAAGCTCACCGCGCTGACCGTCGCTCACGTCGATGCCCTGTGGCAGGCCAAGCGGGCGAAGTACAAGCCCAACAGTGTCCGGATCATGCGGGCCGTCCTGCGCAAGGCACTCGGGCAGGCTGAGCGTGAGGGCCTGGTGGCTCGGAACGTCGCAGCGCTGTCCATGCCTCCCCGGCTCAACACCGACGAGGGCCGTACGCTCACGATCGACCAGTCACACAAGCTTCTCGACGAGGTCGCGGAGCATCGAATGGGGGCACTCGTCCTCCTGGCGCTCGTCTTCGGCCTTCGCCGCGGTGAGGCTCTCGGGCTGATGTGGAGCGGCTTCGACCCGGAGGCCAAGACCCTGCGTGTGGCGCACGCGGTGAAACGGATCAAGAACCGCACCCCCGGCGCGGAACGTAAGACCAAGCTCGTGATCACCGAACTCAAGACCAGGAAGTCACGCCGTACGCTCTGCCTGACGCCCGAGTTGGTCGACGCGCTCAAGCGGCATCGGGCCACGCACAACGCGGAACGTCTTCAGGCCGGAGAGGAGTGGACCGAGCACGGGCTGATCTTCCCTTCGATGCTCGGCAATCCGTCCGACCCCGACACCTTCTCCCACCTGTTCTCGAAGCTGGCGCGGAAAGCCGGCCTCGGTCACTGGCATCCGCACGAGCTGCGGCACTCCGGGGCCTCGCTCATGCTCGCCCAGGGCACACCGCTGCACGTCGTCTCCGACGTCCTCGGGCATGCGAGCATCGCGATCACCAAGGATGTCTACGGGCATCTGATGGAGGGGGACAAGCGGGCGGCGTCGGCGGCGATCTCCGGGGCTCTGCTGGGCAGGTCCGCGCCTTTGGCTCCCAGGTTGGCTCCCACAGACGCCGAAGAGACCGGCTGAGCGACACAACGAAAAAGGCCCCTGACGGCGTAATGCCTGTTCAGGGGCCTTCTTGCATGTGTGCGGCCGGAGGTACTCGAAACCCCAACCTTCTGATCCGTAGTCAGATGCTCTATCCATTGAGCTACGGCCGCTCGCTGCGTAAGCAAGCATAGCGGGTTTTGGGCGATGCCTCGAACCGGTTAAACGATCGCCCTTGGATCCGCTGGTCGGCGTCGGATTCTTCGACGGGGACGGGGATCCGGCGGGGAGGCCGAGGCGATGGGCCGGATCAGGCGGCCTGGAGGATCGAGGTGAGGACGCCGGGGAAGCGGGTCTCCATCTCGGCGAGGCGGAGCTCGTGGCGGCGGAAGCTGCCTTCGGGGGTGACGCGGAGGAGACCGGCCTCGCGGAGGATTTTCAGGTGGTGGGAGAGGGTCGACATGCTCACGGGGACGTCGAACTGGCCGCAGACCACGCCTCCGGCCTCGGAGAGCTGGCGGACGACCGAGAGACGGACCTCGTCAGCGAGGGCGTTGAGCAGGCCAGGAAGTGTGACGGAGGCCACGTCCGGGTGATGGAGGGCTCGCATGGGTCGATCCTAGTCGAGGAATTCGAGACTTTGACAACCATCGAAGTCCGTCACACAATTCGATGCATGTCGAAATCTTTGAGGGGGCCGGATGATCCCCGATGACGTGCTCTCCACGACCAGGGCCGTGCGCAGGCGGCTGGATCTCACCCGGCCCGTCCCCCGCGAGCTCGTCGAGGAGTGCCTCAAGCTCGCCGTACAGGCTCCGACCGGGCGCAACCGGCAGCGCTGGCACTTCGTCGTGGTCACCGAGCGGGAGCAGCGGGAGCGGATCGCGGCACTGTGGCGGGAGGGGATGAACCGCCCCGGCACCCCGATACCGGAGGAGGACGCGCGGCGGGCGTACGCGTTTCCCGGCTCGATGGAGCGGGTGTGGGAGGGAGCGGAGCATCTGTACCGGCACATCCACGAGGTTCCGGCGTTTCTCATCCCGTGCATCACGGGGCGGACCGAGGGGGCGAGCGTGCACGAACAGGCCAACACCTTCGGCTCGATCATGCCCGCCGTCTGGAGCTTCATGCTGGCCGCACGGGCCCGGTCACTGGGCACGGCCTGGCTGGGGCCGCTCCGCCTGGAGCGGGAGGCGGCCGGGGTGCTCGGCATACCGTACGAGAAGGTGATGCAGGTGGCGTTCGTCCCGCTGGCCTACACGATCGGGACCGATTTCAAGCCCGCGCGCAGGGTGCCGATGGAGGAGGTGACGCACTGGGATCGCTGGTGATCCCAGTGCCGGTTCCGGCCTCAACGACTCTCCTGAGGAGAGTCCGTGTTCCCGGGAAGACCCGGGCGGCGGCCCCCACCGAACCCGAGACGTCATCGACGCCGATGAGATGCCGACGAGGTGCCGACGGGACAGCGGCGAGGCGGTGAACGAAGGGGTGATGAGACGGGATACATCCTTGTGTGTACGGGGGACCCGTCCCGCGCCGGACCCGCGGGCCGCGTCCGGGTGATGAGATGGGAGGCATGAGACGAGACGACGCGCTGTGGGCCGTGGCGTGCTTCGTCAGTGGTCTCCTCCTGCTCGCGGCGGGCGCCTACCAGCACCGGTGGGCCTCCGCCCCGCTGTTCGTCGGCCCGCTGGCGGTCGCGTGCGTGGGGGTCGCGGTACGGCGGAGCAGACCGTTGCTCTCGCTGGGACTGGGGGTCGCGGCCTTCCTCGGCGACTTCGCCATGGGCCCGTCCCTGGGTACGGTCCTGATCGTCACGGACAACCTCTACGCGGGGGTCAGGTACGGTCCGCGGGCGCTGGGCAGGTGGATGCTCGGCATCACCTCCGTGATCGCCGTCGTGGCGGGCGTGATCGCGGGGGCCCTCTTCAAGCACTGGTCGGCCGCCGCCATCTTCCTCGTCCAGGGGGGCCTGGTCGGGGTGACCCCCGTCTTCACCGCCATGCTCACGAGGCAGCTGCAGGACCAGGCGTTGTCCGAGCGCGCGAGGGCCGAGCAGGTGGCGCGGCTGGCGGAGCTCGACCGGGCGGCGGCGGTGCAGGCCGAGCGGACCCGGATGGCGCGGGAGTTGCACGACATGATCGCCAACCACTTCAGCGCGATCGCCATCCAGTCCACCGCCGTCCTCTCCCGCAGGGACCTCGACGCGCGGGCCGTACGGGAGGTGCTGGCGTCCATCAGGGAGAACAGCGTCGAGGGCATGGGGGAGATGCGTGCCATGATCGGGCTGCTCCGGCAGGACGGCGAGGAGCCCGAGGCGACGAGACGGCGGGTGGCCGAGGCCGGAGAGCTGGCCGAGCGGGCGCGGGAGGCGGGACTCGACGTCCGGATGCGCGTGGACGGCGAAACCAGGGAACTGCCCGCCTCGGTCGACCTGGCCGCTTACCGGATCGTCCAGGAATCGCTGACCAACGCGCTCAAGCACGGCGGCAAGGTCGCCGACGTGGTGATCGGCTACCGGCCCGGACTGATCACGCTGGCCGTGGACAACCCGATCGACGGCGCGGGGCGCGGGCTTCCCGGCGCGGGTGCGGGGATCATCGGCATGCGGGAGCGTACGGCCCTCGTCGGCGGGGTCTTCGAGGCCGGGCCCCACGACGACGGCTGGCGCGTCCGCGCCGAACTGCCCACCCGGGAGATCACGTGACGCCCTGGACGCCCGCCCGGGGTCATATGACGCTCCCGACGCACGACCGGGAGATCGTATGACCACCCAACCGCACGCCCGGGAGATCGCATGACCATCCGAGTTCTCGTCGCCGACGACCACGCGGCGGTCCGCGCCGGGATCGTCCTCATTCTCGACGGCCACGAGGACATCGAGGTCGTCGGCCAGGCCGCCAACGGGGAGCAGGCCGTCGCGATGGCCCTCGACCTTCGTCCCGACGTGGTGTTGATGGACATCCGGATGCCGAAACTCGACGGGATCTCCGCGACGCGCGAGCTGAGCGGGATCACCGACGTGCTGATCCTGACCACGTTCGACATCGACGAGTACGTCTTCGGGGCGCTGCGGGCCGGAGCCGCCGGGTTCCTGCTGAAGAACACCGACGCCGACGCCCTGGTGAAGGCGGTGCGGGTGGTGGCCGGGGGCGAGGGGCTCATCGCGCCTGCGGTCACCCGGCGGCTGATCTCCGCCTTCGGGGCGTCGGTCCCCGAGCGCAGGTCGTACGAGGTCGGCGTCCTCACCCCGCGCGAGCGCGAGGTGCTGGCCTGCATCGGGCGGGGCCTGTCGAACGCGGAGATCTCCGCCGAGCTGGACATGGCGGAGGCGACGACGAAGACCCATGTCAGCCGGTTGCTGAACAAACTGGGTCTCCGCAGTCGCGTCCAGGCCGCGATCCTGGCCCAGGAACTCTCCACGGAGAGGTGATCCGGAGGCGGGGACTCCTCGAAGATCAGGGAGTCCCCGACGGTCAGGAGCCCTCCGCCGGGACGTACAGGGAGAGGGTCTCCGCGACGCAGGCGGGCCTCTTCTGGCCCTCGACCTCGACGGTCACGCGGACGTTCGACAGGTAGCCCGAGGGGGTGCCCTTGAGGTCGACGAGTTCGGCCCCGGCACGCACTCGCGCGCCGACCGGGACGGGCGCGGGGAAGCGGACCTTGTTGAGCCCGTAGTTGATGCCCATGGCCAGGCCGCCCACCTGGAGCAGTTCCGCCATCAAGGAGGGCAGAAGCGACAGGCTCAGGTATCCGTGGGCGATGGTGGCGCCGAACGGCCCCTGCTTCGCCCGCTCCACGTCCACGTGGATCCACTGGTGGTCGCCGGTCGCGTCGGCGAACAGGTTGACCTGCTCCTGGGTGATCTCGCGCCACTCGGTATGGCCGAGGTGTTCCCCGACGGCGGCCTTGAGCTCGGTGATGTTGGCGAAAATCCTCATGTCTGGAACTTTATTCCGCTGAAGGTGCGGCGAGAAGGTTCGCGACCGTGAACTCCTCTCCGCCACCCGCTTCCTTCGCCGTACCCGCCGCGGCCCCCTCGTGGGGGCGGCGTTCCCGACGCGCGGGCCCCTGGCCGCGCACCGCGCCTCGCGGGACACCGAGGAGGCCAGCGATCTCCTGGTCGGAGAGGTCCTCGTGGCAGCGCGGGGAGCAACGGGAAGCGCTCTGCCCGCGCGGCGGCGAGGTCGGCGAACTCCACGCGTCCAGAGACGCCTCGGAGGCACGTTCCGGTGCGTTCCTTTTCGTCCATCTCCGGCGTACCACTTTCCGGCTGGCTCTTGCCAGCTTTTCGTACGGTCCGCATCTTGTTTTCGCTGTACGGCCCGCGACGCAACACCGGCCGTTCACACGAGTTCCCTAGCGTGCCCGCCATGAGACGACGCATGACGATCACCATTGGCGCGGCCGTGCTGGCGCTGGCGGTGTCCGCACCGGCGGTGGCCGACCCGGGGCAGCCCGGCTCCGGCCTTCCCGCCGCCGACAACGCCGGGACCCAGCAGGCGGATTCGCAGCGGCCGGGTTCCGGTCACCCCGGTTCCGGTCACTCCGAATTCGGACGCGCCACGCTGACCGGGTTCGCATCCCTGCCCGCGCTGACCTTCGTACCCGGCAGCGAGCCGTCGGGCTCCCAGCTCGGCACGACTCCCGTCAACGGGGTGACCCCGCCGTTCGCCGGGCAGCCGGTGCAGGGCTTCAGCGGCATCGTGCGGCGGCACGACGGCACCTTCGACGTACTGTCCGACAACGGGTTCGGCGCCAAGAACAACAGCGCCGACTTCCTGCTGCGGGTGCACCGGGTGAAGCCCGACTTCCGTCGCGAGAAGGTGGCGGTGCTGGGCGGATTCAACCTGAGCGACCCCGACGGGCGCGTCACCTGGCCGCTGACCCGGCCGGACCGGAAGCTGACCGGCGCCGACTTCGACGTGGAGTCGATCGTACGGACCGTCGACGGCACCTACTGGATCGGCGACGAGTTCGGCCCGTTCCTGCTGCACTTCTCCTCCTCGGGCAAGCTGCTCGACGCTCCGATCCCGCTACCCGGCGTCAAGGCACCGGAGAACCCCTCCCTCAACGGCGAGCAGCCGAACCTGGGGCGGAGCAAGGGCTTCGAGGGCATGGCGCGCTCGGTCGACGGCCGCACGCTGTACCCGCTGCTCGAAGGCACCGTGACCGGCGACGCCGCCGGGACGCTGCGGATGAACGAGTTCGACCTGCGCAGGCGGGCCTACACCGGCAAGCGCTGGACCTACAGGCTGGAGAGCCCCGACAACGCGATCGGCGACATGATCGCGGTCGACCGGTACCGGTTCCTCGTCATCGAGCGTGACAACCTCCAGGGGGACGAGGCCAAGACCAAGCGCATCTACATGGTGGACACCCGCCACGCGGACCTGCGCAAGACCCTCGTCGCCGACCTGCTCGACCTGGCCAACCCGCGTGGCCTGGGCGGGTTCGGGGAGACCTTCCGCTTCCCGTTCCAGACCATCGAGGACGTCGTGATCCTCGACGACCGGACCCTGGGCGTGCTGGACGACAACAACTTCCCGTCCTCCGCCGGCCGCACCCCGGGCCAGCCCGACAACAACGAGTTCATCACCGTGCGCCTGTCGCGTCCGCTCAAGGCCGACATCCGCGTCTACCTGTAACGGCCCCGCGGGCCTTCCTCCGAACCCCTACCGGGGAACCGCAGGCCCTCTACCGGGGAGACCGCGGGCCCTCCCTCCCTCCGGACCCCTGCCGGGAGGGAGGGCCCGGCCTTTCCGGCTTTCCCCGGCCTTGTGGAGAGGGGCGGAGCCGTCGCGTTCCCGCCGCGATCCGGTCCGGCGAAATTCCCGGTGGCACCACATTCCATACCGAACGAACAATTATGACAAAACAGTAAATAGCAATAGATAAACTTACATCAGCATTCACAGTGCCATTTATTTGCTCGACCTCAACCGTTTCAATACGCTATCTCATGGTCCGAGGGGTATCTCCTAGCTGCTGCCACTTATGAGGTAGCGAGGGATATCAGATGTTTTCGGAACCAGAAACGAGATGGGGAAATAACGTGCTTCCTCGAAAGAGCGGACGGACACCGGGGACGAACTCCAGCAGACAGGTGGGCGTCCTCGCCATCGCGGCAGTCGCCGGCATCCTCATGACGTCGAACCAGGTACCGGCCAACGCCACCATCGGGCAGGCCCAGACGCTCGGCTCGATCTCACAGCCGAATGCCGACAGCACTCCCGACGGCCGGTTCTCCCGCCCCGGCCCTCCTCGCAACCAGCATCGCGGATACGAGTCGAGGCCTTCCGACAGGCCCTCCGACAGGTGGCGAGGCAGGTCACAGCGCCACCAGGATCGCCCCCACGACCGTTACCGCTCGCGCAGGGGCGAGAACGCGGAGCCTCGCGAGCGCCTTTCCCGCTCCGAGAAGATAATGAGGGACCTCCAGAACGACCCGTCGTTCCCAGAGATCATCGTCCGCCAGAAGTAAGCCCGACGGGCCGCTTCCCGCCCCCGGCCGCGACGGAGCACGAGAGGCGAAGCGCCACCGAGGCGGGGACGGGTCACTGAAATCCACCGGGTGCCCGGTACGGCACGACGGGGAAGAGCGGCCTGCCGGTCGCCCCCGCGCCCGACCGGGTGCCGCCGGATCGGAGAAGAACCGCTGTGTGCCGTACCGGTACGCACTCTGGTGCGGCACACAACGGTTTGTCCCGCCCTTCCCGTGCCCCCGTTCCCGCTCACCGCCGCTCCCGTTTCCGTCGCCGTCGTCGTCCCCCTCGTTCCCGCTCCCGTTTCCGTCGCCGCCGTCGTTCCCGCCGCCCCCATTCCCGTCACTCTCGTTTCCGTCGCCGCCGGCCGGGATCCCGCACATCGGAACGAGCGATCCGAGCGGGCTCGAAGGGTTCGGAAACCGGTATGCCGGACAGGTGTCGCCGGACCCGGCGTCGCCCCTCCTAGGGGGCCGCTCCCCCTCTCCTACCGGCCATCCTGAAATCATCCATTGAGCACTATGGGCGAATAATCATTACAAATGCATCTAAATCATAGATGAGAGGCAAGTTTTCCTGCACAACACTGTTTATTTGCCCTTCCCGAACTATGGCGGCGCGTTATCTACATAAGCCTCGGGTATCTCCTGTCCGTCGTCACTTCCGTGACTGAACGACAGATCCGAATATTTTCGGAATTAGCAATGATATGGGGAAATAACGTGCTTCCTCGTAGTAGCAAATGGGCGCCGCCCCTTTCCGGTAAGTGCGCCGGCGCTCTGGCCGTCGCAGCGATGGCCAGCCTCCTCGTGATGGCGTCGAATCAGGCTCCGGCGAACGCCATCGGGGAGACGAGCCTTCTCAATCTCGCACCGCACAGCGACAACGGGGACATCGGAAGCACCGGTGGAAAAGCCCGGCTTCGCCATGCCGTACACCGGGGCGAGAAATCCATTCTTCGCCCGTGCCGGCCCTGCCGATGCGCCAAGGGGGACCCTCACTGCCGCTGCCCTCGCGGGTGTGGCAGAAACCGGGACCGTGACTGGCCGCCGAACCGGTTCGACGATGACGACGACGATGACAGCGTGATCGCCATCCCCGTCCCCATCAGGCCCGCCGTCAGGCCCACAGCCCCTCCCGCAGGCACTCCCACCGCCACCAGCTCCACCAACGCCGCGGCCGGACCGGCGGGACCCCCCGGGCCTCCCGGGCCTCCCGGGCCACCCGGACCCGCGGGACCACCCGGACCGGCGGGACCACCCGGACCCGCAGGACCGGCCGGAGCGGACGGACTCGCGGGACCACCCGGACCGGCGGGCGCGGACGGAGCTCCAGGCCAGGACGGCCTGGCCGGACCTCCAGGAGAGGCAGGACCGGCCGGAGCGGACGGACTCGCGGGACCACCCGGACCGGCGGGCGCGGACGGAGCCCCGGGCCAGGACGGCCTGGCCGGACCTCCAGGAGAGGCAGGACCGGCCGGAGCGGACGGACCACGCGGCCCGGCAGGGCCACGCGGCCACGCGGGAGCGACAACACGCGCGCAGCCGACCCAGCCCACAGGGTGCGTCGTGGCCAGTCCCGTGGTTCTCCAACCCGTGTGCACCGTCGCTTCTGTCAGCCTTCCCGTCGTTCCCGTCAGCTTCGCCGAACCTCTCTGTCTTCCCGAGACCGTCAGCACCGTCGGCATTCTCAACGGGCCGGGAATCGTCGGATGCGTGTAGCCCGTGGTGGAGCGGCGTGCCGTGGTAAGAACCGCGCGGGACAGGGCGCGGGCCGCTTCGGAACGGGCACGACCTCGCGAAATCCGTACGGCACCGGATCGCACCGTCACGGAGAGGTGACCGCGCGGACGTAGCCGACCGGTACGGCCACCGCGTGATCTGTCGGAGAGGGGAAACCGAAGATCACCCGGTGGCCGTACCGGCGCGGAGTCGCGGCCCGGCGGCCGAACGCCGGTGTCCCCAAGAACATGACAAGTCGATCCCAAGGTGGTTCTCGCAGACTTTGTCCGCCAAGCTCGGCAAAGGATGGGAGAAACGTACGATGAATGCCACAGATCGCCCGTACACCCACGAGATGGTGGTGGTCCACCGCGTCTTCCGGCGAGAGTCCGGTTTGATGCCGCATTTCGTCCGGGCGGTGCCCGAAGGCGACACGGTTCGCGCGGCCGAGATCGCCGAGCACTACCTCGACTACGCCGAGGGCCTGCACCACCACCACACCGCCGAGGACGAGCTGGTGTGGCCGCTGCTGCTGTCACGGGTCCGTCCGCGGGCCGGCATGGTGGAGCGGATGGAGGACCAGCACCAGCGGATCGACGCGACCCTGGCCCGGATCGCCGAGGTGCTGCCCGAGTGGCGGCTCACGGCCTCGAAGGGAACCGGCGAGAAACTCGCGATCACGATGGAGGAGCACCGCGCCGCCCTGGTCGAGCATCTGGACGACGAGGAGCGGTACGTGCTCGCGCTCATCGCCGAGCACATGTCGGTCCCGGAATGGGAGGCCGTCGGCGCACGCGCGGTGGAGCAGATCGCCAAGGAGAAGCTGATGCTCTCGATGGGCGCGATCCTGGAGGAGGCCACCCCGGCGGAGCGCCGGTTCTTCCTCGGCAAGCTGCCCGCCATCGCCCGGTTGCTCTGGAAGACCGTCGGCCGCCGCCAGTACGCCAAGCAGGTGCTGCGCCTCCGAGGTCCGCTGGCGGCGTGAGCCCGGCCAGGTGGGGCCACCCGGTGAGCCCCGGCCGGGCCTCACGGGACGCGCGCCTCACTCCTTGGCGCGGGGAAGGACGGCCGTCATGACCAGGCCGCCACCTCCGCGCGGGCGGGCCGTGACGTCGCCGCCGTGGGCCCGGGCCACGGAGCGGACGATGGACAGGCCCAGTCCCGCGCTCTTCGCCGTGACCAGGCGGTCGGCACCCAGGCGGCGGAAGGGTTTGAAGAGTTCCGGGATGTCGTAGGGCGGTACGGCGGGCCCGGTGTTGCTGACCTCCACCTCGACGCGTCCGTCAGGCGCGGTACGGCTGACGACTCGCACCCAGCCGGTGCCGTCGCCGGTGTTGTGCCGGATCCCGTTCTCGACCAAATTGTGCACCAGGCGTTCAAGCAGAAGCGCGTCCCCGCTGGTGGGCGCGGGGCCCGCCGCCTCGTGCACGGTGATCTTCGCGTGCTCCGCCTGCCGGGCGGTCTGCGCGATCACGTGGGACACCACGTCGGCCATGTCCACCGGTGACCGGTCCGCGATCTCGTGCTCGGCGCGGGCCAGCAGCAGCAGTCCCGAGATGAGCTGCTCGTGCCGGGCGTTGATCTCCAGCAGGCTCTCGCCGAGCTGCTGGACGTCGGACGACGCCGCCCTGCGGTGCATGGCCAGCTCGACCAGCGCCCGGTTGAGCGTCAGCGGTGTGCGGAGTTCGTGCGAGGCGTTGGCGACGAACCGGCGCTGACCGTCGAAGGAGTGGTCGAGCCGCTCGACCATGGTGTCGAAGGCGTCGGCGAGCTCCTTCACCTCGTCCTCCGGCCCGCGCAGAGCGATCCGCGCGTGCAGACCGTGGTCGGCGACCGTGGTGACCGCGATCCGCCGCGCCGTGTCGGTCACCCGGCGCAGCGGGGCGAGCACCCGCCCCGCGACCACCCACCCGAGGCCCGCGGCGACGGCACCGACCACGGTCAGCGCGACCGCTCCCTGGGTGAGCAGCGAGGTGGCGGCGGCGGTGCGCAGTTCCTCCTCCTGCCGCTGCAGCCACTGGATCGCCTCGGGGCCCGTGAACACGTGGCCGTTCGCGTTGATGAGGACCATTTCCCTCTGCCCGTCCCTGGGTCCCCCGTACCTCTCGGCGAAGGACTGGGCCAGCTGCTGGTTGAACAGCAGGTAGGTGACGCCGAGCAGGGTCAGGCCCGCGGCGAGGAACAGGGCGCCGTACACGAGGGTGAGCCGGGTCCTCAGCGTGAGGCGCGGCAACCTATTGATGATCATGCGATCCGGTATCCCTCCCCCGGCATCGTCTCGATGACCGGCGGCTCCCCGAGCTTGCGCCGGAGCTTGAGTATGGTGAGGCGCACCACGCCGGTGAACGGGTCGGCGTGCTCATCCCACGCCTTCTCCAGCAGTCGCTCGGCGGAGACGAGCGCCCCGTCGGCGCGCAGCAGTTCGGTCAGGACGGCGAACTCCTTCTTCGACAGCGGCACGTACCGTCCGTTCCTGAACACCTCCCGGCGCGCGGGGTCGAGGGTGATCCCGGCCCGCCGCAGCACCGGCGGCACGGCCGGCCGCGAGCGCCGTCCCAGCGCCTGGACACGGGCGGCGAGTTCGGCGAAGGCGAACGGTTTGGCCAGGTAGTCGTCGGCCCCCAGGGACAGCCCGGCCACCCGGTCACCGATCTCCGCGGCGGCGGTGAGCATCAGCACCCGCGCGGTCGACTCCGACTCGACCAGTTCCCGGCAGACGTCGTCGCCGTGCACGAGGGGCAGGTCGCGGTCGAGAACGACCACGTCGTAGTCGTTGACCGCGATGCGTTCCAGCGCCGCTTCGCCGTCGTGCACGGTGTCGACCGCGTGCGTCTCGCCGCGCAGCCACTCGGCTATCGCGTCGGCCAGCATGCGCTCGTCCTCCACCACCAGCACTCGCATCGCGTTTTTGTGCCCCTTCGTCGTGTACGGACGAGGTGATGGTGACGTACGCGGTGTTTGCTCGCCGTTAGCGCCGATGGAAACGCGACCGAAACGCGCTCCCCTGTTGCATCACCTCTCGAACGGCCGGCGGAGAACCGGCTGTCGGAAGAGGAGAAGACCATGAGAGTTCTTGGCGCGCTGGCGCTCGCCCTGGTCCTGACAGGGTGCGGTACGGCCGACAACGGCGCGGACGTGGCGTCCGCGGGCGGCGGTGGCGGCAAGCCCGCCGTGAGCAGCGCCGCACCGAGCCTGGACCAGCACGAGAAGGGCATCAAGTTCGCCCAGTGCATGCGTGAGAACGGCGTCGACATGGCGGACCCCGAACCTGGCAAGGGCGTCACCATCCGGATCGACAAGAGCGTCGGCAAGGAAACGGTGGACAAGGCCACGGCGGCCTGCAAGGAGTTCTCCCCGATGGGCGGTTCCGGACCGAACGGGCCGGACCCCCAGAGGGCCGAGTCGATGCGCAAGTTCGCGCAGTGCATGCGGGACAACGGTGTGGAGGACTTTCCGGACCCCGAGGGCGGCGGGCTGCGCGTGACCGGGGCCGTCGGCGAGGACCCGGACTTCCAGACGGCGCAGGAGAAGTGCTCGAAGGAGTTCCTGCCCGAAGCGGGCCAGGGAGGCTCCTGATGGACACGGCCACGCTTTCCCTGAGGTGCGCTCACCCTCGTCCGGCCCGTCAGGAGAGCTCCTGATGGGGACGGCCACCCTCGACGGCGGGGCGGACATGGACACGTCCTCTCCCCGCTCGCGGCGACGCCGCGGCCTCGGCCGTGGCAAGAAGATCGCCGGACTGGTCGTCGCGGTCGTCATCCTCGGAACGGCCGCCGCGGCCACGAGCGGCATGGTCGGCCCGGGCGGCACCGGAACGGACAGGACGGCGGCCGTCCTGCCTCCGGCCACCACCCCGGTGAAGCGGCAGACGCTCACCGACACGCGGGACGCCGACGGCGAGCTCGGCTACGGCCCGGCCGCCACCGCGGTGAGCCGGCAGCCCGGCACGGTCACCTGGCTCCCGGACAGCGGTGCCCGGGTCACCCGCGGCAAGCCGCTCTACAAGGTGGACAACGAACCGGTGGTGCTGATGTACGGCTCGACACCGGCCTATCGCGACATGCGGATCGGCACCGAGGGGCCGGACGTCAGGCGCCTGGAGCGCAACCTCCGCGAGCTGGGCTACACCGGCTTCACCGTGGACGACGAGTACACCGGCACCACGGCCTCGGCGGTCATGCGGTGGCAGGACGACCGGGGCCTGGAGGAGACCGGCGTCGTCGAGCTCGGCCGGGTCGTCTTCGCCGGCGGCAAGGTCCGCGTGGACACCCTGGAGGCCGAGGCGGGCCAGCCCATCGCTCCCGGCCAGAAGGTGCTGACCTACACCGGCACCACCAAGGTGGTCACCGTCCAGCTGCGGGCGGAAGACCGGCGGATGGCGAAGAAGGGGGCCAAGGTGTCGGTCACCATGCCCGACGGCAGGAGCGTGGCCGGCAGGGTCACCGAGGTCGCCACGATCATCGAGCCCGGGGAGGGCCCGGACGCGGACCCGGAGACGAGGCTTGAGGCGCTCGTTTCCCTCGGCCGCCAGAAGGCGGCGACCGGCCTCGACCAGGCCGCGGTGGACGTGACCTTCACGGCGTCCAGGCGTGAGGACGTGCTGACCGTGCCGGTCTCCGCGCTCGTGGCGCTGAGGGAGGGCGGATTCGGCGTCGAGGTCGTCGAGGGCACCGGGTCCCGCTACCTCACGGTGAGGACGGGCCTGTTCTCCGGCGGCCGGGTCGAGATCTCCGGGGACGGCCTCGCCGAGGGCATGACCGTGGGGATGCCAAAATGATCTCGTTGTCGGATGTGACCAGGGTCTACCCCGGCGGGGTGACCGCGCTGGCCACGGTCTCCCTGGAGATCGGGCGCGGCGAGCTCGTCGCCATCGCCGGCCCCTCCGGCTCGGGCAAGTCGACGATGCTCAACGTCGTCGGCACACTCGATCGCCCCTCCTCCGGAACCGTACGCATCGGCGGGTACGACGTCTCGAAACTGTCGGACAGCGGGCTCTCGGCGTTGCGGGCGACGCGGATCGGCTTCGTCTTCCAGCAATTCCACCTCGCCGCCAGAGTCCCGGCGCTGGACAACGTGGCCGACGGTCTCCTCTACACCGGCCTCGGCCTGTCCGAACGGCGGCGCCGGGCCTCGTCCGCGCTGGAACGGGTCGGGCTCGGCCATCGCCTCGACCACGAGCCGCACGAGCTGTCCGGTGGTGAGCGGCAGCGCGTCGCCATCGCCCGGGCCGTGGCCGGGGACCCCCCGCTGCTCCTCGCCGACGAGCCGACCGGCGCCCTGGACTCCGTCTCCGGGGCCGGGGTGATGGAACTGCTACGTGATCTGAACGCCTCGGGCACCACCATCGTGATCATCACGCACGACCGGGAGATCGCCGCGAGCCTGCCCCGGCAGGTGCGGATGCGCGACGGCCGGATCGTCTCCGACTCCGCGCTCATCTCCGGCCCGGCGATCGGCTCAGGCTCCGGCCCGGCGATCAGCTCAGGCTCCGCGGCCGTCCCCGGCTCCACGACCTCCGCGGTCCCCACGACCTCCGCGACGCCGGGAACCTCGGCGGCCGGGTCAGCGCGGCGCGCCGGATCCGGGGTGGCGTGATGACCGTGATCGCTCGGACGGACCCGCCGAAGCTGGTCCCGGCCAGGATGCGACCGCGCGACGTGATGCGGGTCGGCGCGGTCGGCCTGCGCACCCGCCCGCTGCGGGCGTTCCTGTCCGCGCTCGGGGTGGCCATCGGCATCGCCGCGATGGTCGGCGTGGTCGGCATCTCGTCCTCGTCGGGGGCCGAACTCGACCGTACGCTCTCGGCACTGGGCACGAACCTGCTCACCGTCTCGTCCGGCCAGACGCTGCTGGGTGAGGCGGCCAAGATGCCGGTGGACGCCGAGGCGATGATCGAGCGGATCGGCCCCGTGGAGTCGGTCTCCGCGGCCGGGCGCGTCGGTGGCGCCAAGGTCTACCGGTCCGAGGAGATCTCCGAGGCGCAGACCGGAGGTATCTCCACCCATGCCGCCCGCGTCGACCTCCTGTCCACGGTGGGCGCGACGGTGCGCAGCGGCACCTGGCTCAACAGGGCCACCGAACGCTATCCGGCCGTGGTGCTCGGATCACGGGCTGCGGAGCGGCTCGGGGTGGGCTCGGCGGCACCTGACGCCCAGGTGGTCGTCGGCGGCGTACGGTTCACCGTCGTCGGAATCCTCGCCCCGGTGCCGCTCGCCGCCGAACTGGACGACGCGGCGCTGGTCGGCTGGCCGGTCGCGGAGACGGCACTCGACTTCGACGGGCACCCCACGACCCTCTACACCCGCTCCGACGAGTCGAGGCTGGAGTCCGTCCGCTCGGTCCTGGCCGGTACGGCGAACCCGCAGGCGCCCAACGAGGTCGAGGTCTCGCGCCCGTCCGACGCGCTTGCCGCCAAGCAGGCCACCAGCCAGGCGTTCACCGGGCTCCTCCTCGGGGTCGGCGCGGTCGCGCTGCTCGTCGGCGGCGTCGGGGTGGCCAACACCATGGTCATCTCGGTGCTGGAACGGCGCCCGGAGATCGGCCTGCGCCGCTCGCTCGGCGCGACGCGCGGGCAGATCCGCACGCAGTTCCTCGCGGAGTCGCTGCTGCTCTCGGCCCTGGGCGGGGCGGGCGGGATCTTCCTCGGCACCGGCGTCACCGCCGGATACGCGCTCTATCAGGGGTGGCCGGTCGTGCTCCCCGCCTGGGCGACGATCGGCGGCCTCGCGACGACCCTGGCCATCGGCGCCCTCGCCGGCCTCTACCCCGCCGTCCGCGCCTCCCGGCTCTCCCCGACGGAGGCACTCGCCACACCGTAGAACGCGGCGGCGATGTGGCGACGGCGACGATCCCCCGGGCCTTCCGGCGCCGGCCGCGGCGATCGTCAGGCGCTACGCACCGGTCACCGCCACCACGAACAGGTTCTACCAGGAGCTGCATACCGAGAACAGGAGCGTCCCGTATCCGGTCGAGGAGGTCGAACGGGCCTGCGCCACGACGGACCTCTCATGGCCTCTCTCGATCGGACAGGCCATGAGAGGTCGTGAGGACGGGCCGGTCACCCGGTGGCCGCGAGGCGCGTTCACCGGCCTCCGGCACGATGACGGAAACCCCGCCGCGCCCAGGAGGCACGGCGGGGTTTCCTGGACTTACTTGATCTCGTAGGCCCTGATCACGGTCTCGGTGAAGGCGTTGCCGCCGGTGTCGGCGGCCTTGACGCGCAGCGAGGCGAACTTGCCGCGCGCGCTGACCGGGTGCCAGGTCTCGGCGGACCAGGCGCCCTTGCCGGACGGATGCACCAGCGTGGGCCACCAGGTGCGGCCGTCATCGTAGGAGATCTCCACGGAGAGCTTGCTCACCTTCAGGTCGGGTGAGCCCTCCTGGCGCTGGACCCGCAGCGGGATGCGCATGTGGCCCGTGCCCGCGCGGTTGCGGTCGTCCAGCTCCGGGCCCATCCTGACGACCATCAGCGGCAGCACCTGCCGCTTGCCCTGCTCGGGCGTCTTGGACCTGAACCGCCACTCGGCGCTGACCTTCGTGGAGAACTTGGTCATGACCGGGTCGCGATCGGCGGTCACGGCGAGCCGGTACTCGCTCTCCTTCCCGTCGACGGGCACCTCGATGTTGCCGGGCAGGTAGGAGTCGGTGTAGATCTCCTTGCCGTCGCGGTAGAGCTTGGCCTGCGGGGCGCGGTAGTCGCCGTAGGAGTTGCGTTCGGGCACGCTGTCCTCGAACAGCCCGGTGGCGAACTGCAGCATGTTCTCCTCGCGCCAGGAGTAGTCCCCGCCGGGCAGGAGCCCGGCCGCGAAGACGCCGGCGTTCCAGCGGTCGGAGGTCTTCTGGCCGGCGTTGTAGACGGTGGTCTCGCCGAAGAAGAACTGGTCGATGTTGTCCCAGACGTCCAGTGCCTTGTACTGGATGAAGGACGGGTACCAGCCGGTGTCGCCGGGCGTGTAGTACTCGGTCCGCTGGAACGGGAGCGGGAACCGGGACACGTCGCCGTACGGCATCCAGGCCAGCTCCGTCCCGTACAGCACGGGCAGGGCGAAGTGCTCGCCGAACTTGGCGTCCTGCTGGGTGGCGTACGTGGAGGTGACCTTGGCGAGGTCGCGGCCGCGCGGGCGGTAGCCGGGGTCGGCGGGGATGCGCGGCTCGGCCTTCATCAGGTGGTAGAAGTACGGGCTGTCGTTGTAGGTGCCGTCGCCCTTCGGCTTGGCCCACTGCGTCCAGCGGTAGTAGGCGAACTTCTTGCTCGCCGTGCGGGTCGTGGGGATGGCCTTGATGCCCTCGATCCGGTCCGCGCCCCACATCTCCGCCAGCTCGACGTCCACGCCCATCGCCTGGACGCCGTCGGCGAGCTGGATCATGCCGAGCATGCCGATGGCCAGTCGCGCGGTCGGCTCCTCGGTGCGCACGTCCACCGGCTTGGCCTTGCGGGCGTCGGCGGTGACGGTGCGGTCGGCGTCGAGGGTGAACTCCGGCTCCGCGGACATCACCAGGGTGCCGTCGTGGTCGAGCATGAGGGAGACGATCGTGTAGTGGCGTCCCTTCTGCAGCCTGAGGTCCAGCGTGCCGCCGGAGATGTCGTAGTTGACCTGTTCCTTGGCGTCGAGGTCGATCACCCCGGCGAAGGCGTTCTGGATGGGCTGCCCGTCCGAGCCGGTGAAGGCCAGCTTGAGCCCGCGCTTCTCCGGCTCGACCCGCATGCCGATGCCGGTGCGCACGGAGACCTCGGCGTTGGCGGCGATGACCGTGCCGCTGTACATGCCGATCGCGCTCGGCTCGGCGGTCACCTCGACCTGCGCGGTGCCGTGCGCGGGGATCTCCACCGTGGTGGCGCCGAGCTTGAACGGCGTCACCGTCTCACCGTGGCCGTCCTTGGCCTTCACGCTCAGGTCCAGCCGTACGGCGGCGTCGCCGTCGTTGCGGTAGGTGAGCGTGCTCTTCTTCGGCGCGGAGCTGGGCAGCTCGATCTCTCCCATGCTCAGCGAGGCGGGCTCGGCCGTGACCCGCTGGTCGACGGCGCGGGCGACGTCCACGCGGCCGGAGCCCTGGACGTAGGCGCCGAGCTCGTCGCCGGGCGCGGTGGAAGCCATCAGCGCCGCCTTGATCTGGCCGGCCTTCCAGTCGGGGTGCCGGCCGGCGACGATCGCCGCCGCTCCCGTCACGTGCGGGGTGGCCATGGAGGTGCCACTCATCTCCGTGTGGAGGTCGTCCACCGGGAAGCCGCCCGAGGTGCCCGCGGCCCTGGCCGCGACGATGCCCGCGCCGGGTGCGATCAGGTCGGGCTTGACCGCGGCGTCGCCGACGCGCGGTCCGGTGCTGCTGAACTGGGTGACCGTGTCGGCGTCGCGGTAGGAGGCGCCGACCGACAGCGCGTGGTCCGCGCTGCTCGGCGAGCCGAGCGACTGGGGGCCGTCGTTGCCCGACGCGATGACGAACAGCGTGCCGTACCGCTCCGACAGCGTGTTGACGGCCTGCTCCAGCGGGTCGACGCCGGGAACGTCGGGGCCGCCGAGGCTGAGGTTGGCGACGCGGGCGCCGTTCTCCGCCGCCCAGGTCATGGCCTCGATGATGCCCGAGTCCGGGCAGTATCCGCTCTGCTCGCAGACCTTGCCGATCAGCAGCTTCGCGCCGGGGGCGACGCCCTTGTGCTTGCCGTCGGAGGCGGCGCCGGATCCGGCGATCGTGGCGGCGACATGGGTGCCGTGACCGTTGAGGTCGCGGACGTCGGGCTCGGAGGTGAAGTTCTCGGTCTTGGTGACCAGGCCCCGCAGGTCGGGGTGGTCGGGGTCGTAGCCGCTGTCGAGCACCGCGACGGTGACGTCCTTGCCGGTGTGGCCGGCCTCCCAGGCCTTGGGCGCGCCGATGTGCGGGACGCTGACGTCGAGGGACATCCTCGCCTTGCCGTCCAGCCAGATCTTCTCGGGCCCGGCCGCCGTTCTGGCCTGCCCGGACGCCTGCCCGGACAGGGACTTCCAGAGCGTGCCGGCGGCGGCGCGGGGCTCGCTCCGGGCGATGCCGTTGACCGCGGGCAGCGGACGCCCGCCCGCGACGCGCAGCGTGGCGACGTCGGTCTGGCCGGGGTACGTCACGATCAGCGGGAGCGCCGGGCTGGCGGCGTCGTCGTAGCCGAGCTCGGCGAGCCGGGTGACGTTGAACAGCCGGGGGTCCAGCTTGCCCGCGGCCAGGAGGGGCATCGCGTCCACGGGGACGATGCTGAGCCCTTCCTTGGCCCGGCGGTGCACGAAGTTGATCTTCTCCCTGCCGGGAGCCGCCTCGACGTCGAGCTGGGTCTGCTTGTCGGGGAGCGAGCGGAGGGTGACCTTGTCCCCGGTGATGAGAGTGATCGTCTTGGGCGGTCCGGCCTTCGCGGTGGCCTGCCCGGCCTGGGGGGAGGTCGAGGCCTTGGGGGTGGGGGCGGGAGTGGGGGTCGCCTGGGCCGGCGTGGCGGCCGCTATCAGGGCCGTTAGCACACTGCCGATAAGGACGGTTCTCTGAAGCACATCCCGATTTCTAACGGTATGCGAATTTTGGTGACAAGGTGGTTTGTGTGGCCTATTGCGGCAACTGCCGAAAGTGGCCAAGCTCGTAGGCATGCTTGATGACGGTCCGGCACTGGAAGTAGTGGGGATCAGCGCGTTCGACGAGCGGATCTACCGCGAGGTGCTGGCCTGCCCCGGCATCACGGTGCAGGAGCTCGTCATGAGGAGCGGGGAGAGCTCGGGACGCATCCAGACGTCGCTGAGCAGGCTCCGCGCCAAGGGCCTGATCAGCCGCCTGTGGGGACGGTCGCCCCGCTGGACGGCGACGAACCCTGGGACCGCCATCCGCTCGCTGGTGCGCGGCATGCAGAGCAACCTGGACCGGCTCACCGACACGGCCGACCAGCTGGAGGAGACCTTCCGCACCGCCGGTCAGGACCTGGAGGAGGGCGGCCAGTTCGAGGTCCTGGCGGGGCCCGAGGAGCAGGCCCGATGGTACGTCCGGCTGCAGCAGGAGGCCAAGGAGGAGGTGCTGACCTTCGACCGGCCTCCGTACGTGCTGGACTATCACAACCCGCTGCAGACCGGCCTGCTCCGCAAGGGCGTCCGCTACCGGACCATCTACGTACCCGAGGCGTTCGACCACGCGGGGGCGCTCGACGAGGTGGGCAACCTGGTCAATGCCGGCGAGGAGGCGAGGGTCCTGCCCGAGCTGCCGTTCAAGATGGCGCTCGTCGACCGGCGGCAGGCGGTCATGCCGCTGCACATGGACCCGCCGCTGACGCGCGGCGTGCTGATCAAGGGATCCACCATGGTGGTGGCCCTGGTCGAGCTGTTCGAACGCCTGTGGCAGGAGGCGCTTCCGATGTACCCGCAGCCCGCGCCCCGTGACGGCGCGCCGGAGCCGGCCGGCGGACCCGGCCGGGGTGAGGAACAGGGGTGGTCGGAGCTTGACCCGGAGGACCGCCGGCTCCTGACGCTGCTCTCGGCCGGGCTCAAGGACGACGCCATCGCCCGCCAGCTCGGCACCAGCCCGCGCAGCCTCCGCCGCCGCCTGCGCCACCTCCTGGACGAGCTGAACGCCGAGACCCGTTTCCAGGCGGGCGCCCAGGCCAGCCGCCGGGGCCTCGTATGACCCGTCCGAGCAGGCGGCTCCGCCGCCGGTGCGAAGGGTGAGCGGGACCTGACGTCTTCACGCCCGCGATTCAGCGCCCGGCGGCCGTTGGGCGGAACAACTCCGCGATGTCGTCCAGGCGCACGATGAGCACCACGCAGACCAGCGCAGCCAGTGCGGTGATCGCGACCCCCGGGATCTCGACGGCCTGCGGCGCCCCACCGAGCGTCGCCCCCAACGCCGTCACCGCCGCCGCGATCAACACCAGGTTGCGGATCACGTGATGCCTGCCCACGGGCGTCGCCGACGGGCCGAAGCAGCGGCAGGGGGCCGCCCTCTCCTGCTTCAGGGCACGAACGAGCGCATATCCGAAACCGCCGAGCGTGACGGCCGACAGGGCGAACCCGACGGGCACGGTGGCCGGCACACCGATCAGCACCACGATCGCCGCCTCCGCCGCCACCGCGAGCATGGCGAGCCGTCGTGCCGGACCGGGGGCGACGGCCAGCAGGGTCGCGGTCGCCGCGACGAACTCCCGGAACGCCCGACGGCTTCGTACCTTGCCGGCCAGTGAGACCAGGAACATCCCCAGCAACACCAGGCGGCAACCCAGGATCACATAGCTCATCACGGTTCCCGTCTTACCGGTAAGGAGTTCGGATTCGCCATCAATCCCAGCACGGTCAGGCCTCCCAGCGCAGCAGGTCTCCCGGCTGGCACTCGAGCACCTCGCAGAGCGCGGCGAGCGTCGTGAAGCGCACCGCCTTGGCGCGGCCGTTCTTGAGCACCGCCAGGTTGGCGGGCGTGATCCCGACACGGTCCGCGAGCTCGCCCACGGACATCTTCCGCTTGGCCAGCATCACGTCGATGTCGACGGTGATCGGCATCAGATCACCTCTTCCAGCTCGGCCCGCATCCGCGCCGCCTCGACGTCGCGCGCGACGGCCTGGGCGAGCAGCATCCGCAGCACGAGCACGACGAGCGCCACCCCCAGGATCGCCACGGCGGCCCCGCACAGCAGGAGGACCACTCCCGGGGCGACGGGGTCGCCCGGCGCCAGGATGACCGCGAGCGCGAACACCAGGAGGGCGGCCGCCACGATCGCGCCGATCACGACGTGCACGTACCGGAAGGCGGCGTGGGAGAACACGGTTCCGCGTCGCACCATCGTCACCAGCCGCCATACGCAGACCAGGACGACCTGGACCGTCACAACGCCCAGCACCGTGATCACGAGGAACGGGGTGCGCAGGTACGCGAAATCCGCGTTGAGCCCCTCCAGGTCCACGGCCAGCAGCGGCACCATCACCGCCTGTACGAACACCGAGCCGGCGAGCAGCGCCGCGAGCACGGCGCGCAGCGCAAGCACTGTCAGTTTTCCCATCGTCTCCCCTTCGATCGAGCAACGATGGAAACATATCGATATTCGATAGGTACGGCAAGCCGTCAGGCCGGTCGGCGAGGTGGGGCTCCACTACACCTGCGGCAGCGGCTACGCCTACGAGCCGCCCATCGCCGTGATCGGCCCCTATCACGTCATCGCCTCGGACCGCGTCGGCCAGGGAAACGACGCGGGCGGTCAGGTCACCATCCCATCCGGCACCTACGGCTGCGGCACGGTGTGGGCATTACCCGGCAGAGGCGTCAGCGCCGTCCGATGCCACCGAGGCCGGCCGCGGTCCCGCGACGACGGCTCGGCGGCAGCGGGGGGACCTCGGTCAGCTGTCGCGAAACCGACGGTAGGCCTCATCGACCCGAGCGAGGAGCTCGACGAGTTCGGTGCGCTCTTTGACGTTCAGGACGGCGTAGGGCTCGGCGGACAGGTCGTCCGTGAGCCGCTTGGCTCGCTCCAGAGCGACCCCGGCGGATGGTGGTACGGCCGGCCACGGTTCGGCCCAGCCGTTGGCCCTCGCCTTCCCGATGCCGGGTCCGGCCAGGATCGCGGTCAACGGGGTATGCCCGTTGGCCAGCACCGCGATCAGATGGGAGCCACCCCTGTGCTCGCGAAGCCGAAGCAGTGCCAGCGCCACCCGAGCCGCCGGGTCGTCGGCTTGGACCACAAGCGATCGCCACGCGGCGAACAGGGGCCGTCCAGACGAGTCCGCCGCCTCCACCACCCGTTCGAGGAGATCCGCCAAACGCTCCAGCCCGGACAACTCGTCGTAGACGTTGCGCCCCCACCGCAGGCACTCCTCGATGTCCGCCTCGACGATGTGGCCGAGTGACGTGAGGGCCCGCGCTGTACTCCATGCCTCTGTCACCAGTTTCCGGGCGAAGAAGCCACAGACGGCGGCGACGACGTCGGCATCGACGTCGCCCAGCACCCCGGCGCGACCACCGAAATAGAACGGCCACCTGGTGAGCCCGAGTTGCCGGCCACGCGTGCGATAGACGGGGTCATGGCCGAACGCGGCTCCTGCCCTGATCACGGTGTGCTTGGTGTGCCGCACCACGTCGTCAGGCGTCATGAGGCCCATCTCCCTCCAGACCCGGCCTTGGGCTTCACGAGACATTTAACGGCATTACATTCCGTTCCAGCGTTCTCGTCACCAGAAGCGGGTATCGGGCGAAGAATGCTGATCCGCTGGGGAGTCCGACTGGTCGGGCACCCCTTCTTGGCGGCTTGGAAAACGTCGCGCGTCGAGTCGCGAACGGAGTGGTCCCCGACCTGGAGTTGGCCCACCCGGTCGCCGGACGCTCGGCCTGATCAAGCAAATGCATGCTTGACGATCAGGCCGTTACGCGATCTCTTAGGTGAGGCGGCCGGGCCTCACGGAGATCTTGACTCCATCGGCGCGGACATGTTGTGATCTGCATATCCGTTATTTCATGCTTGTTTAGTAGGAAATGGGGCAGTTGTGAGGGTTCTCCGGCGGGTGGCCGCGATGGCCGCGCTCCTGGTGGGCGCGGTCGGCGTCCAAGTCATCCAGGGCGGAGCGGCGCAGGCGGCCCTGCCCACCGCCGCCGTCGCGCTCGGCGACAGCTTCGTCAGCGGGGAGGGCGCAGGAGACTACCAGCCCGTCGTCGACGCCTCCGGGACGGCGCAATCCTTCCCCGGCTGGTCGGCGGCCAACAGCAACGCCTACTTCTGCCACCGGTCGGCGAACGCCTCGTTCTTCAAGGCGTCGTTCCCCGGCATCCAGGACCGCTTCAACCTCGCGTGTTCCGGCGGCCAGCCCGCCGACATCGCCAACCCCTCCAGCGCCCGCACCAAGGGCCGCTCCGTCGCCTCGCAACTCGACCAGCTGCGCGCCGTCGCCCAGACCCACGACATCGACGTCGTCCTCATCGGCCTCGGCTCCAACAACACCCAGTTCACCTTCGGCGACGTGGCCACAGTGTGCGCCAACCGCTTCATCGCCGACGCCTGGACGGGCTGGTGGGAGTTCTGGGCCTACCTGGGCGGCGACGTGCCGCAGGAGCCCTGCACCGTCTCGGACCTGGCCTCCGACGCCGAGGTCGCCGCCGCCACCGCCGAGACCACCGCCGCCCTGCGCCAGATCCTCGACACCCTCGCCCAGGTCGACGCCGACGGCGTGCACAGTGTGGTCCTGCAGACCTACACCAACCCGCTGCCGCTCGACGTCGCCCCGCAGTATCGGGACGAGGACGACCGCACCGACACCCGCGACAAGTTCCGCGCCCTCGGCGCCGAGCGGTACGCCGCCGGCTGCCCGATCCACCGCGCGAGCCTCGCCCCCGGGCACGTGTTCTCCCAGAACCTCGGCAACCTGGTCAAGAACGCCTACACGACGCTGGCGGCCGAGCGCCCGGCGGCCAACCTGCGTGTGCTGGACGTCCAGAAGGCCTTCGACGGGGCCCGGCTCTGCGAGAACCCCGGCAGCCCGACGGGCGCGCTCGCCACGCCGGTCCGGGTGCAGGACGGGCCGTCCGGCACGTTCATCACCAGCCTGTCCGGCTGGGACAAGATCGGCGTCCAGCGGGTGGCGAACACCTGCGTCACCTACTTCCAGACCTGCCAGGAGGCGTGGCACCCCAACGCCGCGGGCCACGCCGTCCTCGGCCAGTGTCTGACCGGCGCCCTCACCGCCGCACCCCGCACGGTCATCACGTGCGCCCGTAACACGAACGGCACGCTCACCATCTCCTGACCTCTCCTCTCGACGCGCGACGGCGCGCGCCCCGCCTCCGGGGCGCGCGCCGTCGTGCGTGCCGCGACGACCCCGCACCGTCGCGCCCCGCCGGCCGCGAGGACCCTGGCTACGAAGGTAGCCGTGCTCGCGCCCGTGGAGGTCTCGGCTACGAAGCGGCCACGCGCTCCAAGGGGCGGGGCGGGGTATGCGTGAAGCGGAGTACGCGTATCAGGACGGCAGACAGCAGAAGGCCTTGATCGATCTCGTTCCGCTCCACAGCACCCGTATCAGCCCGGCCGCCGCCGGCGATCGGGAGAGGGCGATGGTGGTGTCGTCACGCGCCGTCGACCGGTTCCCACGGTCGCGGCACGTGTGGGCCGACCCGGGCCGTCGCGGGAACCGGTTCGCCGGCTGGGCCGAGGAGGCGCTCGGAGTGACGGTACAGATCGTGATGCGCCGCGACGGCGGCATGCGCTCCGCCTGAGCCGGGAACGACGCACCGCCGCGCGAGGTGCCCCGCGTCGGGATGATCCCGCGCCGCCGGATCGAGGAGCGGACCTGCGCCGGATTTCGGATGTCCGAAAGATCACATAACGGTACTACTTCATCCTCGTGAACCCTGGCGATCACTGACTACTCTTGGCCTTCACATTTACCGAACATGAGGATATTTCAGGATTCGGCAACGGGGGCGGCGAGTAGCTGAGTTTTCCGCAGCTCATCCCCTTCCGCCCGCCGGCGGCTTCCCGTTCCTCAGTCCGTCCAGCTCAGGACGGTTCGCTCCCCCGGAGGATCAGCGAGACTACGGTCTCTACTGGCGAGCACCTCTGTGCTCGCCATCACCGCGACGGTCATGCTGGCCGTCGGGTCACCAGCTCAGGCAACCACCGATGACCCCGCTGTGGCCAAGAGCCTCGCAGCCGAGGTACAGAAGGGCGAGAAGGTACGCGCGATCATCGAGATCGAGCGTGGCCAGAGCCTCGCGGGTGTGGCCAGGACCGTCGAAGCGGCCTCGAGCAAGACCAAGGTCATCAGCAAGGTCGGCTCCGACGGGTTCCTCGTCGCCACCGTCGACAAGCCGACCCTCGCCGAACTCAGGACCGACAGTCGGGTGAAGGCCGTCTACGAGGACGAGGTAAGCAAGCCGACGCTCGACGTCAGCACCAAGCTGATCGGTTCGGACAAGGCCAACGAGGCGGGCTGGACCGGCAAGGGTTCCACCATCGCGATCCTCGACACCGGCATCGACCGCGATCACCCGTTCTTCGCCGGGCGGATCGTGGGCGAGGCCTGCTTCTCCAGCTCCGATCCCGACCCGTACTACCAGGCCGTCGTGGTGTGCCCCAACGGCCAGCCGTCCCAGGTCGGCACGGGCGCGGCCGACGCCGAGACCGCGCAGTGCGTCGTGAACGGCGTGGTCAAGTGCTACCACGGCACGCACGTCGCGGGCATCGCGGCCGGGAAGAAGGCCGGAACCGCGCCCTCCAACGGCGTCGCACCGGGAGCGGGCATCCTGCCGATCCAGGTGTCCAGCCGGTTCAACGGCCCCATCTGCGCGGAGCAGAACACCTCCGCACCCTGCATCCTCAGCTTCACCTCCGACCAGAAGCGCGCGCTGCAATATGTCGACGAGGTCCACGCGGGGCTGAAGATCGTGGCGGTCAACATGAGCATCGGCGGCGGCCCGGGATACCAGGTCCCCTGTGCCGGCGCTCCTCTCGAGTCGGAGATCCTCTGGCTCAAGAGCTTCGGCGTGGCCACCGTCATCTCGTCGGGCAACAACGGGTACGACAGCGCCGTCGTCCGCCCCGGCTGCATCGCCGCGGCGGTCACCGTCGGCGCGACCGACGACCACGACACCCCCGCTCCCTTCAGCAACCGCGGCCCCCTGATCGACCTCTTCGCACCCGGCGTGGCCATCGACTCCGCCATACCCGGCAACACCTTCGGTGTCCTGAGCGGCACCTCC
>NZ_JBPJUQ010000082.1:0-33875 GCF_051192615.1 Streptosporangium sp. G11
GAGGAGGGCGGGTCGATCCCGTCGTTGACCGCCGCGACGCTCTCCCAGGCGGAGGTGTAGGACGCCGACGCGGTCGCGTTCCGTGCCAGGTTGGCCGGCGCGGTGCCGCCGACGGTGATCTGGAAGGTCCTGGTCACCGGGGTGCTGAGCCTGTCGTAGTCGCGCAGCTCCACGGTGGCGGAGTACGTGCCCGCGGCCGCCGTGCTGGTCCCGCTGATCGTTCCGGTGAACCTGTCGAGGCTGAGCCCGGCGGGCAGCGCGCCGCCGGTGACCCGCCAGTCGTAGAACGGGACGCCGCCCCTGGCGGCCAGCGTCTGCTGGTAGGGCTGGCCCGCGGTGACCTGGGGCAGGGTGGTGGTGACGATGGAGGGCTTGAGGAACGGCGTGAGGTTGCGGTTCACCTTCCAGCCGGCGTTCTCCGCGACCAGCAGGGCGAGCTTGGTCAGCATCCAGCGGCGCGTCGGGAACAGGTGCGTCCAGCCGCCGCTCTGCCCGCTGAGCCGGTCCCAGTTCGCCTGCGTTCCCGGGATGTGGTAGCTGCTGTCCAGCGGGACCGTGTGCCCCATGTAGTCGATGACGTCCTGGTCGTTCGCCCCCGAGGTGTTGACGTAGTTCCGCATCCCCGCCCAGTCGCTGTGGAAGGCGACGGCGTGGCCGTACTCGTGCATGACCAGGCCGTGCACGTCGAGCACCGACCCCTGGATCTCGGTCCTGTACCAGTCCTCGTCGGCCAGGGAGGTGAAGAGCTGCTTGCCCGCCTCGTCGTACTCGAAGATCATCGCGGTCGAGCGGTGGATCGGGCCGGGCAGTTGCTGCCCGTTCCTGGCGTGGTACTTGCCGTTGGCGGCCGGATAGCCGGTGGAGTAGGGGGTCTGGATGCCGCGGAAGTACACCCACATGCCGTTGTAGGCCGCGTTGTTCGTGACGGAGATGGTGTTCTGCCAGTCGTTACCCGGCAGGTGGTTGTTCTCGGCCCCGGCGGCCACCGTGTCGAAGGGCTGCAGGTCGAAGAACCTGAACCAGTCCTTGACCGCCTCCTCGGCCGCGGTCCTGAAGGGCTGGCCGGAGAAGTAGCCGGTGATCGTGTCGTAGCGGTAGTCGAAGTTGATCGGGATCGTCGGTTCCAGCTGGGTCTTCTGGTCCTGCTGGACCCGGATGGGCATGGTCTGCTGGTAGGTCGTGTTGTTCGCGGCCCTGGTGGTGAGCCTCAGCGTGTGCTGCTCGTCGGCGCCCGGACCCCGTTTGGAGTGGATCGCCAGTTTGAAGGTCTTCTGCTCGGAGGCGTTGGCGAACGTCAGGCTCTTGGTCGCGCCGGTGGCGGTGAGCTGGCTGGGCAGGTCCATCATCAGCCGGGAGGTGCCCTCGGCCTTGAGGTCGATCGTGACCGGAAACGGCACGTCCTGCGGAGGGCGGACGGTGAGCTCGACGTAGGGGTTGGCGAGGTATCCCTCCCAGTCGACCAGCTTGACGCCGTAGTCGTTGACGGTCCTGCCGAACATGTCGACGACCTGGGCGGTGGGAGCGGCGTGCGCGGCCGGCACGCCGACCAGTACGGAGGAGAGCAGGGCGGAGAGCAGGGCTGACGAGAGGAGCGTTCGTTTCATGGCGGGCTCCGGTTCCTAATACCTGTGGGGGGCATCGCGCGCTCCCCCGTGCCACCTGAAGGAAACAAAAGGAATAGGTTTTCCCTCTGGAAGGTAGATCTAATATGAGCGGAGAGTCAAGAGTCGAGGGCCGACCGAGAAAGCGCTTGCCCGGGGCTCTGTCCGCCGAACCGCTGAGAGGAAAAGGCTTGTCCGAACAGGTGGCAGCTGTCACGATCCGTGAGGTGGCCGCGGCCGCGGGCGTGTCGATCGGCACGGCCTCCAAAGCGCTCAACGGACGCGGCAAGCTACGCGAGGAGACCCGGGCCCGGGTGGCGGCCGTGGCGGAGGAGCTCGGCTTCCGGCCCAACACGATGGCGCGGGGGCTGCTGGTCGGGCGCACGTACACCGTGGGCCTGGTGTCGTGCGACAGCTTCGGCAGGTTCAGCATCCCGGTCATGCTCGGCGCGGAGGACGCGCTGGGCGCGGGCCAGATCTCCGTCTTCATGTGCGACACGCGCGACGACCCGATCCGCGAGCGGCACTACGTCGAGCGGCTGCTGGCCCGCCGCGTCGAGGGGATCATCGTCACCGGCCGCCGCACCGAACCTCGCCCCAGCATCGGCACCGACCTGCCCGTACCCGTCGTGTACGCCATGACCCGGTCGACCAACGACTCCGACTTCTCCGTCATCCCCGACGACCTCGGCGGCGGGGCGCTGGTCGCGCGGCACCTCCTGGCCACGGGCCGCTCGCGCATCGGTCACGTGACGGGTCCGCAGCGGTTCGAGGCGGCCAGGCGCAGGGCGGAGGGCATGACGAGCGAGCTGGCGCGGGCCGGGCTGCGGTCGGCGGGCGAGCCTCTGTTCGGCGAGTGGAGCGAGGAGTGGGGCCGCCAGGGCGCCGACATCCTGCTGAGGGCGCATCCCGAGATCGACGCGATCTTCTGCGGCAGCGATCAGATCGCCCGCGGGGTCTGCGAGACCCTCAGGGAGCGCGGGCGGCGCGTCCCCGACGACGTGGCACTGGTGGGTTTCGACAACTGGGAGCCGATGGCGACGGGCTGCAGGCCGCCGCTGACCACGGTCGACATGAACCTGGGCGAGATCGGGCGGGTCGCCGCCGAGCACCTGCTTGGCGCCATCGCCGGCGCTCCCCGGCCGAGCGGCGTGCTGACCGTGCCGTGCGGCCTCGTGCTGCGCGAGTCCTCCCGGGCCAACCCCACCTGACCGTTCGCCGACTGCCGTTCGCCGCGCCGCGGGCGCAGTGTCCCTGAGGCCCCTGACGCCCCTGACCGCCCCTGACCTCAGGTCCCGCCCGGTCCACGGCCGCGCCGAGGGGACACCGGGCCTGGCCGCCGGAAAACCCGGCCGCCGCTCCCCCTGACTGCCGACTTGACCGGGGCGTAAGTCTTCTGTTTCCCCCTATGTACGGCGGGCTTGGCCCGATGCACGATCAGCATCCGGCACACCCCCCTGGCAGAGGTAGGTACCTTGTCGAAACGCCATGCCCTCCACATCGCCCTCGTCCTCGCCGCCGCCCTCGGCTGGGCCGTGGTCCCCGCGACCTCGGCGGCCTCGGCGGCCCCGGCCACCGTCGCGCCGCCCGGCTCCATGGCCGGGCTGGGCGACTCGATCACCCGCGGGTTCAACGCCTGCGGCTGGTTCGCCGACTGCACCAGCCGGTCGTGGTCGACGGGATCGAGCACCTCGGTCAACAGCCACCGCAACCGGATCAGGACGCAGAACCCCGATCTCACCGCCTACAACGACGCCCGGTCGGGCGCGAAGATCGCCGATCTCGCCGGGCAGGCGAGGACCGCGGTTTCCCAGGGCGTCGACTACGTGACGATCCTCATGGGCGCCAACGACGCGTGCGCCTCCTCGGAGTCGTCGATGACCTCGGTGGCCGACTTCGAGGGCCGCTTCCGGGCCGCGATGCAGGAACTGGCGGCCGGGATCCCGCAGGCGTCGGTGTTCGTCGCCAGCATCCCCGACCTCAAGCGCCTGTGGTTCGTCGGCAAGGACAGCTCCTCGGCGCGCGCGGCCTGGGACGCCTTCAACATCTGCCAGTCGATGCTGGACGCCCCCCGCTCGACCGCCGCCGAGGACGAGGCACGCCGTGACCGGGTCAGGCAACGGGTCGTCGACTTCAACGGCGTACTCGCCCGGGTCTGCGCGGAGTACACCACCTGCAGGTACGACGGCGACGCCGTCTTCGCCTACCCCTTCACGCTCGGGCAGCTCAGCACCTGGGACTACTTCCACCCCAGCACCAGCGGGCAGCGGGTCCTCGCCGAAGTGACCTACCAGGTCAGCCAGCCCGGTCTGCCGGCGGTTGCCGCCCTGTAGCCGGCCTCGCCCGGCGACAGGCAGGAGAGCGGCGACCGGATCCGGCGCCGCCCGCGTGACGGGCCCTGGCCCGGCGACCCCGCCCGGCCAGGGCCAACCGCACCCGACGCGCCCTCGCGACGGTCATCGGCCCGGCCATGGGCGACGCGCCGGACGCCCCGGCGCATCTTCAAGACCCCGCGCCCGCCGCCGCACATCCCCGGCACCGGCCGCCACCGTATGATGCACCCGGCTCAACGTCCGGGAAGGCCGCCACGGACTCTCCCGTAGATCGCCTTCGGCGACCGCGACATGACAGACGGGAAGAAAGACAGCTGATGGACATCGTCGACGAGATCAACCGGGCGCATCGCGAACTACTCGACGGCGAGCGCAAGGTCATGACACTGCGGCGGCACTACGACGCGGATTTCGAGGACGTGTGGGACGCCTGCACGAACGCCGAGCGGCTGAGCCGCTGGTTCCTGCCCGTCACCGGGGACCTGCGACCGGGAGGCACGTACCAGATCGAGGGTAACGCGGGCGGCGAGATCCTGCGCTGCGAGCCACCCCGCCTGCTGAGGGTCAGCTGGCTGTACGGCGAGGACCCCGGCTTCTCCGAGGTCGAGGTGCGCCTGTCGAGCGAGGACGGCGGCACCCTGTTCGAGCTGAGCCACACCGCCGACGTGCCGCCGGACATGTGGTCCGGCTACGGCCCCGGCGCCGTCGGCGTGGGCTGGGACCTCGCCCTCCTGGGCCTCGTCCTGCACCTGTCGGGCGCGCCCAAGGTCGACGAGAACACCTTCCACCAGACCGACGAGGGCCGGCGCTTCATCACGGCCGGCAGCCAGGCGTGGGGCCGGGCCTACGAGGCCGCCGGCGGCCCGCCTGACCAGGTCGCCGTCGCCGTCGCCAACACCACCGCGTTCTACGCCCCCGAAGAGGAGCCGTCCTGACCCGGGGTGCCGGGCTCGGCGCGGCCGCCGGGCCGGAGGCGTCGGCGGCAGGACCTCGAAGCCGCCGGTGTCGCACGACATGTGTGCATGGCGCCGCACAGGACCACCGGGACGGCTTTTCAGCCGACGCGCTTGTTCACCGGGTCCGAGAAGCCGCCGCTCGGGGTCCATACGAGCGTGGTGTGCCACTTCAGGGACCTGTTGACGAAGGTGGCCCTCCCGCCGCCGGTGAACGTGACGCGCTCCCAGCCGTCGAAGTTCCTGGTGAGGTGGTGATCCCATTCGCGTAGATCCCCCACCCCCACCGCCGCGACGGACTCCGTGGGCGGCTCGCCGTCCGCGCAGTAGAGGCCGAAGTCCGCGATCGCCGTGACCGTGCCGCTGTCGGCCTGGAGCTTGATGCCCTGGCAGGGATCGGTCTTGGTGCGGTAGATCAGGCGTGGCCTGGTCCACCCGCCGGCGTGCGGGATGTGGTGCTGCTCGAAGAGCCCCTGGCCGCGTTTGTAATGCATCGCCACCCGGCGTCCGTCCGCGAGCGTGACCGTCTCTTCGAACGAGCCGTGACCAGGGCCCATGTCGCTCCCGCGCGGTTCGTCGGAACGCCCGGGAGTATCCGCGGGCGCCCTGGGGCTCTCAAGGGCGGGGCCTGGCGTGGGGGTGCGCTCCTGCGCGGGCGAGGCACTGATCGCCCGCGGGGCCGGCCGTTCCAGGCCGCACGCCGCCGCGGTCGCGAGCAGTGTCGCCCAAACCAGCATCCGTGTTCTCACTGTGCGCACGCATCTCACCACGATCTTCACAAGGACCTGCGCCGGACGGGCGGGCCGGGTCGCCGATCGTCGGTACGAATACCTTCATACCGCACATGCGTCGGGCAGGCCTCTTGATCACCCCAAAGCCCGCCGCGGTCGCCGAAGGCCACGGAGAAGTCGTTCGACGCCCCCGGAGGCCTCACGAATTGACAGGTGCGGGTGTCACGGCGTCGCCGGCGAGGAACGGGTTCCCGAGACACCCGGGGCAGGGCGGCGCCTACGTGTGGGAGTCCGGGCTCAGGAGCCGGGCGAGCCAGTCGTTGCGCGTCCGGCGCGCCGCGGCCGAGACGCGCGCCTGCGGGTACAGCGCGTCGAATCCGTGGAATCCTCCCGCCCAGATGTGGAGTTCCGCCTGGCCGCCGGCCGCCCAGATCCTGGTGGCGTAGTCGACGTCCTCGTCACGGAAGACCTCGGCCGTGCCGGCGTCGATGTAGGTGGCCGGCAGGCCCGAGAGGTCGTCGGCCACCGCGGGTGAGACGTAGCAGGACACGTCCCGGCCGGCGTGGTCGCCGAGAACCGCCTGCCATCCGAACTCGTTCATCTCGCGGGTCCAGACACCGGGCCCGCCGGAGTACTGCCGGCTGGAGGTGGTGATGTTGCGGTGGTCGAGCATGGGGCAGATCAGCATCTGGGCGGCGATCGCCGGGGCGCCGCGGTCGCGTGCCATCAGCGCGACTCCGGCGGCGAGGCCTCCGCCCGCGCTGACTCCCGCGACGATGACGCGGGCGGGATCGACGCCCAGCTCGTCGGCGTGCTCGGCGATCCAGAGCAGGGCGTGGTAACAGTCCTCGACCAGGGTCGTGCCGGTGGCCTCCGGCGCCAGCCGGTAGTCCACGGAGATCACGACGGCACCGAGCAGGTCGAGCCACTCCAGGGGGATGTCGATGTTCGAGAAGCGATCTCCCATGATCATGCCGCCGCCGTGGATCCAGTAGACGCACGGTGCCGCCGTGGCGCGATCGGCCCCGGCGGGGCTGAGGATCGACAGCGGGATCCGCGCGCCGTCCGGGCCGGGAACGGTGACCTCGCGCCGGTCGACCGTGCGACCTTCCAGGAAGGTTTCCACCGGCGTCGACGGGAGCCGGCGCAGCTGCGCGACCACCTCGGGGCTGAGCTGGGGCATGAGCGGCATCTCCGCGAGCAGTGCCTGCAGCTGGGGGTCGATGTCGGGTCGCGCCGGAGTCACGGGAGGTTCCTTTCATAGGGGTAATGCCGGGTGATCAGGTGATCAGGTGATCGGTGTGGTGATCAGTGCTCTCCGAAGGCGGCCTTGCCGCCGACCGGCACCTCGTCGGTGTAGTCGGACTCGCCGGCGAGCAGCGGCTGGAGTTTCGCGACCAGTGCCCGCGCCTGCTCGGTCGCGAAGAACCTGCCGTGGGCCTCCTGGCTGGTCCAGCCTTCGGTGACATGGACGATGTCCCGGTCGCCGGCCGAGCGGCCGACCAGGAAGACGACGCAGTCCTCGTTCGACAGGGACGGCGCGTCGAGCAGGAACTCGACCAGCTCGTCACCCTTTCCCGGCTTCGCGGTCATGGTGGCGTGGAAACCGTGGTTGACGCTCATGGGGGTAATCCCTCCGATTGTGGAGCCGTCGCGTTCTCCGGGGATCTCGACCAGCCCATATAAACACCCTGACCTGCTGAAACGATAGAACGATGCTCCCGACCTCTTGCCTGTTCCTCTCATTGTGGGGATTATCGTGTCTGTGCTTCAATCGGGCCATGGACCTTGATGAGCTGCGCGCCCTGCTCGCTCGCCATGCCCGGCCCGACATGAGCACCGCCATCGACGGTGTCCTGGTCTCGAAGGTCGAGCAGCCGACGCCGCCCTCGCCGTCGATGTCGGGCACGGTGCTGGCCCTCATCGCGCAGGGCGCGAAACGGATCGCGCTGGGCGACCGCGTGTACGAGTACCGCGCCGGGCAGTATCTCCTCGCCTCGGTCGACATGCCGATCACCGGCCACTTCACCGAGGCCGCCCCCGAGCGGCCGGCGATGGGCTTCGGCCTGATCCTGCACCCGGCCACCGTCGCCGAGCTGTTGCTGCAGGCGGCCCCCGGAGACCTCCCACCCGTCGGCGGCGGCACGCCGTCCGGCATGGCGGTCAGCGACGCGCCCGACGCGCTCGTCGACGCGGTGGTCAGGCTGCTGCGCCTGCTCGACCGGCCACGCGACATGGCGGTGCTCGCACCGCTGATCAAGCGGGAGATCCTGTGGCGGCTCATCACCGGCGAGCAGGGCGCCGTCGTACGCCAGCTCGGCCTCGCCGACAGCAGCCTCACCCACATCGCCCGGGCGGTCCAGTGGATCCGCGACCACTACGCGCGGTCCTTCCGCGTCGAGGACGTGGCGCAGCTGTCCGGCATGAGCGTGTCCGCCTTCTACCGCAACTTCCAGGCGGTCACCGCGATGAGCCCCATCCAGTTCCAGAAGCAGATCCGGCTGCAGGAGGCCCGGCTCCTGCTCGCCACCCGTCCCAACGACGTCACCGGCGTCAGCCACAGCGTCGGCTACGACAGCCCGTCACAGTTCAGCCGCGAGTACCGCCGCCAGTTCGGCGCACCTCCCAGCCAGGACGCCGCCCGCCTGCGCGGCTCGGCGCCCGGCACCGCACCCGCCCTGGTGTGACGACGGTCACGCTCCATGTTCCCCGGGACGAGCGCTCACGCGAGGCCCGCGCGAGGCCCGCGTGGGGAGTGTTCGCCCGGGTCGCCGTTCGCGGGCTCCCTCACTGCCGCGGCGTTCCGTGGTGGCCGCCGGCTCGCGCGAAAGCCCTTCGCGAGCAGCCTCAGGCCCGCCTCGATCCTCTCCGGGGGGATCGCGCCGTACCCGAGCACCAGCCCCGGCCGCGCCGGGGCCTCGCCGTAGTAGGAGGCGAGGTCCTGCACCGCGATGCCCGCCTCCCGCGCGTACGCCGTCACCTGGGCCGTGTCGACCCCGGCGTCCGGGGTCAGGTAGGCGCAGAGGTGCAGGCCGGCGGCGGAGGGGACCGGTTCCAGCCAGTCGCGGAAGTCGCGCCGGAGGATGGTGAGGATCCGCTCGTGGCGGGCCGCGTACTCGCGCGTCGCCTTGCGGACGTGCCGCCCGAGCAGGCCCTCGTCGATGAAACCGGCCAGGGCCGCCTGGGTGGAGAACTCGCCGCCCCAGTCGGTGAGCCGCTTGGCGGCGCGGAGGGCGGGCTGGAGCGAGGCGGGGGCGACCAGGAAGCCCACTCGCAGCATCGGCAGCATCGTCTTGGAGAAGGAGCCGACATAGATGACGTGACCGCTGCGGTCGAGGCTCTGGAGCGGTTCGAGCGGGCGATCCTCGAAGCGGAACTCGCTGTCGTAGTCATCCTCGATCACCACGGCGCCACGCCGCCCGGCCCATTCGAGCAGCGCGGCGCGGCGGCCGAGCGACATCGGCATGCCCAGCGGGAACTGGTGTGACGGCGTGACGTAGACGAGGCGGGCGGAGTCGGGAAGGGCGGCCACGTCCAGGCCCTCCCCGTCGACGGGGACGCCGACGACCCGCGCCCCCAGAGACTCGAACAGCAGCCTGGCCGGAGGGTAGCCCGGCTCCTCGACGGCCACCTGGCAGCCGGGGTCGATCATGACGCGGCCGATCAGGTCGAGCGCCTGCTGGGCTCCGTGCGTGACGAGCACGTCATCGGCGCTCGCCCGCACCGAGCGGGAGACGCCGACGTGGCGGGCGACGGCCTCCCGCAGTCCCGCGTGCCCGGAGAAATCTCCGTAGCCCGCGGAGCGCGCCGACGCCGGGCGCAGCTCGCGGGCGACGAGCCTGCGCCACGTTTCGAACGGGAACAGCCGCACGTCGGGAACGCCCACCCTGAAGTCGTAGACCGGCTCCCCCTCCGGTTCGGTCCACGGGGGAGCCGGGGAGCGCCAGAGGCGGCGGGGCCGCACGCCGCCCGCGGGCGCGTTCCTGGGGCGGGCACGGGCGAGGGGCTCGGCGCACACGAAGGTACCCGCCCCGGCCTGGCCGACGAGAACGCCCTCGGCGGCCAGCCGCTCGTAGGCGAGGGCCACGGTGTTGCGCGACACGTCGAGCCGCCGCGCCAGCTCGCGGGTCGGGGGCAGGCGCTCTCCCGGGCGCAGGCGGCCGTCGAGGACGGCGTCCAGGAGCTGCCGGTAGATGCGGGCGGACAGGTCGCCGCGCCCGGTGAGGCTCACATGGAAGTCCATCCGGCCCTCCCCACATTGGCCCAGCGATTTGGCCCCATATTGGATCTTATATGGGGTCAATCAGCTCAATAAAGTTACCCCCGTAAAGATCGTGTCAGGCTCTCACCGGCCGGAACATCACCCGGGCACGTCGCGAGCGCCCGGCCAGAGAAGGAGCCCCATGTTCAGCCGGATCACACCTCCCTCCGGGCCGCCCAGGGTCCTGGCCCTCGCGCAGCTGGCCAACTCCATCGGGGACGGCGCGTACTACGTGTGCTCGGCGCTCTACTTCACCCGGATCGTGGGACTCTCGCCGACCCAGGTCGGCTTCGCGCTGACACTCGGCTGGGCCGTCGGCTTCGTGGCGGGGGTCCCGCTCGGCCACCTCGCCGACCGCCGGGGAGCTCGCGGCACGGCGGTCCTGCTGGCCGTCGCCACGGCCGCCTCGGTCGGCTCGTTCCTGTTCGTCCGTTCCTTCCCCGCGTTCGTCGTGATCGCCTGCCTGTACGCGACCTCGCAGTGCGGTCTCGCCGCCGCCAGGCAGGCGCTGCTCGCCGGGCTGGTGGACAGGGCGCAGCGGACCCGGATCCGGGCCCACCTGCAGGCGACGGTCAACGCCGGGCTGGCGGTCGGCGCCGCGCTCGGCGGGGCGGCGCTGCACCTCGACACCCGTGCGGCCTACCTGACGGTCCTCGCGATGGACGCGCTGAGTTTCCTGCTCTCCGCCCTGATCCTGCTCCGCCTTCCCCCGGTGCCGCCCACGGCGCCCGCGCCCGCGGGCGAACCGGCCCTGGCGGTGCTCAGGGACAGGCCGTACGCGCTGCTCTCCTTCCTCAACATGATCACGCTGCTGAACATGCCGCTGCTCAGCCTGGTCATCCCCCTGTGGATCGTCCAGCGGACCGAGGCCCCGAGCTGGACGGTCTCCGCCCTGCTGATCCTCAACACCCTGGGCGTCGTGCTCTTCCAGGTACGGGTGGCCCGGCGGGTCACGGACCTGGAGACCGCCTCCCGGACCGTGCGGCGGGCGGGTGTGGTGCTGCTCGCCGCGTGCGCGGTGTTCGCCCTGTCGTCGACCTGGTCCTCGGCGTGGGCGGCCGCGCTCATCCTGCTCCTCGCGGCCTGCCTGCAGGTGTTCGGCGAGATGGCGCACGCCTCCGGCGCCTGGGAGATCGGGTTCGACCTCGCCCCGGCCGACAAGCAGGGCCAGTACCAGGGATTCTTCGGATCCGGAGCGGCGGTCGCCAGGATGCTCGGCCCACTACTGCTCACGACGCTGATCCTCACCTGGGGCACCCCGGGCTGGCTGGCGCTCGGCGGCCTGTTCCTGCTGTCCGGCCTCGCCACCGGACCGGCCGTGCGCTGGGCCCAGCGGACCCGGCGGGCGGAACCGGCCGCCAAGGAGATGGCAGGGTAACGGGCGAGGACAGCAGGCCCCCTTGCCCCGCACCGCGGTGCGGGGCAAGGGGGGCCGGACGCGGGTCTCCCCCACTCCCCGATGCCATGGCGAGCGCGGAAATCCGTTACCGTACGGAACGGCGAACTGTTGTGAGGTGCCCCGCCCCGGCGGGGAGAATCGGGAAGCCGGTGTGATTCCGGCACGGGCCCGCCGCGGTGACCGGGAAGCCACCACCCATGCGCGTACGCGCGGCCACTGGTCCGAAAGGACTGGGAAGGCGGGTGGTCAAGCGTCGATCCGGAAGTCCGAAGACCGGCCTCGCGTCCACGGCCCCGGCACGGGGCATGTACACAGCGGGAGCCTGCCCATGGACCACCGGATTTACGACGTCATCCACCGCCGCCGCGACGTACGCGCGCAGTTCACCGGCGAGCCCGTCCCCGACGAGGTCCTGCACCGGATCCTGTCGGCGGCCCACGCCGCCCCCAGCGTGGGGCTCTCCCAGCCGTGGGACTTCGTCCTCGTGCGCGACACCGCCATCCGCGAGGCGTTCCACGACCACGTCCATCACGAGCGGGAGGTCTTCGCCGCGACCCTCGACGCCTCCGCCGCGCGGCGATTCGCCCGAATCAAGATCGACGGAGTGCTGGAGTCGACGCTATCGATCGTGGTCACCTACGACCCGGACCGGGGCGGCCCCGCCGTCCTCGGCCGTCACGCCATCGCCGACGCGGGCCTGTACTCGGTGTGCCTGGCCATCCAGAACCTCTGGCTGGCCGCCACCGCCGAGAACCTCGGCGTCGGCTGGGTGTCGTTCTACCGCGAGCCCTTCCTCGGCGACCTCCTCGCCATCCCGGCCGGAGTCCGCCCTCTCGCCTGGTTGTGCCTCGGACCGGTGACCCACCTCGAGACCACACCCGACCTCGAACGGCACGGCTGGCGCCACCGGCGCCCTCTGCGAGACGCCGTCCACCACGACCGCTGGTGAGGTTCGCCGCGTTCCGTTGAGATGCCGGGCCCGCCGACCCCGGTCCGGCGGGTCACGGCGCGGGGACTCACGGCGGTGACGCGGAGGAGGCCGAGTCTCTCCGCGGGCGGTGTTCCGGCACCGGAGTCGTCAGCCGCCGAGTCTCGGCAGCACCTCGGCGCCCAGCCGGCGGATGTTCTCCAGGGTGCGGGCGTGCTCGCCCGCACCCTCGACCATGAGGATCAGGTGTTCGAGCCCGGTCGCCTCGCGGGTGCGCCTGATCGTCTCCACGCAGTGGTCGGCGTCACCCACCGGATGGACGCCGGTCAGGAAGTCGACGTACTCCCCCACGTCCCGTACCGGCCGCCGCCGGCCGTCCACCGGCACGTACCCGTCCAGGCCGGGCTCCAGCCAGCGGGGCATGGCGGCTTTCAGCTCCCGCACGGCCGCCCTCGTCGAGTCGGCCACGTATCCGACGACGGCGGCCACGTGGCGGGCCGCGCCCGGCGGAGCGGCTCCCGGCGCGGGTGGGCGCGCCGCGTCGTAACCGGCGAGCATCGCGGCCTTGCCCGCGTCGTCCACGTGCATGCCGAGCAGCATCGGCAGCCCCCGCGCGGCCGCCAGCCGCGTCGTTTCCGGCGAGGTGCACGCCACGACGGGCCGCATCGACGCCGCCGGTACCATCGCGACCTCGCGGAAACGGAAGAACTCCCCCTCGGCCGACACCGTGCGCTGTTCCAGGGCCCGGCACAGCAGGTCGAGAGACTCGGCGAAGCCGCGCTCGAACCTCTCCAGGCCGGTGCCGAACACCTCCAGGTCCACCCAGGGCCCGCCCCTGCCGACCCCCAGCGTGAAACGCCCGCCGGACAGGTGGTGCAACATCGCCGCCTGCTCGGCCAGCGCCACCGGGTGCTGGGTGGACAGCACGCTCACGGCCGTCCCGACCCCGATCGTCCGCGTACGTCCGAGCGCCACGGCCGCCAGCGTGGCCGCCGACGGGCAGACCCCGTACGACATGAAGTGGTGCTCGGCGATCCACGCGTCGTCGAACCCCGCCTCCTCCGCGACCGCGATCGCCTCCACGCAGTCACGCAGCACCCGTCCCTGCGGCCTGCCGGGGAAACCGGCCGCGACCAGGAAGATTCCGATCCGCACCCGGCTCATGATCTCTCATGTACGGATCGGCGGCCGCGGATTCGGGGGACCCGCTCGAAGAACCGGGTGAGGAACAGTTTTTACCCACCGGTCCGCTCCGGGGGGAACCGCGCCCCCACAGTGATCGTTTGACGTGCGGCCACAACACGCACGTGAACGAGGAGAGGAAACCGTGATCTTCAAACGGATGCTGGGAGCCTTCGGGGTCGGAGCCCCTTCGGTGGACACCGTCCTGGCCACCCCGCGGGCGCGGCCCGGCGAGTCGCTGCGCGGCGAGGTACGCGTGAAGGGCGGTGACTTCGACGCCGACATCCAGTACATCGCCCTCGGGCTGGTCGCCAGGACGGAATCCGAGCACGGCGAGGGTGAGCAGGTCGGCCTGCTGGAGTTCTTCCGCACGCAGGTCTCCGGAGCGTTCCGGCTGCGCGGCGGCGAGGACAAGGTCGTGCCGTTCCAGTTCCCGGTGCCGTGGGAGACTCCGGTCACCGAGGTCGCCGGACAGCACCTGCGCGGCATGGCCATGGGGGTGCGCACCGAGCTGGCGATCGCCGCGGCCGTCGACAAGGGCGACATGGACCCGGTCGAGATCGAGCCGCTGGCCTCCCAGCAGGCCGTGCTGGACGCCTTCGTACGACTCGGCTTCCACTTCAAGGGTGCCGACCTGGAGCACGGCCACATCTACGGCCTCGGCCAGCAGCTGCCGTTCTACCAGGAGATCGAGTTCTACCCGCCGCCCGCCTACGCCGGGCGGATCAACGAGATCGAGCTGACCTTCGTCGCCACTCCCACGGGCCTGGACATCGTGGTGGAGGCCGACAAGCGCTCCGGCGGCCACGGCTCCGGGGGCGACGCCTTCGGCCGCTGGCAGGCCGGCCACCAGGAGGCGGCGCACCGCGACTGGGCCTCGGAGATCAACGGCTGGCTGGCCGCGCTCTCCCAGCGCTCCCACGGCGGCGGTTTCCAGTACGGCGGCCACGACCCGTACGCCCGGCACGACGGTCACCACGGCTCCCACCACGGCCATCACGAGCGCGGCCCCGGCTGGGGCGGCGTCGCGGCCGGTGTGGCCGGTGGCCTCGTGGCCGCCGAGGTCGTCGACGAGATCTTCGAGGACGAGGGGGAAGAGGAGGAGTGACCGTGCCGGGACTCGCCCGATGAGCCCGCGCACCCCGAAACGATGACGGCCCGTCCCGCGAAACCGCGGGGCGGGCCGTCGTCTCGGCCGGGCGAACGGCAGGCCTCCGGCTCGTTCCTCAAAGCCCGGGGGCCGCGAGACCCGCGCGGCCGCCTTCTTCCGGGGTCCCGCCGGGCCCCCGCCCGGCGGGAGCCGCTTTCAGCAGGTGACGGTCCTCTCGTACTTCGCGAACGCGGCCTGCGGGACGAACGCCCAGAACCTCCTCTGGTTGTTCTTCATGGTGAAGCACCAGCTGTCCTTGCCTCGCTTGACGAGCACCTTCACCCTCATCGTCCTGCCGCACTTGTTCGTCAGCGCGACTCCCTGCCGGATGATCAGTTGGCGCTTGACGCAGGCCGGAGCGGTGCCGGCCGACGCGGACGCCGCCCCCGCCGCGGTGACGGCGGTGGCGGTGGTCGTCGCCGATGCCGCGCCGGCCGCGCCCGCGGGCGCCAGGGCGAGGGCCGCCGAGGCGACGACGACGGCGGTGGAAATTTTCAGCGTGCTGAGCATGGGGACTGTCTCCTGGTGTCGGCTCTCTCTACGGGAATGGTGTTCGAAACGCGGGACGACGATCCGCGGAGGTGGTCGCGGGGGCCCCGTGCCGTCCGGGCGGACGGCACGGGGAAACGGCACGCCATGCGGATCCGGGGGCCGTTGATCCTGGGGGCCTGGTCAGCACCAGGGCGACAGGAGGCAGTAGAAGTACCTCTTGTGGTTCCACAGCAGGGCCCTGAAGACCCTGGGGAGCGCGTTGAACGCCTCGGAGTAGCGGGCCCATCCTCCCCTGGCCGCCTTCTCCAGCTTCGACCACACCCACGCGCCGCCCGCCTTCATCACGGCGTGGCAGGCCAGCTTCTGCTTCCAGCCCTTCACCCGGCTGCACGAGAACTTCGCCGCCGCCGCGGTCGCCTGAGCGGCCGCTCCCGCGGTTTCCTGGGTGACCGTTCCCGTCGTGAAGGCGGAGCTCCCCGATGCCGTCTGCACGACCACGGCGGGCGCGGAGCGCGCCACGGGGGCCGCCTGGGCCGGTGCCGTACCGGCGAAGGTCATGACCGCGGCGCTCGCGGCCAGGGCCAGTCCTGCTTTTTGGCGCATGTTCATGCTTGTCGCCCTTCCTCGGGTCTCGCCGGCGGCACTCCGCCGCCGGTCGATACGCCGCCGGGCGGAACGCGGGTCCGTACCGCTCCCGCTGCCGTCCGACGGCCTTCGAGGCCTGAAGTTATGCGGCGCATTTTTGTTCGACATCCCTGTTCAGGGCCTCGAACAAAAGAAATCTCGGGGGCGGGAGGCCCCGGCGAGGTCGCGGCGGTCCGGCGGCTCGTTCCTGCCTCGTCCTGCCGGTGCGGGGGTCTCGCGGCACCGGTTCGGTGGCTGCCCGCCTGCCGGTGGCAGGCGGCAGGCGGCAGGTGGCAGGTGGCCGGTGGCCCCGGCGGGTATCGCCCGCGCCGGAAGGCGGCGCCCGCGTGCCCGTGCGTGCGTCCATCGGCCCGCCCGGGACGCGGCGTCCGGCGGGCGGGCCGATGGACGCCGCGTCCCGGGTGGGCCGGCCGGATGCCCCCCGGGGGGAACCGGTCAGGAAGGTCACACCAACGCCGACGATTAGCCATTCGTGTAGAAATTTCTTGACATAGGTAGTTTCATTTCCCTAGCGATCTTTGTCGTCCAGCGGGTGGAGCGCCTGAACAATGGGTCGTCGCGAAAGACCGGTGGACCCCGCGGAGGGACCTGTTCCGGACTTCGCCCACGCACTGCGGAAACTTCGCCAGGAGGCCGGTGGCATCACCTACCGGGACATGGCACGGCGCGTGGGTCATTCGGTCACCACCCTGTCCCAGGCGGCCGCCGGCGAACGTCTGCCCTCGCTGCGGACCGTCCTCGCCTACGTGGAGGCGTGCGGGGGCGACCTGGCGGAATGGGAGACCCGCTGGCGCGACGTGACCGCGGAGCTGGCGCGCGAGATGCGGGACGACGACGGGTCCGTGGCGCCGTACCCGGGCCTGGCCTCCTACGACGCCGAGGACGCCGCCCGTTTCTTCGGGCGCGAACGGCTGGTCCGCGAAGTGGTGGACCTGCTGGAGCGGCACCGCTTCGTGGCGGTCTTCGGGCCGTCGGGCAGTGGCAAGTCCTCCCTGCTGCGAGCCGGGGTCGTCTCGGCCCTGCGGGCGTCGTCGCCCCCGCCGCCGAAGGTGGCGGTCATCACCCCGGGCGACCACCCGATGCGTCACGCCGACCGGCTGCTCGCCGGCTCCGCCGACGACTCCGCCGGCGGATCACCGGTAGTGGTGGTGGACCAGTTCGAGGAGGTGTTCGCGCTCTGCCGCGACCGGCGCGAGCGTGCGGAGTTCGTGGACCTGCTCGTCGGCGCGCGACGCCCGGCGGGCGCGCCGCGGGTGGTCATAGCCGTCCGGGCCGACTTCTACGGGCGCTGCGCCGAGCACCGCGAGCTCGCCGGGTCCCTGCGCGAGGCCGGCCTGCTGGTCGGGGCCATGACCAGGGAAGAGTTGCGGGAGGCGATCGTGCGGCCGGCCATGGCCGACGGTCTCACGGTCGAGCGCGCGCTGACCGCGGCGATCATCGCCGACGTCGCCGACGAGCCCGGCGCGCTGCCGCTGATGTCGCACGCGCTGCGCGAGACCTGGCGCCGCCGCCGGGGCAAGATGTTGACGCTCGACGCCTACGAGAGCGTGGGCAGGGTACAGGGGGCGATCAGTCACACCGCCGAGGAGCTGTACGGGCGCCTCTCCCCGGCCCAGGCCGGGATCGCCAGGCGCGTCCTGCTCCGGCTGATCAACCCCGGGGAACAGACCGAGGACACCCGCCGTCCGGTCTCCCGCGCTGAGCTGGATCCTCTGGGAGACGCCGACACGGGACTCGTCATCGAGCTACTGGCCGGCGCCCGGCTGCTGACGCTTCACCAGGACACCGTGGAGGTGGCCCACGAGGCCCTCATCGGGTCGTGGCCACGGCTGCGGGGCTGGGTCGACGAGGGCCGCGACCGTCTGCGCGCGCACCGGCAGCTGACCCAGGCGGCCTCGGCATGGGCCGAGCACGGCCACGACGCCGGCGTCCTGTACCGGGGCGCGCGCCTGGCCGTCGCCGAGAAGCTGCTCGCCGGGCCGGAACACCGCGACGATCTCACGCCCCTGGAGAACGACTTCCTGCGGGCGAGCGCGGTCCGTGCCCGGCGTGCCTCACGCCTGCGGTCCGGCGTCGTGGCCGCCCTGGCCGTGCTGCTGATCGTCTCCGCGGCCGCGCTGGTGGACGCCGTACGGCAGGGCGACCTCGCCCAGCGGCGGCTGGAGGAGACGGCGGCCCGGCTGGTGGCGCAACGCGCCGCGACCCTGCGCCTGACCGATCCGAGGCTGGCCCGCCGGCTGAGCGTCGCGGCGTGGCGGATCTCCCCCGTCTCCGAGGCCAGGGGAGAGCTGGTCGACTCGACGGCGAGCCCGATGGTCGACGCCTTCACCGACCCGTACGGCACCGCGGGGTCGCTCTACGCGCTCAGCGCCGACGGGGCCGAGCTGGCGTCCTACACTCCCGGCCGGACGGGCGAGCCTGGCACCCTCCGCGTCCACGACCTCGCGGAAAAGAAGCAGGTCGCCCAGGTGCGCTGGGAGCGGCAGGTCATGGCCCTCGCGTTCAGGCCCGGCACGCGCACCGTGGCGGTGGCCGACCTCTCCGGGGTGTGGCTGTGGCCGGCCCACGGCCCGGCGCCGGGCGGCTCGCCTCTCGTCTCCCTGGGGGAGGCGGACCAGCCCGACATCCGGTTCAGCCCCGGTGGCCGTTTCCTGACCATCTCGCGAGTGGACGCCCCGGAGACGTGGGACGTCGAGAGGCGCGTCCGGGTGCTGTCCGAAGAGGTCGTTCACATCAGTCCGGACGACCGGCTCGCGCTGGTGATCCCTCCCCAGGCCCGGGACCTGACCGCGGAGGTCACGACATCCGGCTCGGACGCCGCGGCCGGCGGTGGTCCGCGGCCCGCCCGTCGCCTCGAACTGTGGGACCCCGTGCGCGGCAGACGCGTCGCCGCCCCCTGGTTGCCGTCCAACGCCACCACCGGCGCGTTCAGCCCGGACGGCCGGCTGCTCGCCGTCTCCGTCCACGAGGACGGCGTCCTGCTGTTCGACGTCTCGACCGGCGAGGAGGCGACGGAGGCGTCCATGTACCCGCCCGCCGAACGGCTGGAGTTCAGCGGCGACGGCCGTTTCCTCACCGGGACGGACAGCGAGAACCAGGTGAACCTGTGGAGCGTGCGCGAGGGCAGGTCCGACGGCATGCTCCTGGAGAGCATCTCGCTCCCCCCTGGGACGCTGGATCCGCTCCATCGCATCTCCCGCGACGGGCACCTCCTGCGGGTGGCGGACCCGTTCGGGACGGTGCAGACGTACGACCTCTCGGCGCACACCACCACGCTGGGCATGCTCGGCCCGGGAGACGGCGAGCGGCGTTTCAGCCCCGACGGCCGCCTCCTGGCGGTGACGACCGGCAGGCGGGAGGGCTGGAAGGTCACGATCTGGGACGTCGCCACCCGCAGACCCCTCGGCGCCGCGATCCGGCCGGACGCCCTGCCCCTTCCCGGGGCGGAGGCCGGGGAAGGGGCCGACGATCCGTCCCCTCCCGAGGCGGGGGCGTACTATCCGGTGTTCAGCCCCGACGGACGCACGCTGGCGCTCGTCCACCCCCGGTCGACCGTGGTGACGTTCTGGGACGTCGCGACGAGGGCCCGCGTGGGCGACTTCACGGTGAGGCGCCGGTCGGCGGACGGGGTACGCGACCTGGTCTTCTCCCCCGGCGGAGAGACCGTGGCGGTGAGCTCCTTCTCCGAAGGCCAGGACGACGTCGAGGAACTCGAACTGTGGGACGTCGGGAGCCGGACATGGCTCAGGACCGTCGGGATGGACGCCGCGGGCGTGGCCTTCCTCCCTGACGGACGGCGGCTGCTGGCCCGCGAGGGATCCTTCCTCACCGATACGCGCGGGTCGCCCGGAACCGGGGGAACGCTGCTGGACCTCGTCACCGGGAAGGTGTCGCCGTACCAGACCGACGCCCGCGCCCAGGGAGAGGTGATCCTGTCGCGGAACGCGGCCGCGACCGGTGACACGTCCGGTCGCGTGACGTTCTGGACCGGGGGGCTGAGCGAGCGACTCGCCCCGCCGCAGATCGCGCACGCGAGGGCCGTCTCCGCTCTCGTGCCCTACCCGCCGGGCGACATGTTCGCGTCCGTCTCCGAGGTGGACGTCATGCTGTGGGAGTGGCAAGGGCACCGGCAGGTCGGTTCCAGGATCGAGCTCACCTCCGACCTCGTCGCCACCGTGGCGTTCGACGGGACGGCGCTGCTCATCTCCCACCCGGACGGAAGGCTGCTGGAGATCACCGTCGCGCCGGACGCCGCCGTCGCGGCGATCTGCGCCGAGGACGGGGCTCTGTCGCGTCCCGAGTGGGACGTCCACATCCCCGAGCTGCCCTACGTGGACACCTGTCGAGGGGGCGGCTCGGCCATCCGGTGAAGGCGGCCGACGGTGTGGAGGTGGCGCAGCGTCCGGGCGTAGGAGTCCAGCACACCGGTCTCCGTGTACGCCAGCCCGTGCTCCTCGCAGAACCGCCGGACGACCGATCGGGAGCGGGGCAGGTTCGGACGGGCCATGCGGGGAAACAGGTGATGCTCGATCTGGTGGTTGAGGCCCCCGAAGACGAAGTCCACGAAGCGGTTCGAGCGGATGTTGCGTGAGGTCACCACCTGCCGCCAGACGAAGTCGGCGTGGTCGTCGGCGCCGAGCGTCGCCATGCCCTTGTGGTTGGGGGCGACGGTGCCGCCCACGTACAGGCCGAACAGACCCTGGTGCACGACGAGAAAGGCCACGGCCTTGGCCGGGGACAGCACCCACAGCAGCGCGAGGACGTATCCGGCCACGTGGACGGCGAACAGCGCCCGCTCCCACGCCCCTCCCTTCGCCCGCGACAGGTCGCGGGCGCTTTCCGCGTGCAGGCCGAGGGCCGTGAACAGGAGCAGCGGGAAGAAGAAGTACGCCTGGTAGCGGTACGCGAACCGGGCGAGCCGGCCGCGATCGGCGGCCTGGGCGGTGGTGAAGGCCAGGACGCCGACGTCGATGCCCGGGTCCTTGCCCTCCTGGTTGGGATGCGCGTGATGACGGTTGTGCTCGCGCACCCACCACCGGTAGCTCAGCCCGATCGCCAGATTGGCGAACAGGACACCGATCCTGTCGTTGGCCCGCCGGGACGCGAAGATCTGCCGGTGTCCGGCGTCGTGGACGAGGAAACCGGCCTGGGTGAAGACGACGGCCATGACCACGGCGACGCCGAGCTGCCACCAGGAGTCGCCGACCAGCGCGAAGGCCGTCCAGCAGGCGGCGAGCGCGGCCAGGACGCCGACGATCTGCCCTGCATAGTAGGGGACGCGCCGATCCAGCAGGCCCGCCTGCCGGAGCTGCGCGGACAGCCGGGCGTATGAGGCGCCCCGCCGATCCGGCGAATGCCGCTCGGGCTCCGTGGCGTCATGCTCGAAGATCGGCATGGTCAGCCTCCTGACGGTGACGGCGGAACGCGACTTTTGCCATTAATCGGTGGATATGCACAAACATCGGGAAACAGTCTCCAATCTATCTTTTTGTATCCCAAAAAGGGCTATCTTCCTTTTTTTCGCAAAAATGCCATTGTCCTGATTAATCATCATAAGATTCATCGTACTATCCTGAGCAGCACGAACAGGCCTGGACGCGGGATTCCCCGGAAGGTACCTTTACCAATACTCAGGAATTAATCTCCCCCTCTCTAGTGCTCTGGCGTCGAATCCTCAGTCGCGACTGTGAGGCGAGAATCACATGAAAGAAACGGAAGCGTTCGAAGGTCCGTACGCCGACGCCCCCCAGAGCTGACCGTGTACCGCTCGGTCATCGACAGCGTCGGCGTCGCGTTGCCCGCCGGATCGCTGTCGACGCGCGAGGTGGTCGAGGGGTGCGCGCACCCTCTGAAACTCCCCCTGGAGACGTTGACCGGAATCGCCACCCGCCGGATCGCCGCGGAGGGCGAATACGCCGTGGACCTCGCGGAGAGGGCGGCCAGAGACTGCTTCGAGCGCTCCTCTCTCGGGCCCGGCGACATCGACCTGCTGATCAACGGCAGCATCTCCCGCAAGGACGGCCCGCTCCGGGTCTCGTACGAGCCCTCGGCCGCGGCGCAGTTGCGGCACCGGCTCGGCTGCGCGCGCGCGTGGGCCTTCGACATCGTCAACGCCTGCGCCGGTAACTTCACCGCCATCCGGATCGCCGACGCGATGATCCGCGCGGGTCAGATCGGCAGCGCGCTCGTGGTGTGCGGCGAGTCCATCTCCGACCTGATCCGCACGGCGCAGAAGGAGATCACGAGCGACACGGACCCCCGCATCGCCTGCCTCACCCTGGGCGACGCCGGCTCGGCGGTGCTGCTCACCCGCTCCGACGACGAGCGGGCGGGCTTCGAGCACATCGGGATCCGCACCATCGGCGAGCACCACGCGCTGTGCGTCGCCGGCCCCACCGACGCCTCGCACGGCGGCATGATCATGAAGACGGAGATGCTCGCGCTCGCGGTCATCATGGTCCGCGAGGCCGTGGCCCACACCCATCGGACACTCGGCCGGATGGGCCTCCACTACCGCGACATCGACCTCGTGATCCCCCACCAGACGTCCTCGACGACCATCGAGGCGGCCGGCCGGCACATGAACAAGGTCTTCGGCGGGCCGTTCCTCCACGAGAACAACGTCATCAACAACCTCGCCGACCTGGGGAACACCTCGACGACCACCCACGTCCTGGCGCTGCGGGACGGTGTCAGGGCCGAGCGGATCCGGCCCGGCGCACGGGTCCTGTTCGGCATCGCCGGCTCAGGGATCAGCGTCGGCACGGCCGTCTACCGGCTCGACGACCTGCCGGCCCGGCTGGCATCGGGAACGCGCTCGACCCGGACCGCCCCCCGGACGACCGGGCGCGGCCCCTGGTCCCGTCCGGTCGAGGTGGCCGGCCTCGGCATCGCCCACCCGGGGGCGTCCGAGGCCACCTCGACGCTGGAGCTGATCGCGCGGGCGAGCGCCCGTTGCCTGCGCGCGGCGGATCGACGGCCCTCCGACGTCGCGATGTTGATCAACGGCGGCCTGTACCGCAGCGGCATGATCGCCGAACCGGCCGTCGCCGCCATCGCCGCCGGCGAGCTGGGCTTCGACGGCGCGACCACCGCGAGCGGCGACATGCTCGCCTTCGACCTCGGCAATGGCGGTCTCGGCCTGTTCGACGCGTGCCGGGTGGCGTCCGCGCTGATCCGCTGCGGCGAGGTGGAGAACGTCCTCGTCGTCGCGTCGGAGGTGGAGGAGCGCGAGCCGGGTACGAGCCACCCCGGTATCGCCGCGTGCGGGTCGGCGCTCTTCCTGCGCGCCGACCCGGAGCGACGCCGCGGCTTCCTGGGCTTCCACACACACCACCTCAGCGACCGCGTCGGCTCGTTCGCGGCCTGGGCCACCCAGGGCGACGGCCGCGCGTTCATCCGATCCGACGACCGTTCGATCCTCGACGAGCAGTGCCTCGAACACCTCCCCCGCGTCGTGGCCGAGCTGCTCGACGAGATGAGCGTGACGCCCGAGTCGATCCGCGCGCTGGTCCCGCCCTCGCTCTCCCCCGCCTCGGCGGAGCGCCTGCGCAGGCGGTGGCCCGTGCTCGGGAAGCGCCTCGTGGCGCTGCCGGGCGGCGACCTGTTCACCTCCGCCATACCGGTCGGGCTGCGACGCCTGCGCGACGAGAAGGGAGCCGCGCCCGGAGACCTGGTCGTGCTGACCGGCATCGCCGGCGGGGGGCAGATCGGTGCGGCGCTCTACCGCTTCTGACCCGGCCTCGTTACCCAGCGCACACCGACGAAAGTGCTATCCGCCATGAGCCAGACGAACACGCCCCGCGGGTCCGGCCCCTCCGGCGGGCCCGCACACCACGGCCCTTCCCCCGTTCCCCCTGTTCTCCCGGTTTTTCCCATGTCGCCGATGCAGTACGCGATGCTCCTGCACAGCGTCGACGCCGCGGACACGGGCGCCTACGTCATCCAGATGCTGGTCACCGTGCACGACGCGATGGACCTTCCCCGGTTCGAGCGGGCCCTGCGGACGCTGGTCCGGCGCCACCCGACGTTGCGCACCGGGTTTCTGCTCGACCATCCCGACGGGCCGAGCCAGGTGGTCCGTGATGACGTCCCCGTCGAGGTGTCCGTCCACGACCTGCGTCATCTGACGGATCGCGACGCGCGCATCCGCGAGTACCTGGACGCCGACAAGGTCCGCTCCTTCGACCTCGCCGACGGACCGCCCATGCGCTTCGCGCTCATCCGTACCGGGGACGAGGAGTACCGGTTCGTCTGGACGTGTCACCACGCGCTGATGGACGGCCGGTCCTGCGTCATCTCCGTCACCGAGCTGTTCGGGCTCTACGACGGGACGCCCGCCGGGGAGCCGCGGACCCCACGCCCGTACGCCGACTACATCGGCTGGTTGTCCGGGCTGGACCGCACGGAGGCCGAGGCGTTCTGGCGCGCGCACCTGGCCGGGATCGGCGGGCCGGCGCCGCTCGTCGTGGACTCGGCCCGCGAACCCGATCCCGGCGGGCCGGTGTTCGGGGCCGTCACGGACGAGCTGCCCGAGGAGACGGCCGAACGCCTGTACGCGCGGGCCGGGCAGCATCGCGTCACGCCGAACAACATCGTCCAGGCGGCCTGGGCGGTGCTGCTCCACCGGCTCAGCGGCCAGGACGACGTGGTGTTCGGCGCGGTGCGGGCGTGCCGGTCGTTTCTCGACGGCGCCGATGCCATGATCGGCATGTTCGTCAACACGCTGCCGTTCCGGGTCACCGTGCGCCCGGAGGCGACGGTGGCCGGGTTGTGGCGGGCGCTCCGGCATGATCAGATCGCCCTGCGCGGCGTCGAGCACTCCTCCCCGGCCCAGATCCGCCGCTGGGCCGGCATCCGCACCCCGGGACCGCTCTTCGAGAGCGTGGTCGCCTTCGAGAACTACGACTACGCCTCCCATTTCGCCTCGATGGGCGGCGCGTGGAGCCGCCGCGAGGCGGCCTTCGAGGGGCACACCGGCTACCCGCTCACCCTCAGCGCGTACCGGGGCGGCCGTCTTGTCCTCAACCTCGGCCACGACCGGCGGCGCTTCACGGAAGCGATGGCGCGGCGGCTGCTGGCGTACCTGCGCGCCCTGGTGGAGGCGATGATCTCCGCACCTGACGGGACGGTCGCCGAGCTGCCCGCTCCGGCGGGCCTGGAGGCCGGGCCGCCGGAAGCGGTGACCGCGCCGGCGGACCGGGAGGCGTGGTGGGTGGAGCGCCTGGCCACGCTGAAGCCGCTCTGCCCGCCGCTCGGCCGGGCGCGCGCCGGTCAGGCGGGCCACGAGGCGGCGCCGGTCCCCCTTCCCGGGGGGATCGACGCGATGCCCGCCCGGGAACGGGCGCGATGGCTGCTCACCGGGGTCCTCACCTTCCTGTCCCGGTACGTCGGTGAGGACGGCCACGACATCGAGGTGAGCGGGCCGGCCGTGCCCGGTGCCGGGCCGGACCGACGAACGGCCCGCCACCTGCCGTTCCGGTTGCCGGCGGTCGTGGACGGGCAGGACTTCGCCTCCTTCAGGGCGGAGATGGCGCGGCGGCTCGACGTGCTGGCCGGACGCGGCGCCTTCTCCCCCGACGTGTGGGCACGGCATCCGCGGCTGCGTTCCCGCTCCTCCCCGGCCGAGGACGGGCTGCCCGTCGTCGTGGAGTCGGTGGAGGACTTCGGCGCGGACGCCGTCGCCCGGCCGGGAACCGTACTGCTCCTGCAGATCCGGAGCGACGGCGGCGCGTGCCGCCTGCTCCTCTCCCGCGAGGCCGGGCCCGGCCTGACGCCGCGGACGTTGTCCGCCGGGCTGGCGGCATACCTGCGGGCCGCCGCCGACGCTCCGGGGACCGCGGTGACCCGCCTGCCGCTCATGCCTGAGCACGAGCGGCACCGGGTGCTCGTCGCCTGGAACGACACCGCGGCCGAGTACCCGCGGGACGAGTGCGTGCACGAGCTGTTCGCGCGGCAGGCCGTGCGCCGCCCGCACGCGCCCGCGGTCGTCTTCGAGGGGCGCACGCTGACCTACCGGGAGCTGGACGACCGGTCGACGCGGCTCGCGGCCTACCTGCGAGGCCAGGGCGCCGGCCGGGGGCACGCCGTCGGCGTGTACCTCGAACGGTCGGCCGAGATGGTGGTCGCGCTCCTCGCGGTCATGAAGACAGGTGCGGCGTTCGTGCCGCTGGACCCCATCTACCCCGCGGAACGAATCGCCCGGATCGTGTCGGCCTCGGGTCTGTCGCTCCTGCTCACCCAGAGCGGCCTCGAAGCCGGCGTCCGGGGGCAGGCCTCCCGCCTGGTCGTCCTGGACCGGCTCGGGGAGGCGATCTCGCGGGCCGGCCGGCCGCGCGGCGACCTCGCCGTGCCGCTGGACCCCGTCTACCTGATCTCCACCTCCGGTTCGACCGGCGACCCGAAGCTCGTGCGGATCGGTCATCGCGGCCTGACCAACATCCTGTGCTCGCTGGCGCGGACGCTGGGCGTCACCGAGGCCGACACGCTCCTGGCGGTCACGACGGTCTGTTTCGACATGGCCTATGTCGAGCTGTTCCTTCCGCTGATCACGGGAGGCAGCGTCGACGTGGCTCCGGCGCGCGCCGTCACGGACGGGTTCGAGCTGCGCGGACGGGTCGAGGACGGCAGGCCGACCATCATGCAGGCGACACCGGCGACCTGGCGGATGCTGATCGCCGCCGGTTGGGCCGGGGACGCCCGGCTCACGGTCCTGTGCGGCGGCGAGGCGATGTCGCGTGACCTCGCCGACGCCCTCCTCGGCCGCGCGGGACGGGTGTGGAACGGCTACGGGCCCACCGAGACCACGATCTTCTCCACGCTGGGGGCCGTCGTGGGCGGCGAGCCCGTCACCATCGGCCGGCCCGTCGCCAACACCCGGCTCTTCGTACTCGATCCCTGGGGGCGCCCGGTGCCCCCGGGGACACCGGGCGAGCTGTACATCGGAGGTGACGGTGTCGCGGCCGGTTACCTCGGCGACCCCGATCTCACCCGCGCCAGGTTCGTCCGCGATCCGCTGCGCACCGGCGACGAACGCCTCTACCGGACCGGTGACCAGGTGCGTTACCTGCCCGACGGCCGCCTTGAGTTTCTCGGCCGGCTCGACGACCAGGTGAAGGTGAACGGCTACCGCGTCGAGCCCGGCGAGATCGAGGCCGCGCTCCGGGAGCACCCCGAGGTGGTCGAGGCGGTGGTGGTACGGGACGACGCCCCCGGTGCCCGCCACCTCGTCGGCTACGTGACCACGGCCGAGACGGCCCGGCCGGCGTTGACGGCGCGGCTGCGAGACCATCTGATGGCGATCCTCCCGAGATACATGGTCCCCGCGGCGCTGGTGATCGTGCCACGACTGCCCCGGACCCCGAACGGCAAGGTCGATCGCCGGTCACTGCCCCGGCCCCCGGACGCGCGGCTCCTCGCGCCGGACGTGCCGTACGTCGCGCCGCGGACCACGGTCGAGCGGGCCGTGGCCGCGATCTGGTGCGGCGTCCTGGGCCTGGACAGGATCGGGGCCGACGAGAACTTCTTCGACGCGGGCGGCGACTCGCTGCTGCTGACGTACGTCACCTCCCGGCTGCGGGCGGACTTCGACGCGTCACTCACCCACGTCGACATGTTCGCGCACCCGACCATCCGCTCGATGGCCCGGCACCTGAGCCGCCCGCCGTCGGACGGCGCACGGATGGACGGGGCGCGGATGGACGGCGCACGGGCGGACGGCGCGCGGGCGGACGGCGCGCGGGCGGACGGGGCGCGGGCGGACGGGGCGCGGGCGGACGGGGCGCGGGCGGACGGCGCACGGGTGGCCGCCGGTGACGGGACGGAGGGGCGGGCCGCGCTCGACCGGCTGAGGCGACGGCGGCAGAGGTCCGGAGACGGGCGGTGAACGACGGTGACACGCCACGGCGATGGTTCGGCCGACGGAGGTGACGGAGTGTCGTACTGCAAGATTTGCTTTCTCCAGGAGGGACATCCCGGGGTGACCCTGGACGCCGACCAGGTCTGCAACGTGTGCACCCTGGACATCGCATCGCATCTGGTGCGAAACGTCGCCCCCGTCCGCGAGGCGTACGAGGAGTTCGAGCGGAACACCCCGGCGCCCCACCACGGGCGATACGACTGCCTGCTGATGTACAGCGGCGGCAAGGACAGCACCTACCTGCTGGACAAGATGGTCAACGAACGCGGCCTGCGGGTCCTCTCCTACACATTCTCGCCGCCGTTCGAGAGCGATCACGCCGCCGGCAACATCAGGCTCGCCCGCGAGCGCATCCCGGCGACGTTCGTCATCGACAGGGACGACGGCGTCACGAAGGTCATGCGAAGCGTGTTCGGCCGGCCCGTGCCGAAGGGATCGGGCAACTATCTGGACGAGAAGCTGCCCTGCCTGTCGTGCCGGACGTTCTTCGTCATCAGGGCGATCCTCCGCGCCCGCCGGGAGGGCATCCCCTACATCCTCATCTGCGCCGACCCCCAGCAAACGCTCACCATGGAGCCGTCCGTCCGGAAGATCGTGCGGGACTTCTACCGCGCCTTCGGCCGCGACCTGACGCACGAGTTGTTCGGGGACGAGATCGAGCGGCTGCTCGTCGCCGACGAGGCCGAGCTACCGAAGATCGTCTTCCCGTTCGCCGCCGGACGCGACGAGTACGACCCCGAACGCATCGTGGCGGAGCTGACCGCCAAGGGCCTGTACCGCTCCTCGCCCTTCGAGACCCACTGCAGGCTCCTTCCCCTGCTGAACCACTACTCGTTCCGGAACTGGGACTGCATGTTCTACAAACTCAACGCCTCCAGCCAGATCAGGGCGTTCAGCCGCAACGGCGACCGTTACCGGCCGACGTACAGCGTCCGGTTCCCCCGGACCATGGACCTTCCGGCCATCGAGCGGGAACTCAAGAGGATCACCTTCGAGATCGCCGCCGGCAGGGGCGACGCCGCCGCGCACGAGGCGGCACTGGTCGACCTCTTCCGGCGGCTCGGCGCGTCGGACGAGGCCGCCCGGTACGTGGCGGACAACTTCCTCGACATGCGCCCGATCGCCGAGAGCCTCGGCATCGACCTGGGCGAGAAAAGATGACGCACCCGGCGGACGAGGATCGGGAGTCCATGATCGCCGTCATCGGGATGGCGTGCCGCTTCCCGGGAGCGGGTTCGATCGAGAGGTTCTGGGAGAACCTGTGCGAGGGCCGGGAGTCGACGACCTTCTTCACCGACGAGGAGCTGCTCGCGGCGGGCGTCGACCCGGCACTGCTCGGCGACCCCCGTTACGTCAAGGCCGGGCAGATCCTGCCGGACGTCGAGCTGTTCGACGCCGGCTACTTCGGCATCCCCGACGGGGAGGCCGAGCTCATCGACCCGCAACAGCGCCACTTCCTCGAGTGCGCGCACGAGGCTCTCGAACGTTCGGGTCATCTCCCGGGCGGCGCGCAGGCCACGATCGGCGTCTACGCCGGTGCCGGACTCAACACCTACCTGCTGGACAACCTGGCCGGCCGCTACCGGACCGGGTCGACGCAGGAGCGGTACCGCCTGATGCTCTGCAACGACAAGGACTTCCTGGCCACCCGCGTCTCGTACCGGCTGGACCTGCACGGGCCCAGCGTGGGCGTCAACACGGCGTGCTCGACGTCTCTCGTGGCCGTGCATCTGGCCTGCCTGAGCCTGCTCGCCGGCGAGTGCGACATCGCCCTCGCCGGTGGCGCGCACATCAAGTTGCCCCAGGTGGAGGGCTACCTCTTCCAGGACGGCATGATCCTCTCTCCCGACGGGCACTGCCGGGCGCTCGACCCCATGGCGCGGGGCACGGTCGTCGGTGACGGCGTCGGCGTCGTCGTCCTGCGACGGCTGGCCGACGCGGTGCGCGACGGCGACCACATCCACGCCGTCATCCGGGGAACCGCGGTCAACAACGACGGCGGCGCGAAGGCCGGGTACACCGCTCCGAGCGTCCAAGGACAGGCCGACGTGCTCGCCGAGGCGCTCCACGTCGCCGGATGCGCCGCCGACACGATCTCGTACGTCGAGGCGCACGGTACCGGCACGGTGCTCGGCGACGCGGTCGAGCTCGCCGCGCTGACACAGGTCTTCGGCGAGCGGGCCGAGCCGTGTGCCATCGGCTCGGTCAAGTCCAACATCGGCCACCTCGACTGCGCCTCGGGGGTGGCCGGTCTGATCAAGACGGCCCTGATGCTGGAACACGGGCAACTCGTCGCGAGCCTGCACGTCGCCGAGCCCGACTCCGTCATCGGGCCGTTCCGGGTCAGCACCGGGCGCGAGGAGTGGCCCACCGGGGACGGCCCGCGCCGCGCGGGCGTGAGCTCGTTCGGCGTGGGAGGCACGAACGCGCACGTCGTCCTCGAGGAGGCCCCGGCGCCGAAGCCCGCGGCGGCCCCGGACGGCTCCCAGCTCCTCGTGCTCTCCGCGCGCTCGGCCGCCGCGCTCGAGAAGCTCACCGACGACCTCGCCCGCCGGCTCCACGACCAGCACGCCACGCTGGACCTCGCCGACGTGGCGTACACGCTCGCCACGGGACGGCGGGCGCACACGTACCGGCGTGCGGTGGTCTGCCGGGACACGCGGGACGCGGCGGTCACGCTCGCGCTGCGCGAACCGGGCCGGGTCCACGACGCCGAGGCGCCGGCCGGTGACACCCTCGCGGTCGCGGCTGGTGACGTCCCCGCGGTCGCGGACGGCGACACCCCCGCGGCCGGCGGCGTCCCCGCCGGGCTGTCCGACGGCGTTCCCGCGGTCGCGGACGGCGGCGTCCCCGCGGGCCCGTCCGATCGCCCGCCCCACCCGGCCGTGGAGACGCGGCCGGAGAGCCGGGAAGCATGGCTGGAGAGCCGGGAAGCGTGGCTGGACGCCGTCGGGCGGTCGTGGATCCGGGGGGATGCTGTCGACTGGGCCGCGTTCCTCACCGGCCGGCGGGTGCCACTGCCGCCCTGCCCGTTCGAGCACAGGCGGCACTGGGTGGACCCGGCGCGCACGGATCCGGGCGCTCCCGCGCCCCTGGACGAGAGCCTGCGCCGGCAGGTGGACGAGGCGGACGACGGCGGGAAGGTGGAGATCGTACAGGCCTTCCTTCAGGGAGAGGTCGCCAAGATCCTCGGGCTGGGTTCCGCCGACCGGGTCGACCTGGACGAGGACCTCTTCGGCCTGGGCATCGGCTCCCTGGAGCTGATCGAGATCGCGGCCCGGCTGGGTGAGCGGCTCCAGGTGCGGGTGCCCGTCTCGCTGTTCGTGGATCGTCCGACCATTCGGATCTACGCCGAGAACGTGGTCTTCCTCTCGCCCGCGGAGACGGCCGCCACGGCGGGCGTCTCAGAGGACATCTCAGGAGACGCCTCGGCGGGCGTCTCAAAGGACATCTCACGGGACGTCTCAGCGGGCGTCTCGGCGGGAGAGGCGTCGAGCGCCGCCCGCGGGCCGGGCGGGGACGACCCGCACCCGCCCCTCCCTCCCCCCTGACGAAGCCGACACCGCTGATCACGGAGCGCGAAGCCGCCCCGGAGTGCGCGAGACGCCTTTACCACCTTTAGGGAAGGACCACGTTGGACAGGCAACAGCACCTCGAAATCCTGCGAGAGGTCGCCAGCGAAGTGCTGGCCGTGGACCCGGACGCCCTCGTCGAGGAGGCCCGGTTCCGCGAAGACCTGGACGCGGACAGCCTTGATCTCATCGAGCTGATAACCGCGATCGAGGATCGTTTCGGCCTCCGGTTCTCGGATGGCGCGCTGAAGGACATCAGCACCGTTTCCCAGGCGTTGGACATCATCGACGACCACGCGGCACAGACCGATGCGATCTGACACGCCGCCGGTGTCGCGGCGGCGCGTCGTCGTGACCGGGCTCGGCGTCAGGACACCGGCGGGCAACGATGTGGCGTCCCTCTGGCGGACCGTTCTCGCTGGACACTCGGCCATCGGGCCGGTCGAGCGGTTCGACTGCGCCGATCTGCCCGTGCGATTCGCCGGCGAGGTCCGCGACTTTCACGCGGCCGACGTCCTGGGCGCCAAGGGCGCTCGCCAGACGGACCGGGTCACCCACCTGGGTTTCGCCGCCGCCGTCGACGCGGTGTCCGACGCGTCGCTCGGGCGGCCGGACCCGCAGCGGTGCGCCGTGGTGGTCGGCACCGGGCTGGGCGGCATCGCCAGCTTCCATGACCAGGTCCAGGTCTTCCTCACCCACGGCCCGACGCGGTTCAGCCCGCGGGCCATACCCATGATCATGCCGAACGCCACCGCCGCGGTCATCGCCTCACGGCTGGACTGGACCGGACCGAGTACGTGCGTCACCACCGCGTGCGCCGCCGGTGCCGACGCCATAGGAGAGGGAACCACCCTCATACGCAACGATCTGGCCGACATCGTCATCGCCGGCGGCGCCGAGGCCGCGGTGAACGTACTGGGTCTCGCGGCCTTCGCCCGCATGGGCGCGCTCAGCCTGCGCAACGACGAGCCGTCCCGGGCCTCACGCCCCTTCGACGCCGGGCGCGACGGGTTCGTCCTCAGCGAGGGCGCGGCGTTCGTGCTGCTGGAAGAGCGCGACCACGCACTCCGGAGAGGAGCGCGCGTGTACGGTGAGGTGGCCGGCTACGGGCGCGCCACCGACACCTACCACATCACCGCGCCGTCGCCCGGGGGCGGCGGCGCGGTGCGATGCATGCGTCTCGCCCTGGCAGACGCCGGGCTTCCTCCCACGGGCATCGGGCACGTCAACGCCCACGGAACGGCCACCGTGGCCAACGACGCCAGCGAGGCCGCGGCCATCGGCGAGGTCTTCGGACCGGCGTCGCCGCCGGTCACGGCCACCAAAGGAGCGCTCGGGCACCTCATCGGTGCCGCCGGCGCCGTCGAGGCCGTGGTGTCGCTGCTGGCGATGCGACATGGCCTGGTACCACCCACCGCCAACTTCGAGAGGCCCGACCCCGATCTGCCGGTCGATGTGGTGGCCGCGACTCCCCGGCCGGTCGGTGTCCGGCCGGTGCTGTCCAACTCGTTCGGCTTCGGGGGCCAGAACGCCTCCCTTGTCTTCACCCCCGCGGACTGAGCGGCCCTCGATCCGGGAAAGGGTGAATGTCATGAGCGCAGGCCGCTGGACCGAGGACGACATCCCCCGGCAGGAGGGGCGGATCACGGTGGTCACCGGGGCCGGTTCCGGACTCGGCCTGCGGACCGCCCAGGTTCTGGCCGCCAAGGGTGCCACGGTGGTGATGGCCTGCCGCGACACGGCCGGAACCGCGCGCGCGGCCGAACGCGTCGGACCCGGCGCCGAGGTCGTCCCGCTCGACCTGGCCTCACCCGCCTCGGTACGGCGGGCGGCCGGGCTGCTGCACGACCGCCACGACCGGATCGACCTGCTGGTCAACAACGCCGGGGTGATGGCGCTGCCGCTGACCCGCACCGCCGAGGGCCTTGAGTTGCAGCTGGCCGTCAACCACCTGGGACACTTCGCGCTGACCGGCCTCCTGCTCGACCTGATGCTCCCGGTTCCCGGCTCCCGGATCGTCACCGTCGCCAGCGTGTCGCACCGCTGGGGGTGGATCGGCCTGGGGGACCTGAACTCCGAGCGCTTCTACAACCGTTTCGTCGCCTACAGCCGCACGAAGCTGGCCAACGTGCTGTTCACCTACGAACTCCAGCGCCGCCTGAGCGCCTCCGGCGCCGAGACGGCGGCGCTGGCGGCGGACCCCGGGCTGGTGGGCGGCACCGCGCTCTCCCGCCACCTGCCCGGCGTGGTGCACCTCGTCAACCGCACCGTGGGATCGCTGCTGTTCCAGAGCGCCTCCGTGGGAGCCCTGTCCACGCTGCGGGCCGCCACCGATCCCGCGGCCGGAGGAGGCGGCTACTACGCCCCGCCCGGACCGGGAGGGCTGAGCGGCCACCCTGTCCTGACCCGCTCCAGCGCCCGGTCCCACGACGCCGCGGCGCAGGCCAGGCTGTGGGAGGAGTCCGAACGTATGACCGGCATCCGCTATCCCGTGTGACGCCGCCTTCCCGGCCGGGAACACGCCGGGGAGGAGGTCACGGCCCCGAACCGACGCTCGCCGAGGGGCCGGCGGTGACGGCCAGGAGCCGAAGACCACGTGTCAGGTGATCATGCCCGGCCTCCCTGGCGAGGAGAGGGGCGCTCGACCGGGGTGATGCCGCACAGTTCGGCCACCTCGTCGAGGGGGACGTCCTCGGCGACGGCGCGGACCA
>NZ_JBPJUQ010000083.1:0-33436 GCF_051192615.1 Streptosporangium sp. G11
CGGCTACGGGTGCTGCTCACCGCCACCGGCACCTCCTCCGTCGGCCTGCTGGAGGTCAAGGCCTACGGGACCTGACCCGGCCCGAGCGGCCCGTGAACCGGGACACCGGATTCACGATTCACCGGATTCACGATTCACCGTGAGGATCGGGTTCGCCGAGACGCCACCGCCCGGCCGCCTCGGCGAACCCGATCCTCGCGCCGGTTTCTCGGTGCCCGTGGCACAACCCGTTGAGCGCCGGCGGCGACGGCCGGTCGTCAGCCCTTGCCGCGCGCCTCGAACCGGAGGTAGATGCCCTGCTTCTCCGGCGACCTGAGCAGGGTCTCGACGACCTTGCCCCTGAGGTCCACGATGCCCACGCCCTCGGGGGTCGGCGCGAGCAGATGGCGCTCGTCGTACCAGCCCAGCACGGGACTCCAGGCGGGGCTGGAGGCCAGCTTGATCCTGGTGACGGCCTTGCCGGTGGCCGTGTCCCACACGCAGGCGGACTTCTCCAGCGAGGCGCAGGCGGTGACGAAGCGGCGGCCCGACGGGGTGAACGTCCCCTGTCCCTGGGCCGCCGGGCGTCCGCGTACATGCCAGGTCCGCTTGACGGCGCCCGTGAGGTCGTACCGGCGGATGGCGGATTTTCCGTTCTTGCCCCAGCGCACCACGACACCCTTGCCGTCGCGGGTCCACTGGAAGCCGCCGACGGTGATGAGGGCGTTCTCGATGCGGACGAAGCGGGCCTTCAGCGTGGGCACGTCGATCAGGACGATGCCCTCGGAACGGGGCTCGGAGCCCGGCTCGAACACGTTGAGCAGCAGGTGGCGGCCGTCCGGGGACCATGTGGGCCAGAGCGTCTGCAGGTACCGGCCCTCCTGCTGGGGATCGGCCGGGACGGGCAGTTCCACGTTCTTCCTGGCGCCGGACCTGCGGTCCAGGAACGCCATCGTCGGCCTGCCGGAGAGCCCGGCCTCGGGGAGGGTAGCCGTCCAGCGCTCGTCGGGCGACACGGCGACCTCCCCCTCCGTCTCGACGAACGCGCGCTTGGCCGGATCCCAGGCCCACTTCTTGAAGGGCGCCCCGGTCGACGCCGTCGAGTAGGAGGTGAGCTGGATCGGCCGACCCGCCATCTTGGCCACGACCTTGGTCGAGGTACCGGGCAGCTTGCCGACCGGCGGCTGGACGGGGGCGGCGCCGAGCGCGGTGGTCATGGCCAGGGCGGCGGCCAAGTTCATGATCATGTCTGCTCCTGGAGGCTCCGGTGCGTCAGCGGAGCCTACAAGATCATGGGAAAAGCCGGGGCGAAGGTCGACGGTTCGGAAACAGGCGCTCAGGGCCGCCGCTCAGCCGGGGGTGACCCCGGTCGACTCGCGCGGGACCAGATCGCACGGGACCGTCTGCACCCCGCCGGGCGGCGGGGACCCGGCGATCGCGTCCAGCAGGTGCTCGGCCGCGACCCGGCCGATCTCGCCCAGGCTCATGTCGACGGTCGTCAGGGGCGGCCTGCTGCCCAACGCCATCGGCTCCCAGTTGTCGAAGCCCACCAGTGCGACGTCGGCGGGGATGAGGCGGCCGCGCTCGCGCAGGGTCTCGGCGGCGCCGCGGGCGATCTGGTCGCTGCCGCAGAAGATCGCGTCGAGCTCGGGCCGGGCGCGAAGGAGGATGTCGGCGCCCTGCCGCCCCCACTCCTCCGACCAGTCGCCGAACAGCGGCGCGCCGGCGGGCTCGACGCCCGCCGCGCCGAGCGTCTCCGACAGCCCCGCCGCGCGCAGCCGGGCCGCCTGGAACCGCTCGGGTCCCGTGACGTGGCCGATGCGGGTGCGGCCGGTGGCGAGAAGATGCCTCGCGGCCAGCACGCCGCCGCCGAAATCATCGGGGATGACCGAGATGTCGGTCGGTTCCGTGGACTGGGTCATCGCGTACACGACCGGTACCGGCAGATCGGTGCCGATGCTCGGGCGGGCCTCGGTGCGCCGCCCGGTCACGATGATGCCCTCGACCCGGCGCGCGAGCAGCCGCTGGACGTAGTGCCGCTCGCGGATGGGGTCGTCGCGGGTGTCGCACATGAACACCGAGATCTGTCCGGCGCCCAGCGCGTCCTCCGCGCCGAGCATGACCGGGATGCTGAAGCGGCCGAAGCTGTCGCCGGTCACCAGGCCCACGGTGTAGGTGCGGCCGGCCAGCAGACCCTGGGCGAGGGTGTTGGGGCGGAAACCGAGCAGTCCGGCGGCGGCCGTCACCCGGGCCCTCGTCTCGTCGCGCATCCGGCCGCGGCCGTTGAGCGCTTTGGACGCGGTTCCGATCGACACGCCGGCGGCTGCCGCGACATCTCTGATCGTGACCGCCTTTCCGGGTCCGCCGGAAGGGTTGGACAACCGTTTTCCTCCTTGGCTCAGCTCGTATCCCGCATGGTATCTGCTATCGAGCTGGGAAGACACAGACTCTTGACCCCTGCTGTGTCACACCTTACCTTCGGTTTGAGAAAACCTATTCTCTGTTTTCCGATAGTCCGCTGTTTCCCGCTCGGCGTGAGGAGCTCGATGGGTGCCTTCCACGAACAGGTCCGCGGCCCCGCCGTACCGACACCGGAGTCCCGGGCGGTGCGGCGCCCGCTGGGGGTCGGCGAGGTGGTGATCACCGGCGGGCCCCTGGGCCGCTGGCAGGAGATCAACCGCGCGGCCAGCATCCCGCTCGGGTTGGTCCAGATGGAACGGGCGGGCAGCCTGCCCAACCTCAGGCGCGCGGCCGGTACGGAGGAAGGGGAGTTCCAGGGCTACCGCTTCCAGGACTCCGACCTCTACAAGCAGCTGGAGGCGGTGGCCTGGGAGCACGGCAGGGCACCCGCCGCCGAGTACGAGGAGTTCGTCGACCAGTCGGCGCGGGTGCTCGCCGCGGCGCAGCGCGCCGACGGCTACCTCAACTCCCACTACCAGGTGGTCAAGCCGGACAAGATCTACGCCGAGCTCGAGTACAGCCAGGAGATGTACTGCGCGGGCCACCTGTTCCAGGCGGCGGTGGCCGCGGCCCGCGTCGGGGTGGGCGAGGAGCTGGTGGCCGTCGCCAGGAGGTTCGCCGACCACCTGGTCGAGGTGTTCCTGCGGGGAGGCGACGACGGCATCGACGGGCACGCCGAGGTCGAGTCCGCGCTGGTGGAGCTCTACCGGCTGACGGGGGAGGGCTCCTACCTGGAGCTGGCCAGGAAGCTGATCGACAACCGGGGGAAGGGGCTGATCAAGGACAGTGGCATGGGGCCCCTCTACGCCCAGGACCACCTGCCGGTCAGGGAGGCCGACACACCGGTGGGACACGCGGTGCGCCAGCTCTACCTGGAGGCCGGGATCGTCGACGTCTACCTGGAGACGGGCGACGAGTCACTGCTGGAGTGCTCGGTGCGGCGCTGGGAGGACATGGTCGCCACCAAGACCTACCTCACCGGCGGCGTGGGCTCACGCCACGACGGCGAGGCGTTCGGCGAGCGGTACGAGCTGCCGCCGGACCGCGCCTACAACGAGAGCTGCGCGGCGATCGCCGGCGTCTACTGGAACTGGCGACTGCTGCTGGCCACCGGCAGGGGACGCTACGCCGACCTGATCGAACGCACTCTCTACAACGCGCTGGCCGCCTCCACCTCGGCCGACGGCGTCCGGTTCTTCTACGTCAACCCGCTCCAGCGCAGGAGCGACCTGGTCGAGGACGCCTATCTCGGGCGCCGGCGAGACTGGTTCGCCTGTGCCTGCTGCCCGCCCAACATCATGCGCACGATCTCCTCCCTGGGCCACTACGTCGCCACGAGCGGCGACCGGTCGCTCGTCGTGCACCAGTACGTGCCGGGGGTCGTCCGCTCCGGCGAGTTCGCGGTGTCCGTCGCCACCGACTTCCCGTGGGACGGCAAGGTCACCTTCACCGTCGAGCGGGCGCCGGAGCGGGAGTGGACGCTCGGCCTCCGCGTTCCCGCGTGGAGCGCCGTCACCACCGTGGACGGGCTGCCCGCCGCCCCGGACGACGACGGGTACGTCTCCCTGGAGCGCACCTGGCGCCCCGGCGACACGGTCGAGCTCGAACTTGACCTGACGCCGCGCCTGATCCACCCGCACCGGCGGATCGACGCGGTACGCGGAAGCGTCGCCGTCGAGCGGGGGCCGCTCGTCTACTGCTTCGAGCAGACCGACCAGGGCGTCGACGTCGAGGAGCTCGCGCTGAGCCCGCGGGCCGAGCTGCGCGTGCTCGACAAGGACGACCTGCCCGGCGTCGGCAGGACCGTCCTCATCGAGGCCGACGCCCTCGCGATCACCCAGCCCGGCGACGGCCTGCCGTACCTGGCCACCCCTTCCGACCACCTCGCGACCAGCGCGCACGTGACCGCCACGGCCGTCCCCTACTTCCAGTGGGACAACCGTGACGGTGGCGCGATGCGGGTCTGGCTCCCCCTCGCGTAAAGGAACAACGACCATGAGAAGACGAGACCTGTTCAGGATGGGCGGCCTGGCCGCCCTCGGCGCCGCCGCCGGGGCCTGCGGCAGCGACGGCGGATCGAGTTCGGCGGGCAAGGTCCAGCTGCAGTTCATGTACTGGGGCTCGACCTTCGAGAAGCAGGCCGTCGACAAGATGCTCAAGGTCTACGAGCAGCGGCACGCCGGGGTGAGGGTCAAGCCGCTCTACACCCCGGACGAGTACGACGTGAAGCTCAACAGCCTGATCGCCGGCGGCCGGGTGCCCGACGCCGGGTACGTGCCGATGTCGATGTCCTTCCGCCTGGCCGAGCAGGGCAGGCTGGTCAACCTCTTCCCCTTCCTGAAGAAGTACCCGCAGCTGGGCGGCTATCTGCCCGACGCCTACCTCTGGTACGGCCAGGACAAGCTGCACGGGCTGGCCACGGCCAACGAGGTCGAGCTGCTGTGGTTCGGCAAGGCGGCCGTCGCGGAGGCCGGGATCACCCCGCCGGTGCGGGCGGCCGACGCCTGGTCGTGGGACGAGATGGTGCAGAACGCCTACAAGCTCACCATCGACCAGGGCGGCAGGCACCCCGACGAGACCGGCTTCGACCCCGGGCAGATCAAGCAGTTCGGCATCTCCAGCAGCATCACCTACAGCGCCGCCTGGTATCCCTTCCTGCGCAGCAACGGCGCCGACTTCGCCGACGAGGCCGGCACCAGGTGCCTGCTCGACAGCCCCGAGGCCATCGAGGTGTTCCAGAACCTGCAGGACCTCGTCTACAAGCACCGCGTCGCGCCCGGCCCCGGCCAGCTCGCCGCGACCGGCGACGACGTGCCCGGCACCAACATCCTGCTGAAGACCAAGCGCGTCGCGATGGTCGTCGACGGCCACTGGAGCCTGCTCGACATGAACGAGAGCAAGGTCGACTACGGCATCGGCGTGCTCCCCAGGTACGGGGAGCCGTTCACCACGACCCAGGTCGCGGGCGCCTCGGCCATCTTCGCGGGCACCAAGCACGTGGAGGAGGCGGTGGAGCTGTTCGCCTTCCACAACGACCCGCGCTATGTCGACCTGTTCAAGCAGGGCCTGTGGATGCCGCAGGAGAAGAAGTACTACGAGGACCAGGCGGCCATCGACTCCTGGATCAAGAACGAGACGCACCCGCCGGAGTTCAGGACCGCGGTCGTCGACTACACGCGCGAGCACGGTGTGCCCGACATCCGCAACCGGGTCAAGAACCTGTCGGCGATCTCCAGTGACGTGCTCACCCCCGCCCTGCAGGAGATCGAATCCGGCAAGCGCCCGGCGGGCGAGGTGCTCAAGGAGGTCGCCCCGAAGATCACCGGCATGCTCCAGGGCTGGCACCACACCCAGGGCCTGTGATGGCCCGGCTCTCCGGCCAGCGCAGACTCGAACGGCGCTGGGGACTCCTCATGGCGATCCCGGCGGTCCTCGGTTTCGCCGTCTTCACCGTCGGTCCCATGATCGCGTCGCTGTTCCTCAGCTTGACCGACTGGCAGATCGGCGGCACCCCCTCCTTCGTCGGGGTGGACAACTACACCTCGATGCTGGACGACGAGCTGTTCTGGAAATCGCTGAGCGCCACCACCTACTACACCCTCGGCGCCGTCCCGCTCGTCCTGATCGTCAGCTTCGCCGTGGCCATGCTGCTCAACCAGAGGGTGCGCGGCCTGTCGCTGTGGCGGACGATCTTCTACCTGCCGACGCTGGTCCCCGCGATCGCCAACGTGGTCCTCTGGATCTGGATCTTCAATCCGGACTTCGGGCTGCTCAACTCGCTGCTCCGCCAGGCCGGCCTGCCCGGGTCCCAGTGGATCTACGACGAGGGTACCGCCATCCCCTCGCTGATCGTCATGAGTACCTGGGGATTCGGGAACACCATGGTGATCTTCCTGGCCGGGCTCCAGGGAGTGCCCAGGCACCTGTACGAGGCGGTGTCCATCGACGGCGGCGGGCCGCTGCGCCGCTTCTGGCACGTGACGCTGCCGATGATGACGCCGACCATCTTCTACAACCTCGTGGTCGGCGTCGTCGGCACCTTCCAGGTCTTCAACCAGGCCTACGTGATGACCGAGGGCGGCCCCAACCAGTCCACCCTCTTCTACGTCTACTACCTGTTCCGCAAGGCGTTCACCGAGAGCGAGATGGGATACGCCAGCGCGCTGGCCTGGGTCCTGTTCATGATCATCATGGTGATCACCTTCCTGCTGTTCCGTAACGCCCGCCGATGGGTCTACTACGAGATGGCGGGCGCCCGATGACCACGCTGACCGCCCCGGACAAGCCCCGCGTCGGGGGAGTGGCGCCCGTCGCAGGGTTGCGCCGGCCCAGGAGATACGGCAAGGCGCTGGTCTATCTGGCCCTCCTCGCCGGCGCCGTCCCCACCCTGCTGCCGTTCGTCTGGCTGATCCGCAGCGCTCTCATGCAGGACGGCCAGATGTTCGTCGCGCCACCCGAGTGGATTCCCGATCCCTTCGAATGGGGCAACTTCAGCGGCGCGCTCACCGCCCAGCCCTTCGGCCGCTATCTTCTCAACACCGTCGTCATCGCCGTGGTCAGCGTCCTCGGCACCGTGCTCACCTGCTCGGTCGCCGCCTTCAGCTTCTCCAGGCTCCGCTGGCGCGGCCGCAACGTCGTCTTCGCGGTCCTGCTCAGCAGCGTGATGCTGCCCTACGCGGTCACCCTCATTCCCACCTTCGTGATGTGGCAGGAGCTCGGCGCGCTCGACACGATCCTGCCCCTCACCGTGCCGAGCTGGTTCGCCGGAGCGAGCGGCGGGGTGTTCAACGTGTTCCTGCTGCGGCAGTTCTTCCTGACCATCCCCTTCGAGCTGGACGAGGCCGCCTACATCGACGGGGCCTCGCCCTGGCGGGTGTTCTGGACGATCGTCATGCCGCTGTCGAGACCCGCGATCATCGTGGTCACCATCTTCACCTTCATCGGCACCTGGAACGACTTCCTCGGCCCCCTGCTCTATCTTCAGAACGAGGAGAACTACACCCTCTCTCTCGGACTGGCCTCCTTCCAGAGCATGTACATCACCCAGTGGGGATATCTCATGGCGGCCTCCGCCGCCGTCATCGCCCCGATCATCGCGCTCTTCTTCTTCCTGCAGCGCTACTTCATCGAAGGCGTCACCCTCACCGGCATCAAGAACTGACCCGCACCGCCCCGTCACGGGCCGCCGATCGGGCGGCGGGGCACCCGTGCCCGATCGGCGGCCCGTACGAGATCTCGTGGCGGGGAGCCGCCGGCCGGGTGCCCCGCGCGGGTCAGCCGCCGACGCTGGTGATGACGGCGAAGCGCGCGCCGTGGGGGTCGCGGAGCACGGCGAAACGGCCGACGCCCTCGATGTCCGCGGCGGACGCGACGAGCTCGCCGCCGAGCTCCCGCGCCCGGACGACGGACGCGTCACAGTCGGCCACCTCGAAGTACGGCAGCCAGTGCGCCCTGTCGCCCGCCTGGAGCCGCTGGACGCCTCCCAGGTCCGGGCTCTCGCCCTCGGAGGTCGACAGCAGGAGGTAGGGCATGTCGCCGAACGAGATGTCCTGAATCTTCCAGTCGAAGACCGTCTGGTAGAAGGGACGGACGGCGTCGGGGTCGGGGACGTACAGCTCGAACCAGGTCACGGAGCCGTCCTCGGTGACAAGGTCCAGGCCCTTGGTCGTGCCCGGCTGCCAGACGGCGAACTCCGCGCCACCGGGATCGGTGAACCCGGCCATCCGGCCCTTGGTGAAGACGTCGTCCGGCGCGATGCGCACGGTCCCGCCCGCCTGCTCGACCGCCTTCGCCGTGGTGTCGGCGTCGGAGGTCTGGAAGTAGGGCGTCCACGCCGAGACCGCTCCCTCCTCGCTGAGCGGCCCGACGGCGGCGACGGTCTTGCCGTCGAGCTGGAAGAAGCCGTAACCACCCGCGTGGGGGCCTGCCGACTGGAAGTGCCAGCCGAACAGGGGGCCGTAGAAGGCGGTGGTGGCCTCGGTGTCGGGCGTGCCCAGGTCGATCCAGTTGGGGGCGCCAGGGACAAATCGGGTGGTGAGCATGATCTCTTCCTTCGACGTGTTCGCGCGCCGGCGGCCCGTCCTGCGGGCTTCCGTGCGCGGGGGAACGAAACCGTTGAGGCGGTCGCCCACCAGCCTGGCAGAACCCGCCGACAGTTCCCGCCGCCGATCGCCGGTGGGCGCCCGGCGGACGGCCCCCGAGGGAAACCCGCCCCCACAAGAGCCCCACAAGAGCTTTACAAGAGCGTTACAAGGGTCCGCGCGCAGCATCTGTCGTAGCCGGGCGACGGTCCCGGACGGCCGCGGGTCCAGCACGGGGGGACCGCTCGCGCCGGCGGAGCGCTCATCGCTCCGCGGTGACGGCGCCCGCCCCCGAGCGCCCGCGAAGGCCACAGGAGATGTGGCCTCACATCAGATGTCAGGTGAAAAAATGTCACGTCGTACATCCCCCTCCTCCAAGAGAGCGAAAGCCGCGACGGTGGCGCTGCTCGCCGCCGCGACCACCGTCCTCGGTCCGCTCTCCTCGGCTGTCGCCGACCCCGGGCCGTCCCGGCCGGCGGCGTCCGTGACCGGTGACGCCGACCTGGTCCGGCGGCAGGCGCCCATGCTCACCCTGGCCGACGAACTGGAGGCGGCCGGCAAGACCGGCTCCGGTTTCGCCGGCGTCGCCCTGGACGTCCCGGCCGGGGTCGTCCACCTGTACTGGAAGGGCACCGCGCCGCGGGCGGTCGAGGTCGCGACGGCGAAGGCGCCGGCGGGCGTCCGGGTGGAGGTGCACCCGGCGGCGCACTCCGCCGAGGAACTGCGGGAACGGGCGGACGCGATCATCCGGAAGCACGGCCTGAGCACCGGCGGCGACGTCCACCGGGTGACACCGCTGGAGGACGGCAGCGGGCTGGAACTGGGTGTCGTGCGGACGCCGGGAACACCCGTCACGCGGGCCGCGGCCGAGCCGCTCGTGACCCGCACCGAGGTGGAGGAGCCGGTCGCGCCCTATGACGGCCGCAGGGGCGGAGGTTCGCCGTTCGAGGGCGGCATCCGGATCAACGGCTGCAGCGCGGCCTTCACCGCGGTGGCCCTGCCCGAGGGGCCGGGCGGGCCCGAGACCGAGAAGCTGCTCGGTGCGGCGCACTGCGTCGACTACGTGGGGCAACTGGTGTACACCGGAAACGTCCTCGTCGGCCATGTCGAGGCGGTCAACCCCGAGCTGGACACGTCGCTCATCGCGGTGGCCCCGGGCACGTCCATCACCGGCTGGATGTGGGACGGCGGCGTGGGCGACGGGTCGGAGTTCACCAAGCCTGTCCAGGGCACCTCCGCGCCGCGTAAGGGCACGCTGGTCTGCACCTCCGGCGCGGCGAGCGGCGTCCACTGCGACATCAAGATCTCAAAGACCGGCTCGACCCTCGACTGGGGGACGCACGTCTCCCGGGCGGTGTCGATCGGCGACCAGCTCCAGGGCGAGCTCGCCGCGGGCGACGGGGACAGCGGTGGACCGGTGTTCACGCTCGAAAGCAACTTCAGTTCCGTCCTGGCCGCCGGGGTGATCATCGGCGGGGACCCCAAGCGCCCGGCGACGTGCACCTACCTGTCCACCGAGTGCTCCACCCGGGTCTTCTTCACCGACTTCCGCGCGGTGCAGTCCCACTGGGCCCCCCTGTACATCATGGCGGGCTGACGGCCGGTCGCGAAGGACCCGTCGCGCCGTCCGCCGCCGGCGGGCCGGAGAGGACCTGGGTCCACGACGTCCCGCGCGTCGCCGAGTTTCCGAAGCGCGGAGCGATGCGCGGTGGATCGTCCGTCACCGTCGCGTTCCGGTCGCCGTCGAGGGTGAGTCCGGTGAATGCCGCCTCATCGGATCCGTACGGCTGGAGCCATGTGGCCGTTCCGGGCCGAAATCCTGCTCTCCGGAACGCCGGAGTGGGTATTCGGCCCACCGGGACCGGCGGGGCGCCCTACCTGACGGCGCACATCAGCCGGTTCGGCCTGTATGCCACCGATGTGCTGCGGCTACGTCCCGATGACTTCGACCCTGACCTGCCCGAGATCGACTTCACCACCCTGGCCGAGGCGGCGTAGCACTCCATCTGGATCTCGCTCGCACCAGGATGGCGTCCAGATTGTCGGCGTTGGCGTGGCGGGTCGTAGGTATGTCCTGTGGCAGATGTGGCGGGAGATCGGCGTGCCTAGTCTGTGAGGTCATCTGCGGCGCTCGCCGCACCATCCTGTTGGAGGTTTCGATGACCTGGCCACGATCGGTCTTGCTTGCCTTGCCCCTCATGATGACGGTGGGAGTGTACGCTCCAGCCGCCTCCGCCTCGTCCAGTGGGGCGCCGGCGCCACTCCTGACCTGGTCCGCCTGCGAGGGGAAGATCTCGGCCGAGCTGCAGTGCGCCACGTTGACCGTACCCGTCGACTGGTCGAAGCCCGGCGGGAAGACGATCACCCTCACTGTGGGCAGGGCGCCGGCGACCGGTGCGGCGGCGGGCACCGTCTTGTTCAGCCCCGGAGGTCCCGGTGGCGCCGGCGTTCAGGCGTTGTCCCGGGCGCTGCCCCACTTCGCCGGTCTGCGTACCCGGATGGACGTCGTCACCTGGAACCCGCGTGGCGGGGTGAGCGGTGAGCACATCCCGCTGGAGTCTTGCGCGGCCGGTCCCGTAGTCGCCACTCCGGACAGCCGGCGCGAGTACGATCAGGCGCTCAAGGCGAACGCCGCCGGGATCGCTCTCTGCCGGGACGCCGTGCCCGAGTTGTTCGCCAACCTGGACTCCGCCACCCAGGCTCGTGACATGGACGCCATCCGCGCTGCCCTGGGCGAGGAGAAGATTTCCTTCTTCGGAAACTCCTACGGCGGCGTGCTCGGGGCCTCCTACGCGCGGCTGTTCCCGCAGCGGCTTCGCGCGATGGCGGTGGACAGCGTACCCGACCACGTGGACCCGCTCGCGAAGTCGGAGCGACTGCAATATAAGGGCTTGGAGGCGGGGTTCCAGCGGTTCGTCCGTTGGTGCGCCGGCTCCTCCGACTGCGTGCTGCGCGGGACCGGCGTGGAGAAGACCTGGCAGGCCGTCGTGCGGCGGGCCGAGCGTCGTCCCTTGCCCGGTGCCGCGGCCGCCGGTGAGCGCCGCTACGACGGTGACGACCTGAAGTTCCTGGCCTACGGCCTGGTCGACAGCACGGCGGAGTGGCCCGCGCTGGCCAAGGCCATCGCGGGCGCCGCCAAGGGCGACGCGTCCGGTTTCGACCCGCAAGGCCGCGGCATGCCGCCGCGGGTGACCGCCATGCTCGCGGTGAACTGCGCCGACGGATTCCGCTACGACGGCTACCACGCCTACCGTGCGGCGGTGCGACGCTCGGTCAAGGCGTCGCCGAACTTCTCCGGCATGCGGGAGAACGCCTGGCTCGCCTGCTCGCCGTGGGCGGCCAAGGCCGCCAACCCGCCGGCGCCCCTGCCGGCCCGCAAGCTCCCGCCGCTGCTCGGCGTCGGCCCGGTCTACGAGTACCCCTCTGTCCGCGCCATCACCGACCAGGTCCCCGGCTCGGTCACGGTCAAGTACGACGGCATCGGCCACGGCCGGTACCTGAACGCCGGCGACCCCTGCGTGATCGGCCACGTGGACCGGTACCTGATCGACGGCAAGGTGCCCGCGCCCGGCACCACGTGCCCCGCCTGGCCGGCGTGATACTGGTCGCGTGAGACGACCAGCGGCTTTCCGCCCCTTTCTGACCGGCGTCTGGCGACGTATGCCGCTCATGGGCCGCGATGCCCTGCTCGCCTGCGCCGTGGCGATCCTCGCGCTGACAGTGTCGGCACTGGACGAATGGTGGCGCGGTCAGCCTGCCGAGATTACCGATGTGGGCGCGGCGGCGGCGTGGGCGGCGCCGATTCTGGCCGCCTGCGCGCCGCTGGCGCTGCGCAGGCGGCTGCCGCTGACGGCAGTAGTTGCGTCCGCGATGGTGATGCTCGCGCTCGGCCTCGCGCTGGAGCGCGACGCCGGGATCTGGGTCCTGGGCCTGATCGTCGCCTCGGCGGCCTACCACCGCCATCGGCTGCGCTCGGCACTCCTGATCGGCTCGGTCGCCTGGGCGGTGGCGGCCGGCCTTGGGGGCACGTCCGTGCCGGACCTCGCTACCGTGTCCGTCTACGCGGCAGCCGGCGCGGCGCCGGTCGCCGTCGGGTACGCGCTGCGGCTGCGGGCCGACCGCGCCGTGCAGGCCGCGCGGCTACAGCGTGCCCGGGAGGAGCAGGCACGCTCACAGGAGGCCGCGCGGATCGCCCGGGAGGTTCATGACGTCGTCGGGCATCACCTCAGCGCGATCAGGCTGCAGGCGGTCGGCGCCCGGCGGGCGCTGGCCGGTCACGACTGCGAGGCCGACCGCGCGCTGGCCGGGATCGCCGGTCTGTCGGCCGAGGCGCTGGCCGAGATTCGGGGACTGCTGGCGACCTTGGTGCGATCGGACCGCGAGGACCACGCTTACAGCGGAGGCCTCGCCGACTTGCCCGCGCTGGCGGAACGCAGTGGCGGGCCGGAATTGGCAGTCGCCCTGGAGGTCGACCCTCGCCTTGACAGCACCATCCACCCCGAGACGGCGGCCTGTGCCTACCGGATCGTGCAGGAGGCGCTGACCAATGTGACGCGGCACTCCACGGCCGCGCTGGCCTCGGTCACGGTCCGTGCGGTGAGCCGCCGGGTCGTCGTCACCATCGACGACCCAGGCCCGCCCCGGCCGTCGGCCGGCGGCGAAGCGGCCGACGACGGTGTTCTGAGCGGTGGGCACCGCAGTGGGCAGGGCCTGGCGGGCATGCGCGAGCGCGTGGCGGCGCTCCGAGGGCACTGCCACATCGGCCCGCACGGCAGGGCGGGCTGGCGGGTGCGCGTCAGCCTGCCCGTGCTCCCACCGCATGCGCGTGACGAGCACAGATCGGCGGTGACGGCCGGCGGTGCAGAACCCGGCCCTTCCACGATGTCCTCTGCGTACAGTCATCCGGCCCGGCAGGTGGTCCCGTGATCCGGCTGCTGATCGCCGACGACCAGCATCTCGCCCGCGAGGGTCTGCGGCAGTTGCTCAGCCATGAGCCAGATATCGCCTTCCTCGGTGCCGCGCGTGACGGGGCCGAGCTGATCAGCATGGCGCGCGAGCACCAGCCGGACGTGATCCTCACTGACCTGCGGATGCCGGGCACGGACGGGATCACGGCGATCCGGCGGCTGACGGCGCGGGCGCCGGATAGGCCGATCATCGCGCTGACCACGTTCGACACCGACGAATACCTCTTCGGGGCACTCGAAGCGGGCGCCGTGGGCTTCCTGCTCAAGGACGGCGACCCCGACCTCTATCTGGCAGCGATACGCGCGGCCCACCGAGGTCAGGGACTGATCGACCCGCAGGTCACCCGCAGGCTCGTGCGCCGCTTCGCCACCCCACCGGTGCGAGGCCATGGCCTGGAGCTGACGATCCGGGAAACGGAGGTCCTCCGCCTGGTCGCGCTGGGCCGGTCCAACGCCGAAATCGCCGGGGAACTGCGCATCGCCACAGGCACCGTCAAGATCCACGTGTCGCGTGTCCTGTCCAAGATCGGCGTGCGCACCCGTATCCAAGCCGCAATCCATGCCTACCGCTCAGGATTGGTGTCCTCGGATGAGGAGAAGTGACAAGCCCCATCGGCACCGTCGCCGGGCCCCTGCTGCCGCCCCGCCGGATGTCCAACCCACGCCCGCAGCACCCAGAGACCCGTTCGGCAGGGCGGACTGATACGGAACGTCAACATATGGAGTGGTGTGATGAGTCGAAGGCGCACAACGTGGCGGTGGCTGCCGGCCATAGCCGCAGGATTGGTCGTGGCCGTGGTGGCCGGTGTCGTGGTGGCCTTTCCGTCGGTCGCCGCCACGACCTGTCCCGGCTGCTATGGCATGAAACAGGTCAGGCCCGGCCTATATCTGGAGCCCGGGCTGCCGCCGACACGGGAGCGGCAGGTGGCCGAGGTGATCGATGCGGCCAACCGCCGGGTAGCAGACTTCTATGGCGGACGCCGGAGCTCTCCCGACATCCTGGCCTGCGTGACTACCACGTGCTACCAGAAGATCGGCGGTGGCAGGGAGCGTGGGATCGCCGTGCTGAACCGCGCGGTCATGCTGTCCCCGAACGGCATCGATGCAGTGATCGCCTCACACGAGATGTCACACGTCGAGTTGCACGCCCGTCTAGGGTCCGATGCCGGGCTCATTCCGCAATGGTTCGACGAAGGATTGGCCGTTGTGGTCTCCGATGACCCGCGCTACCTGAAGCCCGAGGGAATCGGTGACCGGTGCCGGGTGGCCACGCAGGGTGGAGCCCTGCCCCAGACGCTTGACGACTGGCTGCGCACCGCGAAAGCCGACCAGGACACGTATGCCAAGGCCGCCTGCCGGGCGAGCCAGTGGCTCCAGGCGAACGGTGGTTCCAAGGCCGTCCTTGAATTGATCGAGCACATGGCCGCCGGTGGTGACCTGCCCGCCTCCGTGGCAGCCGCGACGCGTGGCGCTCCTTCAGCAGCGGCACCCGCTGGGTGACATTGTTGCGGTCGCCCCTCCAGGAGGGCTCCGATGACAGGTCCATCTTCGGCACGCCGCGGCGGCAGCTCGACCTATCGCACTTGGCGAGCACCCTCAACGCCGACCTTTCCACAATAACGATCCCAGCATGCGATCCACGTCATACCCAGGGCGCGCCCGCCTGCCGATGGCGTTTCATGAGTGACCGCCTATGAAACACCATCTCCGGCCGGACGCGTCCAAGGCTGGTCCCGCCCTTCCTGGGGAAGCCACTCCCGCAGCCCGGCGAGATGCCCGAGTTCCGACTCGATGCGCTGCCTGTCGCCGGCGGTGAGCTCCAGTCCGCGCAAATCGGTGGCCCACGGCTCGGTGGACTCGCCGAGGACCGTGGCCAGGTCGACGAGATGGCACAGGGCGATGCCCCGCTCGGCCGCCGGGGCGTCCGCGCCGTGCCTGCGCACCGCGGACTTGAGCGCACGGAAGGCCTGCAGGTCGTCGTTCTTGAACTCGCGCAGGATCCGGGCGTTGTCGAGCGCCTTGGCCAGGCCCGTCAGCTTCTTCGAGCCGCCGTACTCCAGCTCGACCGGCTCGTCGCGCTGGATGAAGATGATCGAGTTCCCGGACGGATCGATCAGCGTGAACCGGGACGCGCCCGGCCGGTAGCGGGTGATCCGCGGAAGGCCGGAGCTCAGCACCTTCCCGTGGACCCGGCGCATCGCCGCGACGAACGCCGCGTGGTACGGCGCCACGGCGTCGACCATGACCAGGCAGCCCCCGGATTCCTCCCGGGCCGGATCCAGCCCCTTGGGCGCGGGGCCGAAGTGCAGCTGGAATCCGCTCCACCGCAGCGCCAGATAGACATAGGGCCTGCTCTGTTTGTAGGTGGCCTCGAACCCCAGGGTCTCGTAGAACTCCAGGGTCTCCTCCACCGACGCGCACGGCATCAACGGCACCGTGGTCTCGTTCGGTCGAACCGTGGTTTCGGTCATGTCATCCCGCCTTCCAGGTCGTCCGGCGATGCTCGCACCCCGCGGCGAAGCTCGCATATGGATCGTTCCAGGCCGGCTCGCAGCCAGGGGCTCGCCGAGGTGATCGGCGAGCCCCTGGCCGCGAGCGGGCGGCCGGACGGGGAACGCGTCGCCGAGCCGGCGGCCCGCTCAACGGTGGCCGGGCCCGCCGCGACGCCGGGCCCGAGGCGGGGCGCCCCGGCGCGCGGGCCTGCCCCGGGCCCGCGCGGCGGCGCGGGCCGAGCTCACCGGGCGCCCTACCAGTCGCCCCTGTAGAGCTGGCCGCGTACCGCGCCGCCGGGGAACGGGGCGGTGTGCAGGTTCACGTACCAGTTCCTCGGGTTGTTCCAGATGCGACGGGCCACCGCGGCGGAGACGGGCGTGCTGCCGGCGACACCGGTGACGCTGGGCGGCAGGCCCTTCTCCGCGGCGAAGAAGGGCACGACCACCGGCCCGTTCCTGCCCTTCGGGGCGCGGTGGATGTGCGCGGCGACCGGCGCCCCGACGTGTTTCCACGCGGCGGCGAACCACATCCGGCCGCCCTCCGGTTGCACCAGCCACCCGGCGCGCCCGTTGTGGTCGCCGACCCGCGCGCCGGGCGCCGGCACCTCCTGCCGCCCGTCGGCCTGCGTGGTGAGCGTGGTGCCGAACCCGTGCGCCAGCACCGAATCCAGCGCCACCGCGCGGACCCGGTACAGCTGAGCCCGTACGGCACCGCCGCCGAACTCGGCGTTGTGCAGGTTGGCGTACCAGTTGCCGGGATTGTTGACGATGCGGCCGAGCAGGTCGTGGTCGTTGACCAGGACCGTGCCCTTGACGGCGTGGAGCGTGTCGGGCAGTGCCTCGCCGAAGAACGGGATCTTGACGTCGCCGTTCTCGCCCGGCCGGCCCCGATGGATGTGGAACCCGCTGGGCGCGGCCACCTTGTGCCACCGGACGGCGTAGTCGACCCGGTTGCCATGGATGCGGAACACGGCGATCGCGTTGCCGTCCAGGTCACCTGTCTTCGTCGTCCCCTGGGCGGGCACCTCGTTCGCGCCCTTGAGCGACGCGGCCAGGTAGACGGGGGTGGCGGTCTGCGCGGAGACGGGGGTGGCCGCCTGCGCGGAGGCGGGGCTGAGCGAGGTGGCGATCAGCGTGGTGGTGACGGACAGGACGTGGACGATGAGGGGGCGCATGTTCATGGTTACCCTTTCGGTTCTCTCTCGGGCATACGGCTGCCTCCCCCGCGGGGTTCAACCACCGGGCCGAGCATCCTGCCGTCCCCGCGTCGTTCACGCCGTCGTCCCCGCGTCACCCACGCCCCGGCCGCGCCGCGGATCCGCACTCCGGCGACGGGGCCGCGGTCGAGGCTCCCGCCGGGTGAGCGTGACGAGGACACGCCGTTCGGCTGCTCTTTTGTACTGCGATGATCGCTGTTGGGTAGATAAGATCGCTTCTTGGTAGATATGGCCGGACGGTGGGCAGGCAACCGGCCAACGAGCCAGATCGGCGTCCGAGCGGATGGTTTCTCGGCGACGGCGGAGGGAGCCGGCTCCGGTGGGAAAACTTGATCTGAGTCGCGAGGCGCTGGCCAAGCTGCGCGTCGCGGTGAACACCCAGGGGGGAAGGCTCGCCGCCGTCGGTGACGACTTCCCGGCCAAGGGCGGCGCGAGCCCGTCACTCTTCGGGACCCTGACCGGAGCCCAGGAGCTGGCCGACGCGATCGGCCGGGTCGAGGGGCACGCGGACAAGGAGCTGGGCACGGTGAAGAGCCGTCTTGACGGCGTCGAGCGTGCCCTCGACACCATCGAGGACAACGTGACCGCGGCCGGACGGGACACCACGAACCACCTCCCGGCCATATGACCGACCTGGACGCCGTGGCGGCGCTGCCCGGGGGACAGGCCCTGGCCGCGCTGGCGAGGAAGACGGACGGGGACCCCGCCGCGATCCGGGCGATCGCCACCCGGTGGCGCAGGGCGGTCAGCTCGTCCGCGGAGCCGTTCACGCTTCTGAACAAGGCGGTCACCCAGGTGGACACCGCCTGGAAGGGCGCCTCCGCCGACGCCTTCGTGGCGTACATGCGGCGGTACAACAGTGCGGGCGGTTCCCTGCGAGACGCGCTGGGCGACTGCGCGAGTTCCCTGGACACCGCCGCCGGCGCCGTCGAGACGGCGGAGTCGAACGCCGAGCGCGTCTGCGGTGACCTGCTGGCCTGGGTCGCGGAGTACCGGCGCCTCAACCCGCACGCCACCGAGGAGCAGTTCAGGCCGGACATCGGCCGGCAGGTCGAGGCGGCGGTGTCCCTCGTGCAGGGATACGTCGACTCGGCCGAGACCGCGCTGTCCACCGCGCGGGGCGAGATCGACAAGCATCTCGGCGACGCCACGGTGTTCTCCGCGATCCCGGCCGCGGGCGACCAGAGCTTCGTCCCCGGCCCCGGGCGCACCACCCCGTGGGTGCCGGTGTCGGAGGAGGAGCTCCGCACCACCACGCTCGCCAGTACGGAAACCGGCTCGCAGGGCGGCGGCAACGGCGGCGGCGTTGGTGGCAACGGGCAGGGTTACGGCGCCGGCGGCGGATCGTCGTCCGGGAGCCACACCGGCGGTGGCGGTGGCGGCGGTGGGGGAGGCCGGGCGATCCCGTACACGGTCACCGGCAGCGGCACCGGAGCCGACATCGTGGCCGCCGCGAGGAGCCACATCGGCAAGCCCTACGTCTGGGGAGCAGACGGGCCCAACGCGTTCGACTGCAGCGGCCTGGTGCACGTCTCGATGAACGAGGCGGGAATCAAGATCGGGGACAACACCGCCGCCGGGTACCAGGCGAGCGGCAAGCCGATCACCGGCCCGCCGCAGCCGGGCGACATCGTCTTCTTCGGTAATCCGGCCAGCCACTGCGGCGTCTACATGGGCGACGGCAAGATGATCGCGGCCCCGCAGCCGGGTGACCACGTCAAGATCCAGTCGGTGGCCGGCACGCCGCCCATCACCTACCGGCGCTTCACGTGAGCACCCGTACGGGGCTCGCGCGGCGATGACCGACATGGACGCCGTGGCGGCGCTGCCCGGCGGCCAGGGGCTGGTGTCCCTCGCCGGCAGGGCCAAGGGGGACCCGGCCGCGATCCGGGCGATCGGGGCCCGCTGGCGCGAGGCCGCCTCCGGGGTGGTCGAGCCGCTCAACGCCCTCGGTTCGGCCGTCACCGGCGTGGACGCGGCCTGGAGCGGCGCCTCGGCCGACGCCTTCGTGACGTACATGCGGCGGTACGGCCGCGCGGGCGACGCGCTGCACGACGCGTTCGCCAACTGCGCCGTCTCGCTGGACACGGCCGCGGGCGCGGTCGAGACGGCGAAGGCGAACATCGGCCTGGTCTGCGATGACCTGCTGGCCTGGGTCGCGGAGTACCGGCGCCTCAACCCGCGCGCCACCGAGGAGCAGCTCGGGCCGGACATCGGCCGGCAGGTCGAGGCGGCGGTGTCCCGCGCCCAAGGGCACGTCGACGCGGCGGAGACCGCGCTGGCCACGGCCACCGGCGACCTCGGCAAGTATCTCGGCGAGGCCACCCCGGGCTTCGCCGGCATACCGGCCGCGGGCGACGAAAGGTTCGTGCCCGGCCCCGGGCGCACCACCTCGTGGGTGCCGGTGCCGGCGAACCAGGTCAACCCGTCGCCGTACACCGGGGGCGACGGCTCGTCACCCGGTGGCGCGGGGGGCGGGTTCGGCGGCTACGGGCCCACCGGCGCCCCGCCGCCGGGCGGCGGACCGGCGCCCGAGGGCGAGGTCGCCGACTGGATCCGGCAGGCGAGCGAGATCCTCAGGGCCCAGGGCTATCCCGCCGACAAGATGAACGTCAACGACATCTGGCTGATCATCCGGCACGAGTCGGGCGGCGACCCGCACGCCATCAACCTCTGGGACTCCAACGCGGCGGCCGGGCATCCCTCCAAGGGCCTCATGCAGACGATCGACCCGACGTTCTCCAGATGGGCGCTCCCCGGGCACGGCGACATCTACAACCCGGTGGACAACATCATCGCCGGGGTGCGGTACGCGATCGAGCGGTACGGGTCGGTGTCCAACGTGCCCGGAGTGCGGGGCAGCAAGAGCGGGTCGGGGTACGTCGGCTACTGAGCACCGTCCCGCCCCCTCAGTTCCGGGCGCGACGATCTTCGGCGTGCCCCGCCCCGGCCCGGACGGCGTCCGCCGAAGCGGGGCATGCCCGAAAGTCCTGTTAGCGTTATCGCATGGGGGGTGAGCTGCTTTGAAGGCGAAATCGAACAATGGCCGGCCGCGTTCCAGACCCGCGGTGCTGGAAGACGTCGCCGCGCTCGCCGGAGTGTCGGCGATGACCGTGTCCCGGGCGCTGAACGCGCCCGAGAGGGTGCACGCCGAGACCCGGGCGCGCGTGCTGGCCGCGGTGCGGGAGCTGGACTACCGGCCCAACGCCGCCGCCCGCCAGCTCGCCACAGGCCGGTCCGGAGTGCTGGGCGTGGTCAGCATCGACACCACCCTGTACGGTCCGGCCTCGACCCTCTACAGCATCGAACGCGCCGCCAGGCTCAACGACTACTCCGTGAGCATCGCCAGCCTGAGCATGCTCAACCGCCGCTCGATCGAGGAAAGCCTCCGCCAGCTGCAATCCCAGTCGGTGGACGGCGTCATCATCGTCGCGCCGCACGAGTCGGCGGCCGACGGCCTGCGCCACCTGTCGTCGAAGATCCCCGTGGTCGCGGTCGACGCCGGGGTCGGCCTCTCCGTCCCCGTTGTCATGGTCGATCAGCGGTCGGGAGCCGCGAGGGCGACCAGGCACCTGCTCAGCCTCGGCCACGAGACGGTGTGGCACCTGGCGGGCCCGGCCGACTGGATCGACGCCAACGGGCGGGTCGAGGGCTGGCGCGAGGTGCTGGAGGCCGGGCGGCATCGGGTTCCCGAGGTGCTGCGCGGCGACTGGAGCTCGCGCTCCGGTTACCAGCTCGGCCATCGTCTGGCGCGGGATCCCGAGGTCACGGCCATCTTCGTGGGCAACGACCAGATGGCCCTGGGCGTGCTGAGGGCGCTGCGCGAGGCCGGGCGGCGGGTTCCCGAGGACGTCAGCGTGGTGGGCTTCGACGATGTGCCGGAGGCCGCCTACTTCTGGCCCCCGCTGACGACGGTCCGGCAGGATTTCGAGGAGGTCGGCAGCCACGCCTTCCACTCGCTGCTCGACCAGATGGCGGGCAGGCCGAGCCAGGTCCGGCGGCTGGTGGAGCCCGAGCTCATCGTGAGGGAGAGCACCGGGGCCGCGCCGGGCTGACGCGGCCGCGAGCGTCCGCCGGCGGTCCCGGTGACGTGCCGGGGGCACGTCACTGCCGGGACCACTGGAAGCTCGCCCCGGTGCCGCAGGCGCGTTGCTCCAGGAGCGCGCCGTCGGCCGTCAAGCCACCCGTGACGTTCAGGCATTTGCCGCTGTTGCGGTTCGTGATCCGGTGGTACGTCACGACCGGTTCGCCGGAGGGCACGGTCAGCACCGCACCGGCCGGTACCGGGACTCCGAAGTTCGGCGTCCCGTCGGAGTTCCAGGTGAACTTCTGGACGCGGGTGGTGCGGGTGCCGCCGCAGCCCTGCGTGGAGGACGTGTTCGCGTGGTAGACGATCCAGTCCTCGGTGCCGTCCGGGGACCTGAAGAACCCGTTGTGCCCGGGGCCGAAGACGCCGCCCGCGTCGCTGCGCTGGAAGACGGGAGTGGACCTTTTGCTCCAGGAAGCGGCGCTGAGTACGTGCTAGTACGTGACCTGGAAGGTGGCGTCCTGCCTGGCGGCCAGGGCGGAGCCGGTGCCGAGCGGGTCGATGCGGAGCTCGTAACCGGAGTGCCGGACGTAGCGGTCAGGGAAGTTGTACGACCGGAACGACGCCCACGCGCCGTCGGCCAGGCCGGCGGTCCGGTGGAACGTGGCGTCGGCCCGGAACGCCGGCGTGCCAGCGTTCGGATCGAGCCTGAGGGCGTAGTTCGAATGCCGCAGATAGCGGCCGGGGAAGTTCACCGACTCGAACGACACCCCGGCCGGGTCGGCCAGGCCGGGTACCAGCCGCCACTGCTGGTCGGCCGTCGGATCCATCGGGAAGGGGTCGATCCGCACGATGTTGTTCGCGTGCCGCACGTACCGGTCCGGGAGGTTGTACGACTTGAGCCGGTTCCACTGCGGTGCTCCCCAGCGGTTGACCAGCGCGGCCTGCTCGGCCGCGGTGATCGGGGTGATGGTGGCGTGCTTGGCGTTGATCGGCGCGGTGTAGGTCCGCTGGCCGATCGGCGACCAGGCGTCGCCGTTGACGTTGGACGACTGCCAGGCGTAGAAGACCGCGTTGGCCGGTGAGAACGAGTCGCCCCACAGCCAGAACGCGTTGCCGGTGTTCGACTTGACCAGGATCGGTGCCTCGATCGCGTTGCCCTGCCGGAGGCCGCCGGTCAGGGTGGTGAAGCTGTTCGGCTCTCCGGTGCTCGACCGGGCCACGTAGAGGTTGTTGTCGCCGAGGTTCTTGTACGCGAGGTAGAAGCCGGCGCCGTCGGCGAGGACGTCGCCGTCGAGCACGTTGAAGCCCGGGTCGAAGAACACCTGGGGTGTGCCCATGGTGACGAAGTCGCTCGTGTAGTTGACCATGAACACGTCGCGGGTGCCGTTGTTCGCCGAGTAGATGACCGCGTACCGGTTGCGGGACGGGACCCAGAACGCCTCCGGGGCCCAGGAGTGGGTGTTCATGGTGTGCAGGCGCACCCGGCGGTAGTTGGTGAAGCCGGTCAGGTTCGCCGAATCCCACACGTGGATGTACTGGTTGTCGAGGTTGAACACGCGCCCCTTCAGGTCGGTGGCCAGGACCACGAACGTGCCGTCCTGCTTGCGCAGGATGTACGGGTCGCGCAGGCCCTGCATGCCGGCGGTCGGCGTGGCGACCGGGTTGTTCTGGTTCAGCGGCATCCAGTTGAGGCCGTCGGAGCTCACCGCCAGTTGCAGCGCGTAGCTGTCGCCGGACTGGTTCGGCGACTCCTTGAAGTAGCCCATCGCATACGCCGAGTACGTCGCCGCCGAGAGGAGCGCCGCGTGTGCCGTCCCGGTCGCGCCGAGCGTGGGCGCGGCGAGCGCTCCCACCGGCACGGTCAGCCCGGCCTTGAGCAGCGTCCTGCGAGAGACATGACGTGGGACCATGAACTGTCTCCTCACATCGGGTCCTTCCGGGAGCCGCCCGGAGGAATCCATGATCAAATCGGGTCGCCAATGAGGTGGGATGCTGTTAGCGCTAACATTTTTTCCGTCATGAGACCTAGGTAAGCTTGGGCTGATGACCGGATCCCCGAATCGCCGGTGGGGCGGTGAAGATCGGGGTGCGTCCATGTTTCTGGCGCGTTTCGCAGAGTGTTAACGCTCACAGCAAGGATGTCAATACCCGGGTCAAGAGACCGATCGGGCCGTCGCGCCGTCGATGGGTGGCATTGTGCCGATGACGTGCCATTTCGAGCCGGACGGCGTCGCCCGCCGGTCCGGCCGGCGATGGCCGCCCGCCGGACCGGGCGCCACAGGGTATTGACCGGCGAGATGTTAGCGATCACACTAATGTGACGCCGATGTAACTTCTACCTGGCCGCGGTTACATGCCGTGCATTTCAGTGCGCCGGCGACTACTAACGCTGTAACGGATAAATTGCTGCGATCCAAAATGTTAGCGCTAACACCAATGGTCCGGTAGGTGGATCGAAGCGCGACGCGCCCGCGTCCCCTGGACGCGGCCGCGGGCGACACCGCCGGCCCGCGCCCCGCCGCGGGGAGCCTGCCCGCCCCGGCCGGCACACGCGGCACGCGAGCCCCCGTACCCGTCCAACTCCCATCGGCGTCAGGCGTGGCGCCACCACCGGCGAGGAGGCACCGCTCCCCGTGAGGGTGCCTACGCGATCACGCGGACATCATCCACCCCGAAGAGGTTTTCATGACGTTTCGTTCACGACGTCGGCGACGGAGAACGGCGACCCTGCGGGCCGGCACGGCCGCACTCGTGCTCCTGAGCGCCTGCCTGGTGGCGGTGGCCGGCCCGGCGCACGCGGCGGCGCTTCCGACCGGCGCCCGCTCGCTGGAATCGGTCAGCCATCCGGGTCGCTACGTGCGGCACCTGAACTCCCTGGGCCGGCTCGATCCGGTGACGTCTGGTAGCGCGGCCCAGACCAGGCTGGACGCCACCTTCACGATCGTGAACGGCCTGGCCTCGCCGGCATGCTTCTCGTTCCAGACCAGGGACGGCCTGTTCCTGAGGCACCGGGACTGGGGGCTGCGGGGCGACGCGAACACCGGCGACACGACCTTCCGGGCGGACGCCACGTTCTGCGCGGTGGACGGCTCCGTCGCCGGCTCGGTCTCCCTCGCCTCGTACAACTACCCCGGCCGGCGGATCCGGCACCGCGACTTCGCGCTGTGGCTGGACACCTACCAGGACACCGCGCTCTTCCGGGCCGACAGCTCGTTCAGGATCACCGCGCCGTGGGCGCCCAGGACGAACAGGGGGCCGGTCATCCCCGGGCTGTTCGCCGACCCGCACATCACCGCCTTCGGCGGCCGCTACTACCTGTACCCGACCACCGACGGGTACGCGGGCTGGAGCGGCACCTACTACAAGGCGTTCTCCTCCACCGACCTGGTCAACTGGACCGACCACGGCGTGATCCTCGACCACGGGCCGGACGTGTCGTGGGCCGACAACTCGGCCTGGGCGCCGGCGGTCGCGGCGCGAAACGGCCGGTACTACCTCTACTTCAGCGGCGGGCAGGCCACCGGCGACACCACCAAGCACCTGGGCGTGGCGGTGGCCGACGCGCCCACCGGACCGTTCCGGGACGCGCTGGGCCGGGCGCTGGTACGCGGCGACCAGTTCTCCGGAGGCCAGGCGATCGACCCGACGGTCTTCACCGACGACGACGGGCAGTCCTACCTGTACTGGGGCCAGGGCGTCGCCCGGGCCGTGCCGCTGAACGCCGACATGGTCTCGTTCGACCCGGCACGGGTGCGCGTCGTCACGCCGTCCGGCTACAACGAGGCGCCGTTCGTGTTCAAGCGCGACGGCGTCTACTACTTCATGTGGTCGGAGAACGACACCCGCAGCGAGGACTACCGGGTCGCGTACGCCACCGGCTCCACCCCCCTCGGGCCGTGGACCAAACGCGGCGTGGTGCTGCAGAAACGGCTGGAAGCCGGCATCAAGGGCACCGGCCACCACTCCGTGGTCCGGGCGCCCGGCAGCGACACCTGGTACGTCGCCTACCACCGGTTCGCCGTGCCGGCCGGCAACGGCACCAACCGGGAGACCGCCGTCGACCGGATGGAGTTCGCCGCGGACGGCACCATCCGCCCCATCGTGCCCACTCTCTAAGGAGACACGAATGTCGAGATTCCTGTCCCGGGCGGGCGCGGTGCTCGCCGCCTGCCTGATGCTCACGACGTGGTCGATGGCCGTCCCGAAGGAGGCGGTCGCCCTCGAACCCTTCACCGGCTACCTGATGGCGCACTTCACGGGGGAGTCGGCGAACGGCGAGCAGATCTACCTCGCCCACAGCGACGACGGGCTGCGCTGGACCGACCTGAACAACGGCGGGCTGGTCCTGCGCTCCACGATCGGCACGCAAGGGGTCCGCGATCCCGCCCTCGTCCGGTCTCCCGCCGGTGACCGGTACTGGATCGTCGCGACGGACCTGCGCATCGCCAGCGGCACGTCGTGGAGCGACGCCGCGAACCGGGGCAGCACCTCGCTCGTCGTCTGGGAGTCGAGCGACCTGGTGAACTGGTCGGCCCCGCGGCTGATCAACGTCGCGGGCGGCATCCCCGGCGCCGGCAACGCCTGGGCGCCCGAGGCCGTGTACAACCCCGAGACCGGTGACTACGTCCTGTACTGGGCGACGAACTCGCTCCGCAACGGCGTGACCAAGCACCGCATCTGGTACGTGCGCACCGGCGACTTCCGCAGCTTCACCGCACCGCAGCTGTACATCGAGCGCGGCGGCAGCCAGGGCCTCATCGACACGCAGATCGTCGACGTGCCCGGCGGTGTCGGTGGCTACCGGTACTACCGGGCCTCGGCCGACGGCCACATCACGATCGAGGCCAGCAACTCGATCCTGGGATCCTGGACGACCCTCGGGAACCTGTCGCACATGGGGATCTCCAACGGCACCGGTGGCGGCAACGTCGTGGAGGGTCCGATGTGGGCGCAGTTCAACGGCCGCAACGAATGGGCCCTGTGGCTGGACCAGTTCGCCACCGGCCGCGGCTACATGCCCATCACCTCCACCAACCTGGGCAGCACGCGGAACTTCCAGACGCGCTCCGACTACAGCATGGGCACCAACCGCAAGCGCCACGGCTCCATCCTCAACCTGACCGCCGCGGAGGAGAACCGCGTGCTCGGCCGCTGGGGCGCCACCGTGCCGATCAACCGCATCCAGTCGTACACCCACCAGACCCGGTACGTGCGGCACTCGAACCTCGACGTGCGCATCGACGCGAACGTCAGCCCCGCCCAGGACGCGCAGTTCCGGCTGGTGCCCGGCCTGGCGAACGGCAGCGGCTACGTGTCCTTCGCGTCGGTGAACTACCCCGGGTACTACCTGCGGCACTACGGGTTCGACTTCGTGCTGGCGCCCGACGACGGCACCGCCACCTTCGCGGCGGACGCCACGTTCCGCCAGGTCGCCGGGCTCGCCAGCACGTCGTGGACGTCCTTCCAGTCGTACAACTATCCCGACCGGTACATCCGGCACTCCAACTATCTGCTCCGGCTCGACCCGATCAGTGACGCGCAGGGCCGCGGCGACGCCACCTTCCGCGTGACGTCGTGATCTTCGGCGGCTGACCGGCCGGGGCGCGGCTTTCCGGTCCATGTTCCGGTCCCCGGGCCAGGTGGCGCCGGGGACCGGGACATGGAGGCCCTGCTCGGAGGGCCGAGGGGTCAGGGCAGGTAGACCTTCGGCTGCGGCGGGGTGGCCATGCCGTCGCCGATGAAGAAACCCGGGTGCGGCGGCTGGTTGTAGGCGGTGTTCTGCCAGGCCAGGGCCACCCGGTACTGCGGGTCGTGCAGCAGCGTGTGGATCTTGGTGGTGGTCGCGGTCGGCGTGCTGTAGATCCGCAGCGCGGTGTTGCCGGAGGTGGGCCAGACGACCTCCTCGCGCCAGTCGCCGAGCAGGTCGCCCGACAGGGACGGGGTGGACTTGGTGCCGTTGTTGGAGTGCACCCCGGAGGCGGTCAGCAGCCGGGTCTCCCCGCCGGTGCCGTACTTGTCGACGCGGGTGCCGTCCACCAGCTCGCGGACCGGGTCACCGTCCCACCAGGCCAGGAAGTTGGCCGAGGAGGGGGTGCGGCCGACCGAGGCCCCGGAGGCGTTGTACAGATTGCCCATGTTGGTTCCCGCGCCCCAGAACTCCGCTCCCGGGCTGCCGGCGTAGACGTCGGCGGCCACGCCGCGGCCGGGTCCCTCCGCGCCGTTGTTGCCCGGACGCTGCCAGATGACCTGCCCGGTACGGGCGTCGTGCACGTCGGCCGCGGGCTGGTTGCTCGCCTCGTGGATGGTGAACACCTCCAGGCCCGACCGGCCGGGGATCAGGTCGCCCACGTGCAACGCGTCGCCGTGCCCGAACCCGGTGCGGTACATGCCGGCGCCGTTGTCGTCGATCGTGGCCGCGCCGTAGATGATCTCCTGCCTGCCGTCGGCGTCCACGTCGGCGATGGACAGTTGGTGGTTGCCCTGCCCGGCGTAGCCGCTGTTGCCCGAGGAGTTGGAGTCGAACGTCCAGCGGCGGGTCAGCGAGCCGTTGCGGAAGTCCCAGGCGACGATGACCGCCCGGGTGTAGTAGCCGCGGGCCATGATCAGGCTCGGCCGCTGGCCGTCCAGGTAGGCGGTGCCCGCCAGGAACCGGTCCACCCGGTTGCCGTAGCTGTCACCCCAGGAGGAGACGGTGCCGCGCGGCGGCTCGTAGTTGACGGTCGACATCGCGGCGCCGGTCTGGCCGTTGAACATCGTCAGGTACTCCGGCCCGGTCAGGATGTAGCCGGAGGAGTTGACGTGGTTGGCGCTCGCGTTGCCGATGGTGGTGCCGCGGCCGTCGACCGTGCCGTCGGCGGTCTTCATCGCCACCTCGGCCCGTCCGTCGCCGTCGTAGTCGTACACCTGGAACTGGGTGTAGTGGGCGCCGGCGCGGATGTTGCGGCCCAGGTTGATCCGCCACAGCCGGGTGCCGTCGAGTTTGATCCCGTCGATGTAGACCAGGCCGGTGGTCCCGGACTGGGAGTTGTCCTTGGAGTCGTTGGGCTCCCATTTGAGCACCAGATCCAGCCTGCCGTCGCCGTCCAGGTCGCCCGTGCTCGCGTCGCTGGCGGTGTGACTGCCGCTGGGCGGGCTGATCGGCACGTCCAGGTAGCCGTTGCCGAAGCGCAGCGAGGTTCCCGAGTCGGCCTGCTCGCTGCCGCCGACCACGGCGCGCACCGTGTACGAGGCGTCGGCCGCGGCGCCCGAGTCCAGGTGGTTGGTGGAGTTCGTGACGTTGGCGATCCGGGTGCCGCCCCGGTAGACGTTGAACGTGGTGTCGCGGGACTCGGTGCCCAGCAGGCGCCAGGACACCAGGTTGCCGCTGCCGGAGCGCACGCTGATCAGGCCGCGATCCAGATCCTCCATCTGCTTGGCGTCGCCGGGGATCGGATCGGTGGAGCCGATCTTCACGAGTCGCCACTGCTGGTTGGCGCCGTTGAGGTCGGTGTACTGGGAGAGACGGCCGCCGTCGGCGGTGGACCATTCCCAGGTTTCGAGGGCCTTGCCGCTGTTGCGGTTGATCAGGCGGATGTGGTCGGTGTCGCTGTCGACGACGCGGAACTGCTGGTTGCCGGCGTTGGTGTCACTCCACTGCACGACGTTGGCGCCGTCGGCGGTGGAGCCGGAGGCGATGTCGAGGACCTTGCCGCTGTGGCGGGAGCGCAGCCGGTAGTAGCCGTCGCCGGAGTCGACGAACTGCCACTGCTGCCAGGCGCCGTCGTTGCGGGACCACTGGACGATGGGGGCGCCGTCGTTGGTGGCGAGATCGAGGACGTCGACGACCTTGCCGCTGTGCCGGTTCACCAGGAGGTACCAGGCGGCGGTGTCGATCGTCGCGGCGGCGGCGGGGGCGGCGGCCACCAGCGACTGGCACAATGCGAGCAGCAGCACGACGGCTGCCGCGAGAGCGGCGCCGGCACGACGGCGCACGCGTCGCGGGGGAGGGCTTGCGAGTCTGTTCACAGGGGGGGTGCCTCTCGTTACGGACGATAGGTCCACGAACGCGCAAGGGCTGTTAGCGCTAACATTTCCGCCAGATGTCTGGCACTTCACAGACACGAGGCAGATGTGTGCCAAGTGTTGGCACCGGCATCGTGGCCGTCAAGGGGCGCGCGAGATTCCCGGAGGCCCTGACGTGCGGCCCCGGCGTCCCGGGCGGCTTTCCCCGTCATCGCCGACCGGCGACCAGCCCGTGCGTAACCTGCGTCTCCCCTGCGACCGGGAGCCTCCCGCGAAAATGCCCTCCCGGCTCGCATGAGACACCCCGGGACTCTGAAAGTTTCAGCGCCGTGCCCGGCGGCGGGCCGGCCGGACCTGGCGAAGGTCCGTCGCCGACCGCCGAGCCGCGCCGGTTCCGCGCGGCAGACCTTGCACCTCTGGTACAGAAACGTTTTAATTCCTGGGTGACAAGCATGTGCCGGCAGGTGTACCACGGCGACGACCACACCCCGGAACAGTGGCCCGAATCGGCGGGACGACGACAACGGCCAAGGTCGGCACCGCTCCCAGGGTGACCCCGAACGGCGCGAGCGACCTGGAGGCCATCATCAGGCGGCATACCGAAGAGGTGCCGTTCGACCGGACGACGCCGGGCCAGGCGGCCGCGTCGTTCACCAAGGAAGTCCAGACCGGGATCGACGGCGCCTGACCACCCAGCGAGGGGACCCATGTCCGAACGCAACTATCGGGCCGCGATCGTCGGCACCGGCGGGATCGCCACCGCCCACGCCCGCGCCGTCGCAGCCTCCGGCGGCAGGGCCTCGCTCGTCGCCGTGGCCGACATCGATCTCGAGCGCGCCAGGGCGTTCGCCGACACCTGGAACGTCCCGGCGGCCCACATCGGCCTGACCGAGTTGCTGCGCGAGCAGGAGGTGGACCTGGTCCACCTGTGCACCCCGCCGGTGCTGCACGCGCCGCTGGCGCTGGAGTGCCTGGAGGCGGGCGTGACGGTGCTGGTGGAGAAGCCGGCCACGCTCTCGCTGGCCGAGTTCGACACCCTGGCCGCGGCCGAACGCCGCTCGACGGCGCACGTGGCGACCGTCCTGCAGCACCGCTTCGGCGCGGGCGGGCTGCGGCTGCGCCGCCTGACCGAGGCCGGCGCGCTGGGCCGTCCACTGCTGGCGACCTGCGACACCCGCTGGTACCGCGATGAGGCCTACTACGAGGTGCCCTGGCGCGGCACCTGGGAGTCGGAGGGCGGCGGGCCGACGATGGGGCACGGCATCCACCAGTTCGACCTGCTGCTGTCGGTGCTCGGCCCATGGCGGGAGGTCACCGCGGTCGCCGCCCGCCGGGCCCGCTCCGTCGACACCGAGGACGTGTCGATGGCGATCGTCACGTTCGAGAGCGGCGCGGTCGCCACGGTGGTGAACTCGGTGGTCTCGCCGCGCGAGACCAGCGCGCTGCGGTTCGACTACGAGCGCGCCACCGTCGAGGTGGAGCATTTGTACGGCTACACCGACGACGACTGGACCGTCACCCCGGCCCCCGGCCACGAGGGCGTGGCCTCCCTGTGGGCCCGGGGGCACGGCACCACGCGAAGCGGTCACAATGACTGGTTCGGCGCCGTGCTCGACGCTCGAGACCAGGATCAGGCACCCCCGGTGACCAGCCAGGACGCCAGGCGGACGATGGAGTTCGTCGCCGCCCTGTACGCCTCCGCCTTCACCGGCGAACGCGTACGCAGCGGACAGATCACGCCCGACAGCCCGTTCGCGCTGCGCATGGACGGGACCGGCGCTCCCTGGGAGAAGGTGAGGGCCACGTGACCCTCCAGGCCTGCCACGCGCTCGACCGGTCGGTCACCGTCACCGCCGGGGACGTCGAGCTGTTCACCTACGTCTACCGGCCGGACACCCCCGTGCCGGAGTCGCCGAAGCCCTACATCCATCCGATCCGCACCCTCGGCGGCGCACCGATGTCGCTGTTCAGGCCGCACGACCACGTCTGGCACAAGGGCATCGCCTGGTCGCTGCCACACGTCGGCGAGCACAACTTCTGGGGCGGGCCGACGTACGTGCACGGCCGGTCCTACGTGCGGCTCGACAACAACGGCAGCGCCACCCACCGGGAGATGACCGCGCTGTCGGCCGCCGGCGGCCGGGTCGAGATCGCGCACACGCTCGACTGGACCTCCCAGGCCGGTGCCCCCGTCATCGAGGAGCGGCGCTCGCTGACCGCGGCCGTCGTGGACGGGGCGACCTGGACGCTGGTGTTCGACACGGCCATGACGAACGTGTCGGGCACGACGCTCTCCTTCGGCTCCCCGACCACCAAGGGGCGCGAGAACGCCGGGTACGGCGGCCTGTTCTGGCGCGGCCCCAGGTCCTTCACCGGAGGCGTCATCCAGTCACCCGCCGGAGCGGGCGGCGACGAGCTGCGCGGCATGCGCGCCGAGTGGTTCGGCTTCCGCGGCCGGCACGACGAGACCGGCGACCACTCGACGGTCGTCATGGTGGACGACACGGCCAACCCGCGACACCCGCCGCAGTGGTTCGCCCGCAGCGAGGACTTCGCCTGCCTGTGCCCGGCACCGTTCTTCGGCGCCGAGATGGAGCTGCCGCACGGTGAGACGCTCCGCTTCCGGTACGCGGTCGTCGTCGCCGACGGCGATCGGGGCGAGGAGGGCACCAAGCTGCTGGCCACGCTGGGCAGAGCCGCTCTCGGGGGGCGGCCATGACCTTCCCGGGGGGCACGTCACTCAGCAGGCTGTCGGTCTACTCCGGTGCCTGCGCCGCCGACGGCCTGCGGGGCGGCACACCGCACCTGCACACCGTCTCCACCGAGGCGTACGTGGTCGTCGGAGGCCGGGGCACGCTGATGACCGCCGACGCGCGCGGCGTGCGCGAGACGGAGCTGAACGCGGGCTCGACCGTGTGGTTCACGCCGGGCACCATCCATCGGGCCGTCAACGGCGACGGCCTGGAGGTGGTCGTCGTCATGTCCAACGCCGGGTTGCCCGAGGCCGGCGACGCGGTCATGACGTTCCCGCCGGAGATCGTCGCCGACCCGGAGCGCTACCTCCGGGCCGCGACCCTGCCGACGGGCGTACCGGACGCGGAGATCGAGGCGGCGGTCACGCGGCGGCGTGACCTGGCCGTGGAGGGGTTCCTCCAGATCGCCGGCGCCCTGCGCGCGGGGGACACCGTTCCGCTGCGGCGCTTCTACGACAGCGCGGTCGCGCTGGTCCGGCCCGCGGTGGCGGGCTGGCGCCAGATCTGGGAGAGCACCGTCGCCCGGCAGGCCCGCGACACCGCGGAGCTGCTCGACGTGCTGGAAGGCGGTGACGGCGAGCATCTGCTGCGGGCCTCGCTGATGGAGAGCCCACCGCGACCTCGGTGGGGCATGTGCGGCCACCTGCGCACGCACGACGTCACCCATCCGGTCGTGCGCACATCCGATCCGAGCTGATCGCCCGCCGGCGCACCCCGCTCGGGGCGCACCGGCGCCGGCACCCGGTAGACATGTCGAGAACAGGGGGCCCTGGAGCGGGCGCCGGTCTCGAGCGCGGGTCATACCAGGTGCCGGCGCCGAGCCCGGCAGGGCGAGTGGGCCGCTGGTCAAGGATCACGGGGCCGATGTTCCTCGATCCCCGAGACCGTTTCGGGTCGGGTCAGGGCGTCCTCGACGCCGCTGTGTAGGCGCCGGAGCCGGCTGCGGCGAACACCCTGTAGCGGTAGTAGCCGGGCGTGCCGGTGTAGGTGATCGTCTCGTCCGGGCCGGTGCCGTCGGAGGTGGCGACGGTGGGCCAGCCCTGGCCGTTCCACTTCTGCAGGTACAGGTCGAAGTCGGCGCCGTCGGGGCCGTCCAGGCACCCGGAGTGGACCCCCGTGACGTCGGAGCGGTAGTAGAGGTTTCTGGGCTGGTAGGCGGACTGGCCGGTGGTCAGGGTGCCGTTGTAGGTGCTGGGGTAGCCGGTGCAGCCACTCGCGGGCGGCGTAACCGGCGGCGTGGTCGGTGGTGTGGTCGGCGGTGTGGCGCCCGTGGTGGTCACCAGGGTCAGGCCGTAGGTGGTGAGGATCTCGTCGATCGGCTGGAAGTAGGTGGTGCCCCCCTGGGTGCAGTCGCCCGAGCCGCCGGAGGTGACACCCTGGGCCTGGTCGATGGAGATGAACGAGCCGCCGGAGTCTCCCGGTTCGGCGCAGACGCTGGTGCGGACCAGTTGTGAGAC
>NZ_JBPJUQ010000084.1:0-33152 GCF_051192615.1 Streptosporangium sp. G11
TATCGGCCCGCAACGTGAGCGTCAGCCCGGCCCGGTGGGTGCCGAGCCAGAACTGCTGCCCGCAGACGGTCAGATTGTCCGAAGCGGGTACGCATGGTCTATCCCTTTGCTGGCCTCACACACCATTGGGAGGCTCAGCGCATGAGTGAACAAGAAGATCCTGCCGCACGTCAGGGGAAGACAACTGACGGCACCCAACCAGTGGACGGGTGGGGGAACGCAGCTCTTGCCCTGAGTACAGCAGTTCCCATCCTCGGCTTCATCGTCGAAGGAGAGCTCACAACTAACGCCCTCCTTGGAGCGCTCATCTTCGCGACCGTCGGAATTGGGCTACGTATTGAGGCAGCGATCAAGAGTCGTGGGTGACGTGCCACTCGTGTGCCAGTACGGCCGGGGACTCACGGGGACTCACGGACAGGGGAAGACCGTCTCTCACCTGCACCGCAGCACTTCAGGGAGCCGTGTACCGAAATCTTCCAAACTGGTGGTGCGGTGCCACCACAAGAAGTCCGCCGTGCGGCGGCTGTGACTTACGGCTCAGATGGACTTCACCCATGACCGAGCTTCGTCAGCAGGCATAGCAAGTTCACTTTGAACGCGTACTTGGCGATCAAGTTCATCGAGCGGAGACCCGCATGCACACACTGCTCTGAAGGAGGAGTCGTCTCTTTCGGTCATATCCGAACCCTTCCGTATTCTGTCCGCGGTTTCGCTCTCGAAGATCATGAAAGCTTCGTCTACTTGCTGGCGGCGTGCTCGTCGCGTGCCCGATGGGGCGGCGGACCAGGGGGATCAGCGGGAAGTCACGGGGAGCGCGATCAGCGCCGTGAGCTGCGTCTTCGCGGGCCAGGCAAGATCGATATCCATCTTTGCAGGCAGGATGTCGGTAGTTCGAGCCGTCACACAGCACGTGCTGTCCTTCAGTGGTTCGCCGGCAACCGGCACCCTGCTGACCCTGTGGGTCGCTACTCTCGTTCGGTTCCGACCATGAACCTGCTCACCGGCTGCCATGCGCCTCTGCCGGCTGCCAGACAAAATCGGCTTAAACGACGAAAGGTGCCGGATGGGCCGCCTACGGGAAGCAGTTAAAGGGTTCGCCTTCACGATGGTCTTAGGATTGATCGGATTCGGTGTGATCTTCGGAGTATCCGCGCTGTTCGATCTAACATGGCCGGCGAATGTGCTGGGCGGCCGATCCATGACACTCATCGGCTTGCTCTTGCTGCTGGTCCTGCTGGGACTCGTGGTCTTCGTCGTGTGGTTGGTGCGGAAGATCGGGAAAAGGCAACACCGGCCGGTTGAGTGACATCCGCCCATGCGAGTGCCGGAGGACGCGGCGACCGAAGACAGAGTGAAGACCCCGTACAGGGTTGCGGTTCGCCGCTGTGCCGGTCCGTTCCAGAAGGATCGCTGACGGGCGTTGGTGCAGGTGAGACCGTCCTGAACGATGGCGCCCCGAGCTGCTAACGCGGCTTGGGTAGACGCCCTGTCGCCTGGTGTTGCAGTTAAGGTCAAGACGTGGATGAAGCCATGGTGAGTGCGGAGAGGTGGCGCGGACAGGTTCGGGTACGAGGTTCCATCGAACAAGACCGTGCAGCGCCGGCCCGGCTGATCGAGTACGACCACGATCCGTTCGAGACCGAGTTGTATGAAAACTTCTCCGACCCGCAGAACCGGTTGGTCGACAGAGCCGAGAGGTCATATGCCGGTCAGTACGACCGTCGCCTACGCCGGCTGCGAGAGCGTGCCAGGCACGCCGAGGTCGATGAATAGCCGTTGCGGGATATGCGCGGGATGACCTTCGGCGGTTGAGATGGAGAAAGATGCTCTCGCCCTGGTGAGAGGCCCTGTCTCCGCTGGGAACGTAGCCCTCTTGAAAACCGCTGGCGGAGCCGCACATCCTTGCGATCGCCTCTTCCTCGGTGAGGGAGGATTGCTCTATGCGCCGTGTGACCTGAGGAGGTTTGGACATGAGGCCGTTGGCGATCCAGATCGATCCGTTGGGATCGGTCGGTCCGGTTCTGCTCGGCTCCCCTCGCGGGGAAGCCGGGCAGGCGTTGCGTGCCTGGGGTGAGCCCGTGGAGTACGCGCCGTATCCGGGGGCGCTGCCGCTCGATTGGAGGATCAGCGGTGGAGGGGGCGGCATCGACGCCATCGTCCACTGCGGCTCTACGGGAGTCGTCCAGACCGTGGAGATCTTCCGTGATGTCGACACCAGCCCCGGGGCTCAGGTGATTTTGCTGGGTATGGACGTGTTCTCCATGCCCGCCGAGCGGGTGGTGGAAGTCCTGCGGGAGCGCTTCGAGATCGAGGAGGACGGCTACAGCTGTACCGTCCCGGAACTGTCGATCGGCCTGGGGCGCCCCATGGTTCCGGACCAGGACGCCGACGAGGAAGAGCGCGAGCGCTACACCTGCTTCGACAACATCCTGGTCGCCGGCCCGGGTTACTACGCATCACCTCCCCTGCCGGAGGCCGGCCAGTAGAGCATGGGGAGCGATAGTGGTGCCGAGTTCGCCGAGGACCGTGTCAACCAGTGGCTGAGCGTGTATCAGGCCCTCTGAGCGGCCATGATCATCGGTAGGCCGGTCAACCACTCCGGCCGGTAGCCGGAGACTCCAAGGTCGAACACCTGACGATTGTCCCGGCCCGCCGCGTCTGGAACGCAGGCGCGCAAGAGTCAGGTATTCGACATGGAGCGGACTCACCGAGAAGACCGGGCCGGATCAGAGAGCGGTTCGGTGGCTTCGAGGAGCGCGAGACAGAGTCGGCGCGATGGCTCCAGCGGAGCATCGGCCATGGTCAAAGGGCATTTCGCGGGTGGGAGAATGGTGAGCCGTGATCGACAACCGTGTTCCCCCTCCCTTCCTCGGCGACGAGCGCGCCGTCCTGAACAACTGGCTCGACTGGCATCGTGAGACCCTGGCCGTCAAGTGCGCGGGGCTCTCGGAGGAGCAGCTCCGCCTGCGCTCCGCACCGCCGTCGACCCTGTCGCTGCTCGGCCTGGTCCGCCACATGGCACACGTGGAGCGTGCCTGGTTCCGCCGCGTGCTGAACGACGAGGACGTCCCCCTCCTTTACAAGACCGCCGACCCCGACGCCGACTTCAACGACGTGGACACCGCCTCCTCCGAGGAGGCCTTCGCCACCTGGCGGGCCGAGGTCGAGCACGCCCGCAAGCTCTCGGCCGAGGTGCCGCTGGACGCCGTCGGAAAGCGGCAGCGCCACGGGAAGGACTGCTCCCACCGCTGGATCCTCGTCCACATGATCGAGGAGTACGCCCGGCACAACGGCCACGCCGACCTGCTGCGCGAGCGGATCGACGGCGTCACCGGCGAGTAGCCCGCCCCTCCCCCGCCGTGATCACACGCGGGCTTCCGTCCGGCGGGAAAGGACGTCACCTCAACGGTCCGTCTTCGGTACGGCGGCGGAACACCCGGCTCGGACGGCCGGCGGGCGAGGCCGCCGGCTCCGGAACCGGAGGTGGCGGCCTCCCGGGTGGAGTGCGGCGAGCACGCGGGAGGCCGCCACGGCGTGTTCAGGCGATGAGCTGCCGGGTGATCGACGGGTCGGTGATGGCGGTGTCGCCGGCGAGCAGGAACGCCTTGGAGAGGATGACCGAGAGCATGCCGCCGTCCTCCTCGAAGGGCAGGAAGACGGACGCGGCGTCGCGGTCGTGCCCGGGGACGACGCACAGGTAGGCGTCGTTGGGCTCCATGAGGATGTTGCCCGACCCCAGGTGGATCTTGTAGGTCCGCAGGTCGCCGCGTACGCGCAGGAACCGGTCGGTCAGCTCCGCCCGGTCGGCGATCCTCAACCGGGGCAGCAGCCGGGCCAGCGCGTCGCGCCGGGTCCGGGCGGTCTCGGTGAGCTCGCCGAATCCGTAGGAGTGCCAGTAGTCCTCGTGCCCTCCGGTCGCCCGCTGGTCCAGGCCGACGGAGGCGACGCCCACGGCCAGATCGGCGTCGCGGAGCACCTCCGACAGCACCAGCGGCGGCACCTCCGTCAGCGGCACCCCCTCCGGCACGACGCGGCCGCCCGGCCGGTCAGGGCCGGAGAGCTCCTCCTGGCCGTCCCGGTGGAAGGTGATCTGCTCGGTGGCGCAGAAGGAGGGGGCTCCCCAGTCGTCGGCCGACGGGTCGCCGACCACGTGCATGCCCCAGCTGACCCGCCAGCCGGACAGCTCCCTGACCGCCGCGCCCTCGTCGCCGCCGCCCCCGTAGTCCCAGTGGCCGATGGACCGGCCGGTCCAGCCGCGCCGGCCCAGCAGCGTCTTGGCCTGGCCGTAGCGGAGCACGTGCCCGAAGAAGCGGCCCGAGTGGGTGCGGGTGCGCTCCTCGGCCGGGGTCAGCAGGTAGACCTCGCGGAACGCCTGCTTGTACGGCTGGCGGATCCCGTGCTCCAGCAGGTGGTCGCGCCAGGCCCGCACCTCCTCGGCGGTCGCGTGGATCGGGTGCCAGAGTCCGGCCGGGGCCTCGGGGTCCGGCCGGACCGTGTCTCCCCGTGGGCCGGACAGCTCCCAGCCCGCGTCGGTCCTGACCGGCAGCCCGGCCGGGCCCCGCGGGACCTGCCAGATGAGGGCGCGGGCGTACGGGCCGGTGACCGGATGGTCGAGGAAGAACTCGGTCACCTCCCGCCAGCGCCACGAGCGTTCCCTGATCAGCGCCCCCTCCAGCCGGAGCCGCTCCGCCGCGAACGCCTGCCTGAGCTCCTTCAGCGTGATCCTGAGGTCCGCCAGCGCCGGGTCCTTGCGGATGGCCTGCGGGGCCGACTTGACGGTCTTGCCCGCGGCGTTGACGAACCGCAGCGCGGGGCCGTCGGCGCACAGACGTACGCGGTAGTCGCCGATCTTCTCCTCCCGCGCCCCGTCCGGGGCGAGCCCGAAGTCCGGCACGGTGCGGTCCATCAGCTGCTCGCGGGTCAGCCCCGCCCGCTCGGCCACCGCGTCCAGGGTGAGCGCCACGTTCTTCAGCACGGATCTGGCGCGGACCTTGGCCTGGACGCGGGCCAGCGGTACGAGCGCCGCCATCCCGTCGCGGCGGGCCAGGACGCCGACGGCGGTGTTGGTGAGCCTCTCGCAGCGGCAGGTGGAGCCCATCCCGTTGCTTCCGGTGCCGCAGTGCAGCGCGACGTCGCCGAGGAGCGAGGTCACCCACCGCTCGTCGATCACCTCGCATGTCCACATCACGCCGCGCAGCGGCACGATGGTGCGCTCGCGCAGGAAGACGGTCTCCGTCCACTCGTGATCGCCGCTGACCTGCTTGACCTTCCGCTCCCGGTAGGCCGCCAGCCGGGTGAGGATCTCCCGGACCAGGGCGACCGCGTCGGGGGTGAGGAGCGCCCCGGCGGTCCGGAGCCACTTCCCGCTCGGTCTGGTGGACCTGGCGGTGTTCCAGTGGCGCAGCAGCGGCAGGACCGCGGGGTCAGCCAGGCGCGGGCCGTACTCCTCGGCCAGCAGCCGGGCGAAGGGGTCGCCCTCCCAGATGACGTTCCGCACCGCGCCATCGGGGCCGTGCTCGGCCGGTTCGGTCAGTAGCTCGTCGAGCCGCCCGGCCAGCGCCTCCCGTACCTGGCCGGCCCGTGCGTCCCACGCCGGCATCCGGGACCGGGGGCGCGGGGGCGGCTCCCTCAGCCATCCGAGGATCTCGCGGCGCTCCTGGAAACCGAGGCGGCGCGTCGACGCGAGCGGGAGCCGGAAGATCTCCTCGTAGCGGGTGTGGCCCCAGCGGACCAGCGCGTGCGCCTGGTCCACGAGGGTCAGCGCGTCCTTGGGCGTCCAGTCGATGTCGCGCTCGGCCACCGAGCGGATCAGCCGCAGGACGCGCTCGTCGTGGTCGTGACCTCCGTCCGGTCCCAGGTTCAGCTTCAGCTGCGCCCAGTGCCCGTACTCCCGCCAGTCGGTGTCCGGTCCGGGCGGCAGTCCCCGCTCGAAGAGCTCGTCGAAGCGGCGGTACGTCTCCCCGGCCACATATTCGATCATGTGGCTGCGAGCCTGGTTGATGTCGTCGACCTCGGTCATGTCAGCCGCCGACCAGCGGAACGAGCTTGATGAACGACACCACCGGGTCGGCGGTCAGGTCGACCGTCTCGGACAGGTCGTCGATCTGCCGCTCCCCGACCAGCAGCACGAACCCGTTGCGCAGGAACGCCCGCTCGGCGATGTCCGCCTGCTTCTCCCAGTCGACGCGCCGCCCGGTGCCGCCCGTCCGGTAGCCGTTCAGCTCGACCTCGGCGTCCACGGGACGGACCAGGCCAATGAACCGGGCGGAGGGATCGGCGTTGAACCGGGCGACCTCCTCCCGGACGCGCAGCCGCACGAGCTCGCGTGCCGAGATGCTCTCCGGAAGGTCAGGCAGGGTGAACTCGGTCAGCGGTTTCCCGGTTGCCGTCTCGTCCCGAAAGGTGACCGCTGCCATCCCGCGGCTCCATAGATCATCGGAAACATTGCGAGGCAATCGATATCAGTCGGAGCCGACAGAACGGGTGGCCTGTCTCATTCCCGGGAGCGGTCGTGCCGCCGCCGGGCGGCGAGGATCCGGTCGCCGTGTTCGGCCGGGCACACTGACGACTCCTCGGGTCTTCGCGAAAGATCTTCTTACCACCGGCTCCCCTTCTAAGGTGTTACGACGATGGAAGGTATGGCATTCGCCGATACGCGCGGGTGTGTCCTTGAACAGAGCTGAGTGTCGGTGACGACGGCGCGCACGAGGGGGCCCCGGACCACGAGGGACGTGTCCGGGGTCTGCGGCAGGACGGTCGCCACGGCGACCGCTTCCAAAGGACGTCGTACCGGCACCAGACGGGGGAACGGGTGGCGACGATGGACGAGGAAGTACGGTTCGGTGTTCTGGGGCCGCTGGAGGTGACGCGCGACGGCCGGGTGGTCCCGGTCTCGGCGGTCAAGCAGCGGGTCGTGTTGGCGACGCTTCTTCTGCACGCCAACCGGCCCGTCTCGCTCGACCTGCTGATCGAGCGGATCTGGGACGGCACCGTGGAGAGGGACGGCGCGCGTGCGGCGGTGCAGGCCCATGTCGGCCGGCTGCGCGGCACCCTCCAGGCCGGCCTCGACGGCCGTTCCCCGATCCAGACCCGTGATCACGGGTACAGCATCAAGGCGACTCCGGACACTCTTGACGTCGTGCGATTTCAGGATCTCGTGAGTCGTGCGACGGAGGCGGGCGATGCCGAGGAGGAGGGCGCCCTGCTCAGGCGGGCTCTCACGCTGAGCCGGGGCCCCATCCTGGCCAACGTGCCGTCGGCCTCCCTGCACCAGGTCGAAGTGGCGTGGCTGACCGAGGAGCACCTGCGGGTACAGGCGCGCTGGTTCGACGTGGGTCTCCGCCTCGGCCGCCACGACGAGCTGGTCACCGAGATCCGGACGACCACGGCCACCCACCCGTTACGCGAACGGTTCTGGGCCCAGTTGATGCTCGCGCTGCATCGATGCGGGCGACAGGCCGAGGCGCTGCAGGCGTACCAGAGCGTCGTCACGCTGCTCCGCGACGAGCTGGGCATAGACCCCGGCGGTGAGTTGCGCCGCCTGCACCAGGCCATCCTCTCCGACGACCCGGAGCTGGCCTTCTCCCCCGGTGCGGCCAGAACGGCGATCACCCCTTCCGCGCGCGAGGCGACGCGGGCGGACGGCGACCACGAGGGCCCCCCGGTCCCCGCGGAGCTTCCGGTGAACGTGACCACATTCGCCGGCCGCCAGGGAGAACTGCGCGTTCTTCGCGACGCGTTGACAGGGGACGGGCCGGGGCCGAGAAGGATCGCCATCGTCGGCGCGGGCGGAACGGGCAAGTCGGCGCTGGCCGTACACGCCGCGCACGGTGTCGCCGGACGGTTTCCCGACGGCCTGCTCTACGTCAACCTGCACGGTGCCACGCCCAACGCGGAGCCGTTGAAACCGCAGGAGGTGCTCCGGCGGTTCCTGCGGTCCCTCGGCATGGCCGATTCCGCCGTCCCCACCGAGGTGGAGGAGGCCGCGGGGCGTTTCCGGTCCTTCACCAGCGGCAGGCGAGTGCTCGTCGTCCTGGACAACGCCCGTGACGCGGCGCAGGTACGGCTGCTGCTCCCCGGCGGTTCCCGTTGCGGTGTGCTGATCACCAGCCGCAGGGCGCTCGGTTCCCTGGACGGGGTGGCGCAGCAGCGGCTGGGCATGCTGCCGGACGAGGAGGCCCTGTCGCTGTTCGCCCTCCTGGTCGGTTCCGCCCGGGTGGCCGAGGAGCCGGGGCCCGCCGCCGAGGTCGTCCGGCAGTGCGGGAACCTTCCGCTCGCCGTACGCATCGCCGCGGCCCGGCTCACCAACCGGCCCACCTGGCGCATCTCCACCCTCGTGGGCCGGCTCGCCGCCGAACACCGCCGCCTGTCGGAACTCAGGGTGGACGACCAGGCCGTCCGGGCGAGTTTCATGGTCAGCTACCACGACCTGACGGCGAGCAGGGAAAGCTCCGACGCCGCCCGCGTCTTCCGCCTGCTCGGCGTGCTGGACCTTCCCGACGTCTCCGTCCCCGTGGCCGCGGCCCTGGCAGCCGTCCCGGACGAGCGGGCCGAGGAGCTCCTCGACCAACTCGTGGACATGCAACTGGTGGAGACCCCCGCCCCCGGCCGGTACGCCATGCACGACCTGTTGCGCCTGTTCGCCCGTGAAAGGGCCGGGGAGCAGGAGAGCCGGGAGCAGCGAGTGCGGGCCGTCGAGCGCGTGTGGCACCACTATGTCGCCACCGCGCGCACCGCGACCGGTCTGGTCCGCCCGAAGGCGAGGTGGCGCACGGAGATAGGCGTCCGGGTGCCGTCCCGCCAGGACGCGGAACTGACGACCAGGGAAGGCGTCTACCTGTGGACCGACGCGGAGGTGTGCAACGTGCTCACCGTCGTCGCCCAGGCGACCAGGGCGTCCGACCACGAGGTGGCCGCCGCGCTGGCCGCCGCCTTCGCCTTCCCGCTGTACGACCGGGGCCGATGGGGAGACCAGCTGGAGCTCTTCACGACGGCGGTCCGCTCGGCCGAGAGCTCCGGTGAGCCGGCTCATCTGGCCCTCGCCTACAGCGACCGGGGCTGGGCCCGGTCGCGGCTGGGTCACCTGCACGAGGCGATCGGCGATCTGCGGCGGTCACTGGAGGTCTACCGCCAGATGGGCAACCACCACCGCGCCGCCACCCAGCTCGAGGGGCTCGGCGGCGTCTACCGGCGGCTGGGCGACTTCGAGAACGCGATCGGTCACTACCACCAGGCGCTCGACGGGTTCCGCGAGCACGGTGATCATTACTTGCAGGGCGGGGCCCTTTCCAACCTCGGTGTCACCTACCAGCACGCCGGCCGCTACCGGGAGGCGATCGACGCCCACACCCGCTCGATCGCCTTCCTCCGCGACAGCGGAGACACCCTGGCGGCCACGGCCGCCCTGGGCAACCTCGCCGAAGGTCACCGGCTGGCGGGCGAGGCGAAGCAGTCGGCCGTCCTTTTCGAGGAGACTCTCGCCCTCGACCACCAGGAGGGTCTCGCGGGCACCTACTGGGAGGCCGAACACCTGTGGGGCCTCGGACGAGCCCTGCACGACCTGGGCGAGGACGACCGGGCCAGGCAGTGCTGGCGCCACTCCTCCGAGATCCTCCTCACGCTCCGTCTCATCGGCGCCGAGGAGAGGGACGCCATCGTGGCCGCCGACCACCCGCCGACGCCCGAGATCATCGAGCGCCACCTCTGAGCGGCCTGTGGGCGATACGTCGGCGGCCTGTCGGTGACACGTAGACGTGCGGCCCTACGGTCTTCCCACGTACGTCACCGTCTGCCGAACGACGCACGCGCACGCACGGTCTCTCCGGCGTGCCTCGGCGAAGGCGAATCGACATCACCTCAGAAGGAGCAGTAACGCATGTCTTTCAACCTCTCCAGGGCCGTTCTGGTCACGTCGGTGGCGGCGCTCGCCGTGCTGCCGGCGGCGCACGCCGCTCAGGCGGTGGCCGGACCGCTGGGGAAGGCGGCCGGTGTCGTCGGGGCCCCCACCCTGCTCGGCTCCACTCTCGAGGTCGACGAGAAGCTTGAGGCCGACGACTATCTGCAGTCCCCGAACCAGCGGTTCAGGCTCTACATGCAAAAGGACGGCAACCTCGTCGTCCGTGACGAGGAGGAGGCGGTGTGGGAGTCGAGGACGTCGGGCGCGGGGGCGTTCGCCTACCTGCAAAAGGATGGCAACTTCGTCGTCCGCTCCGCCTCGGGCAAGGCCCTGTGGACCAGCAAGACCAGTGGCACGGGCGTCAGGCTGACCCTGCGGGACGACGGCGACGCGGTCATCCGGTCGAGTGCCGGCAAGGCGCTGTGGTCCTGGAAGAGCACGTCCTGGAGGCTGGCCACCGACGAGTCGCTCAAGGCGGGTGACTACCTTCGGTCGCTGAACCGCAAGTACCTCCTGCACATGCAGGCCGACGGCAACCTGGTTCTTCTCAACGAGGCGAAGCGGGTGCTGTGGCACACCAAGACGGGAGGCAACCCCGGAGCGTTCGCCTACCTGCAGAAGGACGGCAACCTCGTCGTCCGCTCCACCTCGGGCAAGGCCCTGTGGAGCAGCGGCAAGAGCGCTCCGGGCGGCACGCTCTACCTTCAGGAGGACGGCAACCTCGTCATCCGCACCGTCGACGGCGAGGCGGCCTGGACCAGGTAGGAGGCTTCCGGGGAAACCGGGGAAGGGCGCCGCGGAGGACGGTGGCGCCTTGACCGAGGGAAGGTCGCCCGCACGGCCCGCGAGTCCGTACGACCCGCATGCTCCGCACAGCCTGCGTGGTCCACACGGCCCGCGTGGCCCGCACGGCCGCCCTCGGCCGAACCCTGACGGAACCGGACCCCGGGATGGAGGCTCCCGTCGTGGCCGCGGCCACGCCGGAGCCTGGCGGGCGGAGCACCGGTGACGGAGCCGACGGGCGCGGGGACTCTCGTCGGTTCCGTCACGATGCCGGTCGCGCCGGAGGAGCCCGCCCTGGCCGATGTCAGTCCCGCCGGAAGAGCCTGCCCTGGCTGGTCGCCATCGACAGGCTCTTCCCCGCGACGGTGTGGCTGGTTCCGTTGGCCAGCGCGATGCCATCGGAGATGACGGCCTCGGTGACGACGCGCCGCCACGCGCCCGGCGGGGCGTGCCGGATCCACCGCGTCTCCAGGTCGAGGGTCACGGGCTGGACGGGGCCGATTCCCTCGCTGCGGAACACGCACTCCAGAAGAAAGCAGTCGTAGAGCAACAGGTCGACGAGCGATTCGTGGATCTGTTCTCCGATGAGTTCCGGCCGTACGCGTGCCCAGACCTCGCATCGCGGTACGCCGTCGCCCATCGCCCCCGGGCTGAGGGGATAGTCGATGGCCAGGATGTCGAAGTTCTTGAAGAACGCGACCTCGTCCTCCAGCCAGTGGATCCGGGGGGCGTCCGGCTCCGGGGCCTCGGCGTCGGGTCCGGCCGCCGTCAGCCGAGGATCCAGCAGCCACACGTGCCCGGTGAAGACCAGGGCGTCCTGCTGGAGCAGGTCGACGCGGACCAGCTGCGCGCTCTTGCCCTGCCGGAGGACTTCGAGCCGGCCGTCGAGCCGGCCGGGCGCCGCCACCTGCGGATAGCAGCCGTGAATTCCCCCGAGGGTGAGCCCCGGGGCGCCGTTCATGGCCACCTTGGCGGCGAACGCGGCCAGGAACCCCCCGAAGACGCGCCCCGCGAACATCCATTCCTCACCCGCCAGGCCCTGAAATCCCGAACCGGTCGGTGTGAGGGCGAAGGACGTGTCAAGCGTCACCAGAACCTCCTGTTATGCGTACGACGGCGGCGGCCACGACGCCGGCGGGCTCCACCGCGGTCAGCAGGGCGAGCCGGCCGCCGGAGCCGGGGTCGGCGGCGGCGTGGCTCAGCAGCGCGGCCATCTGGAAGGAACCGGTGGCCGAGTGTGTCTGCCCGAGGGACTCGGTCATGGGGGGAAGCGGCGTCAGGGGTCGGCAGACGGCGGTGAGCGCCCTGAACTCGGCGTCCCCCGTCATCCCGGAACCGAGCGCCGCCCACAGGGGCTCGCCGGGCGTGCGCGACAGCGCCCGGTGCGCGGCGCGGGTCACCGCGGCGCCGATGTCGCCATCGGTCACGGCCGTGGACGTGACGGCGGTGACCTCGGCCAGGCCCCCGGCGGCCGCGGGCACCAGCCGGAGCATCGCGCAGCCTTCGGCGAGGGGGACCTGGCCGGTGCCGGGGTCGCGACTCCAGGACCGGGCCTCGGACAGCTCCTCGGCGGCGCCCGCCAGGATGGCGTCCGCCCGTCCGGTCATCAGCAGGCGCCTGCAGTAGCCGAGGGCGAGCAGGATCGTCGGCCTGCCCGCGGCGAGGGTGGCGTTGGGGCCCTTGAGGCCGTGCCAGATCGCGCACTGGCCCGCGACGCCGTTCATGGCCGCGTTGAGGATGGTGGACGGCGGGATGTGGTACGGCTTGGCGGCGGTCAGGGAGTCCCGGTTCAGATCCAGGATGCTCTGCGCGCTGCCGTTGGTGGTGCCCAGGACCACGCCGACGCGCGAGGGTTCGTCGTCGGCGGCGCGCAGCCGGGCGGCGTTCGCCACGGCCAGCGCCGTGGCACGGTTCATGGTGCGCGTGCCCTGGCGCCCGAGGAAGCTCCGGGGGTCGAAATCCGGCACGGGCCGGGGGCCGTCGGCGAGCGGGCGGCGCGAGACCATGCCCGCGGCGACGTCACCGGTGTCCGTACCGTGCGGGGACATGGCCGACCAGGCGGTGATGATCATGGAGTCTCCCCGCACCTGGCGAGCAGGACGATGGCGTTGTTGCCGCTGAAGGCGAAGCCGTTGTTCTGCACGATCCGCAGGTCGGCGCCGACCGCCCGGTTGGGCACGCAGTCGATCTCGCATTCGGGGTCGGTCCTGCGGTGGTTGACCGTCGGAGGGATGAACCCCTCGGTGATCGCGATGGCGCAGGCGATCGCGCTGAGCGCGGCCGAGGCTCCCATGGTGTGGCCGAGCATCGACTTCAGGGAGACGACGGGGGGAGGCTTGGCGCCGTAGACCTCCCTGATCGCGCGGACTTCGGTGAGGTCGTTGGCCTTGGTCCCGGTGCCGTGCGCCGCCACGAGATCCACCTCCTCCGGCCGCACCCCGGCATCGCGCAACGCCAGTTCCATGCAGGCCTGGATGCTGTCCTGGTCGGGGGCGGTGGCGTGTCGCGCGTCGCAGTTCAGGCCGTATCCGAGCACCTCCGCGTAAATGGGCGCGCCGCGCGCCCGGGCCGAGGTGAGGCTCTCGAGCAGCAGCACCCCCGCGCCCTCGGCGCTGAGGATGCCCCGGCGGTCGGCGTCGAAGGGGCGGCACCGGTCCGGCGCCATGATGCCGAGCCGGTAGAACGAGGCGAAGGACCGGCGGCAGATCGCGTCGGCGCCGCCCACCAGCGCGTAGTCGGCGTCACCGATCCTGATCGCGTCGAACCCGTCCCCGATGGCGTAGTTGCCCGCCGAGCACGCGGTGGCCACCGTCAACGGCTCGACGTCCGGCAGCCCCAGCTCCCAGGCTATGGCCGCCGACAGCCGGTAGGTGCCCGCCCGGGCGGCCAGCTCCGGATCCACGGCCCGGACGCCGCCGTCGACCGACTGGGCGGCGAGCCTGTCGAGGTCCTGGGCCTCGCCGTCGGCGGTGCCGATGGTGACGCAGCCTCGCCGTCCCCGCAGGTCACCGGCGTCCAGACCGGCGTCGGCCACGGCCATGACGGCGGCGGCGACGGCGAAAGCGCTCGCCCGTCCCAACGCCTCTGCGGGCAGCCGGGTGATCCAGCCGGCGGGATCGAACGCCGTGACCTCACATCCGTTGGCGTGGTCGAATCCGGAGGTGTCGAAGGCCGTGATCGGCACGACCGCGTTCCGCCCGGCCCGCAGCCCCTCCGTGAACTCGGCGACGCCGACACCGATGCCGGACACCACGCCGAGACCCGTTATCACCACCCGTTCGGGCATGGCGCTCAGGCCTCGGCGACGGCTGCGTGGATGCCCGCCAGGCTCACCATGCGTTCGACCTCGGCCTGGTCGATGGTGACGCCCAGGCTGTCCTCGAGGGCCGTCAGGATCTCGATCAGCGCCACCGAGTCCGTGCCGAACTCCTCGGAGAACACCATCGTCTCCGTCAGCTTGCCGGGGTCGACCTCGAGAATCTCGCAGACGATGTCCTTGATCCGCCCTCTGACGTCATCGGTGAGTTCCATCATGTCCTCCCACTCTTGGCGTTCGAGGCCCCCATCGCGTGAGCCCCGCCATCGACGTGCAGGATCTCCCCGGTGGTCGCGGGGAACCAGTCCGACAGCAGCGCGACGCACGCGCGGGCCGTCGGCACGGGATCGCCGGTGTCCCAGCCCAGCGGGGCGTGCTCGGTCCACACGTCCGCGACATCGCGGAAGCCGGGAATCCCCTTGGCGGCCGGGGTCTCCAGGGGTCCGGCGGCCACCAGGTTGACCCGGATCCCCTGCGGACCGACATATTTGGCCAGATAGCGGGCGCACGACTCCAGGCTCGCCTTCGCCACGCCCATCCAGTCGTACAGCGGCCACGCGCGGGAGGCGTCGAAGTCCAGGCCCACCACCGCGCCCCCCTCCTTCATCAGCGGCAGGCACGCGGTGGTCAGGGACTTCAGGGAGTAGGCGGAGGTGTGCACCGCCGTCGCCACGTCCTCCCAGGAGGTGTTGAGGAAGTTGCCGCCCAGCGCCGTCCTGGGGGCGGCCCCGATCGCGTGGACGACGCCGTCCAGCCCGTCGGCGTGCTCGCGAATCCGGTCCGCCAGCGTGTCGAGCTGCGTCGCGCTCGTCACGTCGAGCTCGATCACCGGCGGCGGGGCGGGAAGGCGCCTGGCGATGCGCGCGGTCAGCGAGGGCCGGGGGTAGGCGGTGAGCACGACCTGGGCGCCCTCCTGCTGCGCGACCTTCGCGACGTGGAAGGCGATCGACGTCTCGGCCAGCACGCCGGTGATCAGAATGCGTTTGCCGTCGAGGATTCCCATTGGACGCTTCCCTTCTCAGAACCCCATGGCCAGGCCGCCGTCGACGGGGATCACCGCGCCGGTGACGAACGCGGCGTCCGGGCCGGCCAGGAAGCGCACGACCTTCGCGACCTCCTCGGGGGCCGCCGTGCGGCCCAGCGGCGTTCTCGCCAGCGTCTCCGCCTTGACCTTGTCGGAAAGGCCCGCGGTCATGTCGGTGTCCACGAGGCCGGGGGCGACCACGTTGACGGTGATGTTCCATGGGCCGAGCTCACGCGCCAGCGATCTCGCCAGGCCCACCAGTCCCGCCTTGGAGGCGGCGTAGTTGGCCTGCCCGGCCTGGCCCATGAAGGCGACCACGGAGCTGACGAAGATGAGCCGTCCCGCGCGTGCCCGCATCATGGGCCTGGCGGCCCGCCTGGCCACGAGCATGGCGGCGGTGAGGTTGGTGTCGAGCACCTCGGCGAAGTCCCGGTCCTTCATCAGCACCAGGAGCTTGTCCCGGGTGATCCCGGCGTTGGAGACCACCACGTCCGGCGGCCCCTGCTCGGCCTCGATCTGCTTGAAGGCGGCGTCGACCTCCTGCGCGCTCGTCACGTCGCACCTCACCCCGAACAACCCCTCGGGGGCGTCGCTCGTCCGGTACGTCACGGCCACCGCGTCGCCGGCGCCGGCCAGCTCCCGCGCGATGGCCAGGCCGATTCCCCGGTTACCGCCGGTCACCAGAACGGATCGTTTCATCAGGTCTCCATCGGGCCCAGCTCGGCCACGAACTGATCGAGGAAGTCCCGCCGGGACGTCACGGGAGCGGCGGGACGCACGACGAACTTGGTCAGCCCCGCGTCGACGAAACGGCGCATCTCCTCCCTGGCCGCCGCCCACCCCCGGCACACCAGGGTTCGCGGGTCGGCTCCGTCGGGGCGTCTGCGGCGGATGCCGTCCAGCAGGGCGCCGACGGCGCGCTCGTCGGCGTCGTCGAGGACGACCGTCAGGTAGGTGCCGTAGTGGTCCGGCTCGATCTCCCGGCCCGCGTCCGCGGCGGCACGCTCGATCCGCACGCGGCAGGCTTCGGCCTCGCCGGAGGTGATGTTGCTGCCCAGCCAGCCGTCGGCCAGCCGTCCCACCCGGTCCAGGGCGGCCGGCAGGCGTCCGCTCAGCCACAGATCCAGCGGCTTGGCGGGCAGGGGGGCTATCGAGACCTCGTCCAGGTGAAAGAACTCGCCGTGGTGAGTGACGTTCGGCCTGCTCAGCAGCGCCCGGACGACGGTCAGCGCCTCTTCGAACACCTCGGCGTGGCGGCCCGGCGGCACCGCGTAGGCGGGGCGGTCGGCCGGCTGCGCCGGGCGGATGCCGAAGGTCGGCAGCACTCTTCCCGGCGCGAGGGCGGCGAGGCCGGCCAACTGCATGGCGACCACGGCCGGGTCGCGCCCCGGCAGGATCAGCACGCCGGTGCCCAGCTTGAGCCGCCGGGTGCGCCCGGCGATGTAGGCCAGTCCGATCAGCGGGTCCACCGTGTGCGGCGCCGAGGCCAGGTCCGACAGCCACACCGAGTCGACGCGGTGGGCCTCCAGCTCGTCGGCCAGCTCCGCCAGGCCCGCGGCCGGGTCGTGCGCGCCGACCGGGACGTGGCCCACCCCGATGCGTACCTTCACGGCGAACCGTCGCGGAGGGGAGAGACCGGGCCGAGCGCGTCGACCAGCCGGTCCGGCACGGGCACCGTTCCCGAGCCGTCGGTGGCGACCGCGACGTACACCACGCAGCCGAGGGCGGTCACCTCGCCGTCGCGGCGGAAGGCGAAGTCCAGGGTGAAGCTCTTCTTGCCGATCCGCGCCGTGCCGACCAGCACCTCGGGCCGGTCCGCGGCCCGCACGGGCGCCTTCCAGTCGATCTCGACGTGCGCGAGGTGCACGTCGACGCCCAGCTCGCCCCACTCGGAGTACGGTACGCCGCGGTGGACGAAGAAGCCGTCCACCGCCTCGTCCACGTACGCCAGGTACCACATGTTGAACATGACGCCCTGGCCGTCGATCTCGTAGAAGCGCGGCGTGAAGCGCTGTGAGTACACGTGGCCGGGGTCCGGCGTCTCCGTTGTTGCGTCTGCCATCCAGGTTCCTGTCCTGAGGTCGTGGTGACGGGTGTCACCAGGAGAACGCGCCTTCGTCGTAGAGGTCCACTCCGAGGGCGGCCTTCCCCAGATATTCGAGGCATTCCTCGGGCTTGGCCGGCATCACGGCGCCGTACTGCATCTCGCGCAGCAGGCGCTCCAGGGGTTTGGAGCGGCTCACCGCGGCCGAGCCGCACATCGAGACGACCTTGCGATGCAGATCGGGGGCCAGGTCGCCGACGGCGTACTTGGCGGCGTGGACCATCGTGTTGGCCTCGATGCCGCCGCGCCCGCGATCGACGGCCTCGCCGGCCCGCTCGACCAGGCTGCGGGCGGCGAGCAGCCGGGCGGAGAGCCAGCCGAGGTTCCTTTGCAGGACGGCCGACCCGGCGCGCGCGGGCGAGGCGGCCACGTGGTCGGCCACGGCCTGGTAGAGCGCCTCGGCGATGCCCAGGTACGCTCCGGTGTAACCGGCGATCGTCCAGTGGGGTTCCCGGATCAGCTTGGGCAGCGACATGCCCTCGATCCCGAGGAAGAGCCGGGAGCGGGGGACGGTCACGTGGTCGAGCGTCATGTTGGCGGTGCTGGTGCCGTACATGGCGGTCAGATTGTGGATCTCTCCGAACGTGACCCCGCCGTCGTGCCTGCTCACCAGGAAGTGCGAGACGTTTCCCGGGTCGGCGGACCCCTCCGGCCTGGCGGGCACGGCGTAGTAGTCGGCGATGCCGGCGAGCGAGACGAACGACTTCTCGCCGGTGATGACGAATCCCTCGCCGTCGGGCGTCGGGTGGTAGCGGGTCGCCAGGCCGCGCATCTTGGCGCCGCCGACCGGCTCCGAGGCCGCGGAGGCGAACATCTTCCCGCCGTTCACCACCTCGTCGAACAGCCAGGAGCGGAACCGCTCGGCCATCGGGGGCAGCGGCGTGTCCGCCGACTCGCACAGGGCTCCGATGACGGCGCTGTGCATGTTGAGCCCGAGCGCGGCGGCGCCGTTGTGGAACCCGACGACGGACAGCACGCGCCAGTAGTCCGCGAAGCCCAGCCCCGCTCCACCCGCGCGCCGGGGCACCAGCAGCGTCAGGAATCCGGTGTCGGCCAGGATCCGGTAGGTCTCGCGGATGTCTCCGCGCCCGGCGTCGATGTCGGCGGCCAGCGGGGCGAGTTTCCGCCCGACCTGGTGGGCGGCCTGGAGAATGTCGTCGATGTTGTCGGGGAGTGTCATCTCGGCTCCTTCGACACCGCTGTCCGTTCAGCGGCGAGGGCCAGTCGGTCGATCTTCCCGCGGGCGTTGAGCGGGAAGGAGGTGACGGTGATCGTGCGGTCGGGGACCATGTACAGCGGGAGGTGGGTGCGCAGGTGCGCGAGGGCCTCCGGCTCGCCGGTCGTGCCCTGGACGTAGGCCCACAGCTCGCCGTCGTGCTCGCCGGTCTTGGCGACGACGGCGGCCGCCCGGACCCCGGGCAGGTCGAGCAGCACGCTCTCGATCTCTCCGAGGTCGACGCGGTAGCCGTGCCGCTTGACCTGGGAGTCCCGGCGGCCGTGCAGGACGAGCTCCCCGCCGGGCGTGAGCCTTCCCATGTCCCCCGTCGGGTAGGCGCGGCGCACGACGCCGTCGCGGAAGCGCGCCTGTCGCGCCGGGTCGCGCAGCACCCCGTCTTCCAGGTATCCCAGGAAGACCGTGGCGCCCGCGACGTGGATCTCCCCCTGGCCGGAGGTGGGCTCGCCCCCCTCGTCCAGGACTTCGACGACGTCGCCCGGAATGGCCGAGCCGACCGTGATCTCCTGTGCCGCCGTCCACGTCGGCGGTACCCGCAGGAAGGTGCACACGTTCGTCTCCGTCGGCCCGTAGAGGTTGTAGACCGGCCGCCCGTCGGCGAGGCGCAGATACTCCTCCAGCGCGGCCGGGGGGAAGGGCTCTCCCGCGTACAGCAGCGTCCGCAGCGAGGCCGGGAACGCCTCGCGCGCGCCGCCTCGCTCCAGCATCGCCACGTACAGCGAGGGCACGGCGTACAGGACGGTGATCTCCTGCTTGGCGAGCCAGGTGACGACGTCGGCGGGAAAGGCGCGCAGGCGTTCGGGCATCAGCACCGTGCACGCGCCCGCCGCGGCGGAGGAGAAGATGTCGAAGGTGGTGAGGTCGAAGGTCAGGACCGCCTGCGACCCGATCCTGTCGGTCTCCCGCAGGCTCGTCTCCCGAGCGGCCCAGAGGGCGAAGTGCGCGACGTTGGCGTGCGAGAGCAGGACGCCCTTGGGAACGCCGGTGCTGCCCGAGGTGAACAGCACGTAGCCGCCCGGCCCGGGAAGGGGGCCACCGGGCGGGATCCGCCGCGTGCGCAGGTGGCCGATGCCGTGTCCGATGTCATGGCCGATGTCATGGCCGGGCGCCTCCGAGCCGTCGGCTCCGGCCACCGTCCGGCCCAGCTTGTCCGACCCGGCGACGGTGAGCAGCTGGGAGATCCCCGCCTGCCGGAGCATGCGCCGGGTGCGGGTCACCGGGTTGCGGGTGTCGAGCGGCGCCACGACCGCTCCGGCGCGCAGACCGGCGTAGACGGCGAGAACCGCCTCGGCCGACTTGGGGATGAGGATCCCCAGCCGGTCGCCGGGAGCCAGTCCCCGTCCGGCCAGGCGCCGGGCCAGCTCCTCGACCGCGCGGTCGAGCTCCTCGTAGGTCCAGACCCGGTCTCCCTCCGCCAGCGCCGGGCGGTCGGGATGCCGCCGCGCCGACCGGGCCAGCAGCCCGTCCAGCCTTTCCCCGCTCATCGGGGAGACTCCTGGACCAGCAGGCGCAGGTGCCGGTCTCCCAGGTCGACCGTGACCGCGCCGGGGGCGGCGTGCCGCCGCGCGCGCACGGCGGAGTACAGCTGGACGAGCCCGGCCAGGCCGCCGAACTCCGGTACGTGCTCACCGTCGACGGGCGAGAGGGAGTCGCCGGGCGAGGCGGGGTCGCCGGGCGAGACAGGATGATCGGGCGAGACGGAGTCGTCGAGTAGGGCCGGGTCGTCGGGTGTGCCGCCGGCGTCCCGGATCAGGAACGCGACCGCGGCGTCCACGCGGGGAGCGGCGGTGGCGGGCCCCTCGCCGGTCAGCGCGGCGGTGGCACTCACCGGCCGCTCCGCGGCCGCCAGGTCGATGCCGATGAGCACGATCTGGGACGTCCCGTCGTCGAGGATCGCGTCGACGACGTCGAGGGCTCGGGCGCGCAGGTCGCCACGGGCCGACACGCAGGTCGTGGGGCCGGTGATCCCGTGGTCGCGGGCGACCACACCGAGGATCGTCGTCGGCACCGACTGGTAGAACAGCAGCGGGTTCTGCACCTGGCCGGAGGTCAGGAGCCGGCTGCCCAGGTCCGTGGTGACCGCGTCACCGATGGCCGACACCAGCACCAGGCCGGTTCTGGCCCCCTCCTCGTCGCCGAAGGGCTCTCCGCCCGTGACGCCGGACAGGCAACGATCGACGACGGCCTTGACCAGGGGACTGAAGGCCGACTCCACGAACCCCGGCACCCGGGGCAGCTTGGCCGGCTCGGCGGTGACCCCTCCCACGGTGGCCCCGGCCGGAACGACCAGGGCCTCCCCGGCGACGGTTCGTACGGCACATGTCGTGGTCACAGGCGCTCCAGGACGAGCGCGGTGTTCACCCCGCCGAACGCGGAGTTGGTCGTCACGGCGCGATTCACCTTCATCTCACGCGGCCCCTCGGTCACGTAGTCCATGTCACACGCCGGGTCCGGCGTGATGAAGTTGGCCGTCGGAGGCACCAGCCCGTGGCTCATGGCCAGCATCGTGATCACGGTCTCCACCGCCCCCGCGCCCTCCAGGGCGTGGCCCGTCGTGCTCTTGGTCGAGCTGATCGCGAGATGCCGCGCCCGATCCCCGAACACCCGGTGCAGCGCCGCGGTCTCCGAGGTGTCGTTGGACGGGGTGCCGGTGCCGTGGACGTTGACGTAGTCGACCGTGTCGGGGCTCAGGCCCCCGACCCGGAGCGCGGCCTCGATGGCCTGTGCCGTGCCGCGTCCTTCGGGGTGGGGCCGGCTGACGTGATAGGCGTCGGACGTGATGCCCCAGCCCGCCACCCGGGCGAGCACCGTGGCGCCCCGCGCCCGAGCCGAGGACCCGGACTCCAGGACCAGGCTCGCCACGCCGTCACCGAGCAGGAGACCGGTCCTCTCCTTGCAGAAGGGGCGGACGTGGCCGTCCTTGGCGAAGGCCCGCGCCGAGTCGAACTTGGCGAACAGCTCCTCCTCCACCAGATAGGCGCCGGCGACCAGGAGCGCGTCCGCCTTCCCCCGGCTGATGAGCCGGCTGGCGTGGATGATGGTGTCGGCCGACGCCACGCACGCGTTGGTGAAGGTCAGCCGCAGGGGGCCGAGGCCGAGATCGCCCCCCAGGGCGTGGGCCAGCTGGCAGGGCAGGCTGTCCGTGACGTGCGCGGTGTCGCCGCCGTTCGAGCGCCAGTAGCGGCTGACCGGCGTGTAGTCTCCCTGGCTGCCGACCAGCGCGCCGCCGATCGACGACGGGACGATCCCCGCCATGTCGATCGCGGCGTGCGAGCACGCCGTCAGCACGGCGAGTTGCCGGGGGGCGGCGTCCGCCCGGTGCGCCACGTCCGGCGCCGGCGGTCCGTCACCCTCGTAGACGGCCGCGCTGGAGCACCGGAAGCGGGCGGTGTCGAAGCGCCGGACGGGCTGGAAGGCCGGCCGGCCGGAGAACACCCCGTCGAGCAGGGCCTTCTCCCCGAAGCCGAAGGCGGTGAAGACGCCGAAGCCGGTGATGACGACGTCGTCGGGTGAGGGTCTCACCGGACGTCCCCCGCTTCCACCTCGTGCCCGCGGACCAGCGCGTTGACGTACTCCTTGATGCGCGTGATCGTGGAGAAGTCCTCGGCCCTGACGTCCCGGAGGTCGAGCTGTATCCCGTGCTCGGTGCGCAGGCTGTGCTGGAGCCAGGCCAGCGAGAACGAGTCGATGACGATCTCGGTGTGCTCGTCGGCGTCCTCGACGCCGGGAAGTGTCCTGCCCTCGATGAGGATCCTTCTGATGTCGCTCACGGTTAACATCGGACTCCAGCCGTCAGGCCCGCTCGCCGGCGTGCACCGCCGAGCGATACTTCACGACCTCGTCGACGAAGCCGCCGAGCGTCCCGCTCAGCAACTCGTCCATGGCCTCGTCGGGGAGGGTGATCTCGTACTCGCGCTCGAGCTGGACCAGCACCTCCAGCATGCTGATCGACTCCAGCCCGAGTCCCTGCGGGCCGACCGGCGTGCTCTCGCCGATATCGTCACCGAGGGTGATGCCCACCACGTCCTCGATGATATGGATGACAAAGGCTAAGATCTCCTGTTTTTCTGCGGACATCCGCATCTCCCCGTCCAACGACCGAAGGATTCGCATAACCTTTCGCGAATGCGTCGAGGATCTCGAAAAACGTCCCCGTGTGCCATAAATACACCCGATTTGTTATGGCCGCTTCCGATTACATGCCAATCCTACTTACATGGAAAGGGATCACTGATGTGATCTAGATCACACCGGCGACGGCGTGAAGTGAGCCGTCAAATCCGCCCCGTGGCTCAGGCCCAGGCAGTGGGTACGCCGGCGGGGCGGACGGGAACCCGCCTTCGCCGGGAGCGGTGGAGCGGGTGGCGGACCCGGCCTCCCACCGCCCTTCACCGCCCGCCATCCGGGCATACGCCCCGGTAGCCGGTCCCGGCCGGCGGCGCCCCGGGCCGTGGCCGTGACGCGCGCCCGCCGTGGCCGACCTGCTCACCGGCTCCACCGGAACGCCGCCGCACCGTCACGTTCGAATGGGAGCGTTCCATTGTTTCCCGTCTTATACGGCCGACGCCCCGCTATCCAGCGCCGTCATTCAAGGGGGTTTATATTGGATGGTTCCCCGCCGATGAGATCATCCGAGAAACGGTCCAACGGGGATCCTGTCGCCGCCATGTCGGCCACCCGGTGGGCACAATATATTCCGCTACTAGATTTTCCATCTCGGGATGGTCCATCTTTCACGGAAGCGCTTCGACGGGCGGGGAGATCCTTCGTCCCGACGGCCGTGATCACAACAGTCCGTAACATCGCCCGTGATCCCACCCACGGGCGATGATCGCGCAGGAGGGCGCGGATCGCCCCGGAGGGCCGGGGCGATCCGCGCCGCCGAGCTGGACGGCGTTCCCGATGCGGAAGGCCGAAAGGACGCGCCTCAGCCGGTGGGTGCGGGGCTGATCTGGAACAGGGCGGCCTTCCACTCGCCGTCGCGGCGGGTCAGCACGGTGGTGGCGAAGACCTTCAGGGTCTGCTTGTCCGTGCCGTTCACGAGCACGTCGATCTCCACGGTGGCGGTGTGGGCCGCGCTGCCGTCACCCAGCACGATCACGCGGTGGTCGCTCAGATCCGTGCGCGTGTAAGGGTTGCGGTTCTCGGCGAACCCCTTCAGGATCGCCTCCCGGTCGTCCACGATCCCCCACTGCGACACGCTCAGCGGCGTCTCGGTGAGGAAGCGGTCGTAGAACTCCGCGTCGCCGTTCCTGTTGGCCTCCCAGGCCCGCTCGGACAGTTCGATCAGCTCACGCTCGGTCTGCTCACGTTCGGGGCTCATCACCGTACTCCCTCTCGCTGACACCGGTTTAACCGGTGTCAGTGTTACACTCGATCCATGATCCTGGCAAACAGCATGGAGCTCGCCCCGCTCGACGGGCAGCGCTTCAGGTTCGACGCCGGCACGTTGTGCCTGGAGCTTCTCGTCACCGGAGGCGAGGGAGAGCTCGCGAGGTGGGAGCGGCTCCACACGCCCGGCGACCTCGCCGCCTGGATCCCGTACTCCAGGGTGGGCCTCGGCGACCTCGTCCAGGTCTCCGCCGACGAGCTCGCCGCCACGCTTCGCCTGCGCGCCGCCCTCCAGCGGCTCGCCGCGACCGCCGCCTCGGGCTCGCGCGCCTTCTCCGGGGCCGACCTCGCCACGATGAACGAGGCCGCCGCCGCGCCGCCGCCCGTCCCGGTCATCGGCCCCGCCCTGGAGCGTTCCTGGGTCTCCCCCGTCACCGGGACGCAGTTCCTCTCCGCCGTGGCCCGCGACGCCGTCGAGGTGTTCGGCGGACCGGCCCTCGACCGGATCAGGACGTGCGAGGGCGAGCGCTGCCCCATGCTCTTCCTCGACACCTCCCGCCCGGGGGCGCGACGCTGGTGCTCGATGGACCGCTGCGGCAACCGCTACAAACTCCGCACCCGCCGCGACCGCCATCCCTCGGGCTGACGACGACTCCCCACCCCGGAAAATCCGGCCGGCACCTCCCGCCCTCGCTCCCCGAAGCGGCGGGCCGAACCGCTCCGGGGGCGCGCCGGCCGGTCCGAGTAGTCTCCTGCTCGACACCCGCATCGTGACGCGCGGGGCTTGACGGCTCGTCCGGGCAGGTCACGACGTGGACACCCCCCTTTTTAGGAAGTGTGATGAGCTCACAGTCAGCGGGCCGTTTCGGCCTGGTCGGCAGCGGGTGGCGTTCGGAGTTCTTCGTGCGCCTGGCGAGGCAGTTGCCGGAGCGGTTGTCGGTGTCCGGCGTGGTGACCAGGTCGCGTGAGCGCGGCGCCGAGGTCGAGGCCGCCTGGGGCGTGCCGGCGTTCCGTTCCGTCGGGGAGATGCTCGCGGCCGAACGTCCCGAGTTCGTCATTCCCTCGGTGCCGTGGCCGGTCACCCCCGAGGTGACGAAGGAGCTGGTGGGGTTCGGCGTGCCGGTGCTGGCGGAGACTCCCCCGGCGGCCGACCTGGACGGGCTGCGCGATCTGTGGTCGGCCGTCGGGTCCAGCGGCCTGGTGCAGGTCGCCGAGCAGTACTCGCACATGCCGGGTCACGCAGCGAGGCTGGCGCTCGTCCGCGAGGGGGTCATCGGGCAGGTGACCTCCGTGCAGATCTCCTCGACGCACCTGTACCACGCCGTGTCCCTGATCCGGCACCTGCTCGGGGCCGGCTTCGGGGAGACCACGGTGACGGCGCGGTCGTTCACCGCCCCGCTGGCCGACCCGCTGTCCAGGGACGGCTGGACGGGCGACTCCACGCCGAAGGAGGCCGCCACCACGATCGCCACGCTGGAGTTCGCCGAGGGGATGGGGCTCTACGACTTCACCGACAACCAGTGGTGGAACCCCCTGCGCGCCCGGCGCGTCGTCATCCGGGGCTCGCTGGGAGAGATCGTGGACGACCGCGTGGTACGCCTGGCCGACCCGAGGACCCCGGTGGAGTCGTCGCTCACGCGGCGCCAGACCGGGATCGACCTGAACCTGGAGGGCCGCGAACTGGACCACATCAGTTTCGACGGGCGGGTGGTCTACCGCAACGACTACCGGGGCGCGCACTTCTCCGAGGACGACCTGGCCGTCGTCTCACTCCTGTGCGGGATGACGTCCTGGTGCCGGGGTGAGGCCCCGGAGCCCTACTCCCTGGCCGACGGCTGCCAGGACCATCTGGTCGGCCTGGCGATCGAGGAGTCGCTGCGTACCGCGACCAGCGTCACCACCGGCCGCGAGACCTGGGCCCGATAAGCCGGAAAGCGGTGGGCCGAAGAAGCGGTGGGCCGAGGAAGCGGTAAGCCCGAGACGCGAGGTGGAGAGCGCCGCCCGCCCGGTGGGGGGTTCGAAGCACGGGCGGGCGGCGCCGTTCGGGGGCCGCTCAGCTCAGGGAGAGCCGGAGCAGCAGATCCTTGACCTCCGTGGCGGCGATCCGGTCGCTGGCCACGGACGGGTCGGAGCAGAGCAGCACCGGCCCGTCGAGGGGGTTGTCGGGCAGGCGGCCGTGCGAGCCCCGGATGGCGCGGGCGCCCGCGTCGAGGCCGACGACGTTCATCGTGTAGCGCATGCCGGTCTTCTTGCGCAGCAGCGCCACGGCGGCCCTGCGCTTGGCGGCTCCGGGATCCGCCGGGTCGAAGAGCAGCTCGGCCGGGTCGTAGCCGGGCTTGCGGTGGATCTCGACCAGGTTGGCGAAGTCGGGCGCGCGGGCGTCGTCGAGCCAGTAGTAGTAGGTGAACCAGGCGTCGGGCTCGGAGACGAGGACCAGCTCTCCGGCGCGGGAGTGCGCCAGCCCGTTCCTGGCCTTGCCCTCCTCGTCGAGCACCTCGGCGACACCGGGCAGGCCCGCGCAGAGCTTGGCGACGGCCGGGATGTCGGCGGGGTCGGCGACGTAGACGTGGGCCACCTGGTGGTCGGCGACGGCGAACGCGCGAGACGTCCAGGGGTCGAGATACTCCATGCCGTCCTGGGTGTAGACCTCCAGCAGTCCCTCGGTCCGCAGCAGCCGGTTGATGTCGACCGGGCGGGAGACGTCGGTGATGCCGTACTCCGACAGCGCCACCACGGTGGTCCCGCGCGCGGCGGCGGCGTCCAGCAGGGGGGCCAGCACGGTGTCGAGCTCGGAGGCCGCGGCGGCGGAGCGCGGGTCGGACGGGCCGAACCTCTGCAGGTCGTAGTCCAGGTGCGGCACGTACGCCAGCGTCAGGTCGGGGTCGTGGTCCTTCATGATCTGCTCGGTGGCGCGGCAGATCCAGGTGGACGAGGCGATTCCCGCCCCCGGGCCCCAGTAGGTGAACAGGGGGAAGGCGCCCAGCTTGCCGGTGAGCTCCTCGTGCAGCCCCGGCGGGTAGGTGTAGCAGTCCGGATCCTTGCGCCCGTCGGCGCGGTAGATGGGCCGGGGGGTGACCGTCCAGTCGACGTCGGCGCCCATGGCGTACCACCAGCACACGTTGGCCACGGTGAAGCCGGGCCGCTCGCGCCGGGCGGCGTGCCACAGCTTGTCCCCGCCGACCAGCGCGTTGTGCTGGCGCCACAGGAAGACCTCGCCGAGCTCGCGGAAGTACCAGCCGTTGCCGACGACGCCGTGCTCGGTGGGCGCGACGCCGGTGAGGAAGGTCGACTGGGCCGAGCAGGTGACGGCGGGCAGCACGGTGCCGAGCTCGGCCTGGAAGCCGCCGTCGGCGACGGCGCGCAGCCTCGGCATGTGCGCCAGCAGTCTGGGGGTCAGTCCCACCACGTCGAGGACCAGCAACGATGTCATGCTTTCACTCCAAGATCGCGCATTTCTGCGCGGGCGAAGTCCAGCTCGTCGGCGATGCCCGCGGCGAGCTGATCGGGGGTCTGCGGGCGCAGCGCGGGTGGCAGCACGCCCCAGGTGTAGGTCTCCACGTCGAAGTGGTCGCAGAGCGGCTCGGGACCGCCGACCAGCTCCGCGAGGGCCTCTCGGAGTACCGGCACGGTGGTGCCCAGCGGCGCCTCCGGTGCGACGTGCAGCGGTACGTGGTAGTGGACCCGCCACGGTCCCGGCAGCTTCCGCTCGAACGCCTCGTCGAGGTCGTCGGCGTCGTCACCGGCCGCGTTGCGGGTCTGGTGCAGGAAGCGCGGCTCGACGTACTCGCGCAGGGTCTCCGGGTCGTCGCTCTCCAGGGCCGCGGAGACCTGGACCTTGACGATGGGCAGGCCCGCCTCGGCGTAGCGGCGCAGCGCGTCGGCGGGCCGCTCCCAGGCGCACGCCAGGTGGGCGAGGTCCAGGCAGATGCCGAGCCGGTCGGTGTCGACGCCGGACAGGGCGCGCACGGCCTGCCCGGTGGTCTCCACCACGCAGCCGGGCTCGGGTTCGAACGCCACCCGGATGACGCGGCCGGTGGCGGACTCGACGGCGGCGAGCCCGGTGGCGAGCTCGTCGAGCCTGCTCATGGCGAGACCGGACATCTCCTCGTCCCAGGGGTCGCGCCAGGCGAGCGGCAGCGTGGAGATCGATCCCCTGACGGCGTCGTCCGGCAGTAGGGCGGCCAGGATCCGCGCCAGGTCGAGGGTGTAGGAGAGCCGTTCGGAAGTCGTCCAGTCGGGGTGGTAGACCGCCTGCTTGACCACCGGGTCCTGGAACGAGCGGTAGGGGAAGCCGTTGAGCGTCACGACCTCCAGCTCCCGCGCGTCCAGCTCGCGGCGGAACCCGGCCAGAAGCGCGGGGTCGGCGGCGAGCGCGGCGGCGACGGGCGCGGCCAGCCAGAGCCCCAGCCCGAGCGTCTCGGCGCCGAGGCGGGCGCGGATCGGCACCGCGTACGTGTCCAGCTGCTCGACGATGCCGCCGAGGTCCTCGGCCGGGTGCACGTTGGTGCAGTAACTCAGGTGCAGCGCCTGGCCGCCCGGGTGGCGCAGCCGCATCAAGACCCTCCGCGCTTGATGGAGCTGCCCTCGAACGTGGGTTCTCGCGCTCCGGTGACCTCGGACAGGTCCAGGCGCCCCGACTGGCCGTAGAACTCCACGGGGTTGCGCCAGAGCACCCGGTCGACGTCGTCCTCGCTGAACCCGGCCTCCAGCATCGCCCTGCCGGTCTCCAGGGTGAGCAGCGGGTCGGACACGCCCCAGTCGGCGGCGGAGTTGACCAGCACCCGCTCCAGGCCGTGCTCGCGCAGGATCTCCACCATGCGGGGCGGCGACATCTTGGTCTCGGGGTAGATGGAGAAGCCCATCCAGCAGCCCGAGTCGTGCACGACGCCCGCGGTGACCTCGTTGAGGTGGTCGACGGCGACCCGTCCCGGCGCGATGCCGGACGAGGCGACGACGTCGAGGGTGCGCTGGGTGCCCCTGGCCTTGTCGCGGTGCGGGGTGTGCACGAGCGCGGGCAGCTCGTGGTCGACGGCCATCGCGAGCTGCCGTTCGAAGGCGTCGTCCTCCTCGGGGGTCATCGAGTCGTAGCCGATCTCGCCGACCGCGACGACGCGGTCCTTCTCCAGGTAGCGCGGGAGCAGGTCCAGCACGGGCCGGCAGCGCGGGTCTCCGGCCTCCTTGGGGTTCAGCGCGATGGTGGCGTGGTGCAGGATGCCGAACTGCCCGGCGCGGTACGGCTCCCAGCCGATCAGCGAGTCGAAGTAGTCGGTGAACGAGCCGGGGTTGGTACGGGGCTGGCCCAGCCAGAAGGCGGGCTCCACGACGGCCAGCACCCCGGCGGCGGCCATCCTGGCGTAGTCGTCGGTGGTGCGCGACGTCATGTGGATGTGCGGGTCGAAGATCCGCATCAGGCCTCCTTCTCGCTGTTCAGACGGTCGAGCAGTGCGGTCGCGTCGTCGGGGGTGTGCCGTCCGGCCGCGGTGCGTTCCTCGGCGAACGCGGCCAGCATCCCGGCCAGTTCGGCGTCGGCCCGCTCCTCCAGCCGGTCCACGGCGGCCAGCGGCACTCCCATGAACACGCACTTGAGCACCGCCTGCCGCCACATGGTCTGGTCGAGGTGGCGGGCGTACGGGCCGAGCGCGGCGGCCACGAGGCGGGTGTCGTTGGTGCGGATCGCGTCGTGCAGGAGCGGTACCGACTCCGTGCCGACGGGCAGCATCGGCAGGGCCTTGAGCACGGCGCGCTTCTCGTCGGCGTCGCCGTGGCGGTAGAGGTCGGCGACCTGCCCGGCCACCGCGTCCGGCGGGAGCGCGGCGAGGAGGACGGCCCTGGCCGCCTCGTCGGCGGTCCAGCCGGGTACGTCCGGCAGCGGCGCCCTTCCGGCGCGCCGTCCCGCGGAGGCGAAGTGCCGCGTGACGCTCTCGGGCTTGGCGGCGACGCTCTCCCTTGCGTCGGCCAGCCACTCCTGGTCGAGCGCCGCCAGCAGGCCGTCGGTCTGGATGGTCGGTTCCGGGGTCATGTGTTCGTCCCTTCGGCGGCGGCGCGCAGGAAGCTCAGGGATCGGGCGGCCACCTGCGGCGCGGCGTGCGAGTGGCGGGGCAGCTCGACCGCGACCAGGCCCCGGTAGCCGCAGCTTTCCAGGGCGCGCAGCACGGGCGGGAAGTCGATCTCCCCTTCCCCGAACTCCAGGTGCTCGTGCACCCCGCGGCGCATGTCGTCGATCTGCACGTTGACCAGGTGGCCGGCGACGGCCCTGACGCATTCGGGAACCGGGTCGGGTTCCAGGCAGCGGCAGTGGCCGATGTCCAGCGTGATGCCGAACCCCGCCGGCTCGCCGAGTTCGGCGTGGAGCTTCCGCCATTCGGCGATCGTCTCGACGAGCATGCCGGGCTCGGGTTCGAAGCCCAGCGGCACACCGGCGGCGCCGGCCTTCTCGGCGATCCGCGCGCAGCCGTCGACGAGCCTGGCCCAGGCCGTGGCCTCGTCGACCGTCTCCGGGCGCACGCCCGCCCAGAACGACACCGCCTCGGCTCCCAGGTCGGCGCCTATGGCGACCGCCCGGCTCAGGAAGTCCAGGCGCGCGTCCCGCTCGTCGTGCAGCAGCGTGGGGGCGTGCTTTTGCCACGGGTCCAGCAGGTAGCGGGCCCCGGTCTCGACGACCACGCCGAGGCCGAGGTCGCGCAGCAGGTCGGACACGGCCGCGACCCTGCGCGCCAGCCCCTCCTCGTACGGGTCCAGGTGGTCGTGGTCGAGCGTGAGGGCGACCCCCTGGTAGCCGAGGTCGGCGATGACCCGGAGGGCGTCGGCCAGGCGGTGGTTGGCGAACCCGTTGGTGCCGTAGCCGAACCGCGGCCCGGCACCCGCGCCTGCCCCGGAACCTGTCCCGGCGCCTGTCCCGGTGTCCGTGCCGACGCTCGTGCCCGTGTTCGCGCCGGTGTTCGTGTTCGCGTCGGTGCCGCCGGGGCTCACGTCGGGGACACCTTCCTGGCGAGGGCCCTGCCGAGCGGGACGGCCGCCGCGACCGCGACACCCTCGCGGATGGCGCCGCTGCGGGCGACGAGCGCGCCCTGCAGGGCGGGCAGCGCGACGATGCCGGTACCGACGGCGGCCCGCAGCCGGGAGGCCGACGGCTCGGCGACCGCCTGGGCCTGGGACAGGCCGAACCTGGCGGCGTACCAGCCGGTGAGCCCCGCCTGCACGGCCCACACCACCTGCGCCGCGCGCGCGGTCTGTGGCCTCGACGAGGCGTCGCCGCGTCCCAGGGCGGTGGCCACGGCGAGCGCGACGGTGCCCGCCAGGGTCGCCACGGGGAGGCTCCGGTCGGAGCCGGACACCTCGGCGCGCGACAGCGCGGTGAGCAGGTAGGTGTGGGCGGCGACGGTGAGGGCCGAGGGCAGCGCGTCCGCGACGCTCCGCCCCGGGGTGGCGCCCAGCAGCACGTCGAGGCCACGGCAGAGCGCCATCGCCAGGGGCCCCGCCGCCGTGTTCTTGGCCACCAGGTCGTACGACCAGACGGCGGCGGCGAGCGGGACGGCGACCGCCAGTGCCCGGCGACCGCCGGAGAGCCCGGCCGCCGCCAGGCCCGCGACGGTGAGCCCCACGGCCACCCCGAGCGCGGCGTCGGGTGACACGCGGCCGGACGGGATCGGCCGCTCCGGGCGTTCCACCGCGTCCAGGTGGCGGTCGGCCCAGTCGTTGGCGGCCATCCCCGCCCAGTACAGGCAGACCGAGGAGCACGCCAGGCCGAGGGTCCTGCCGCCGATCACCTGTCCGGCGGCGGCCCCGGCGACGACGTCACCGGGGACGGACAGGGCGGCGGGGGCGCGCACGAGCTCCATGAGGTCGCGCAGCGACGGCATCAGACCGGTTCCTCTCCGCCGAGGGTGCCGGCGAACTCGCGGAGCACCCGCCACTGGTCGGCCAGCGCGTGCGGTACCGCCCCGAGCGGGTCCTTGAAGAAGAAGGCCAGCTCGCCCAGCGGCCCGGTGCGGCCGGAGCGGTGCGCCGCCGCCGTGAGCCTCGCCAGGTCCAGGACCAGGGGCGCCGCGAGGGCGGAGTCGCAGCCGTGCCAGGTGAACTCCATACGCATGGGCGTACCCAGGAACCCCTCGAAGGTGACCAGGTCCCAGGCGGTCTTGAAGTCGCCGATGTCCTCTACGTACTCGATGCGGGTCTCGCCCTGCGGGGTGTAGCCGAGCGTCTCGCCCAGCACCCGCTGCTTGCTGGCGGCCTTGGCGGCGTTGGCGGCGGGATCGGCGAGGTTGGCGCCGTCTCCCCCGCCGAGGAGGTTCATTCCCGACCAGGTGCGGACCCGCAGGTTGCGCTGGGCGAACATCGGGGCGAGCACCGACTTGACGAGCGTCTCGCCGGTCTTGCCGTCGTGGCCTCCGTACGGCAGTCCCAGCAGGCCGGCGAGCCGGTCCAGGGCGGGCAGCCTGGCGCCCGTCGACGGGGTGAAGTCCACGTAGGGACAGCCCGCGCGGAAGGCGGCGTACGCCGTCAGGGCGCTGGGCGGCAGCAGGTCCCGCGAGGTGGCCAGCTCGGCCTCCAGCAGCTCCAGGTCGGCGTGGGCCGGATGGGGCTCGGGGGCCGGCTCGGTGGTCGAGACGTTGATGACGACGACCCGTTCCAGGTCGTGCCGCAGCCGGAACTCGGTGATGTCGGCGCCGATCAGCTCCGCGGTCGCGGCCTGGGTCTCGGCGAGCGGCACCTGCCTCAGGTTCTCCTCGACCCCGGCGAGCTCGTCGCGCAGGGCCTCGACCAGCCGGGCCGGTACGATCCCGGCTCCGGCCAGCGCGGCCGCCTTCTTCTCCAGCGGGGTCGGAACGATGTCGTGCCCGCCGAACACCAGGTCTCCCAGACCTGGCAGCCGGGCGCCGCGGAACTCGGGAAGTTCCGTGACGCAGCCCGTCGGCTGGGCGAGACCGGCGCGCACCGCTAGCGCTCCGATCACGCTCGTGACGGCGACGGACCCTCGTGCTCCTATCAGCCACACTCCCGTACGCATCTTGCCTCCTGTGGTGAGTCGACTCCTGGGGGATGACGGTTTTCATCCGCCCGGCCGAGGCCGGACGGCGCCGATGACATCACCATTTCGGCCGTCCGGTCGGAGGGGATGTCATCGGCGGGCATACGTGGTCGTTGAAGCGGAGGAGACGACCCCGCGGCGGGTCGGGCCGGACGGTCCGACCCGCTTGTGCAAGGAATCGTACGTTGTGCGGATATTACGGATATATCTCTCAGGGCTATATTTTTCCGTCAGACCTTCTCAACCTGCGGAATTCAGCCAGAAAGCCCCGCTGGAAACCTCAGCCCGAGGGGTTCGGCCCGATGATTTCGGCCCGGTTTTCGGTCTGAGGGTTTCGGACGCGGGTTCAGCCTGAGGGTTTCACTCCGAGGAGAAGGCGGCGTCGAAGGCGGTGGAGGGCGGGGTGATGGCGTTGAGCTTGCGGATGACGGCCAGCG
>NZ_JBPJUQ010000085.1:0-33015 GCF_051192615.1 Streptosporangium sp. G11
CTTCCCCATAATCGAGACCTTTCCCATGATCCGTGGACCATGATCCAAAGCCTCCGGAAAAACGGGGGAAGCTCAACCGTCGCTGCGCTGGGCCGACCCGCGCGCCCACCTGCTGGACGGGCGGGCGTGGGAGGCGATCAGCGAGGACGTGCTCGCCTCGCTGTCGCTGACCGACCCGGTCCAGGCGCACCTGGACGCCAAGCTGCTGGCGCTGGACGCGGCGTGGAAGCAGATGGCCGGCCGCCTGGCCGAGGCCGGTGACGACGCCCTGGTGCGGGTGGTCACCCCGGCCGACGGGCACGCCCGGTTGTCGGTGGAAAAGCTCGGCGCGCTCGGCGAGTCACCGTCGCTGAAGTGGCTGCGCGCGGCCTGCCAGGCGATGCTGCCCCGCATCGACCTGCCCGAGCTGCTGCTGGAGGTGCACGCCTGGACCGGCTTCTTGGACGCCTACACGCATCTGGCCGACATCTCCACCCGCATGCACGACCTGCCCCGATCGCTGGCGGCGCTGCTAATCAGCGAGGCCTGCAACGTCGGCCTCACCCCGGTGATCAAGGACGGGGACGAGGCACTCACGCGCGGCCGCCTGTCGCATGTCGACCAGAACTACGTGCGCGCTGAGACTCACGCCGCCGCCAATGCGATCCTGATCGAGGCCCAGCGCGGCGTGCCGCTCGTGAAGTTGTGGGGCGGCGGGCTGCTGGCCTCGGTCGACGGGCTGCGCTTCGTCGTCCCGGTCCAGACGATCAACGCCGCCCCCTCGCCGAAGTACTTCGGCTACAAGCGCGGCCTGACCCTCCTGAACGCAGTCAATGATCAAGTGATGGGGATCGGGCAGGTGGTGGTGCCGGGCACCCCGCGCGACTCGCTGTACATCCTGGACTGCCTGATCAACATCGACGCCGGGCCGAAACCCGAGCTGGTCACGACGGACCAGGCATCCGATTCGGACATGGTGTTTGGGATCTTCTCCATGCTCGGCTACCGGTTCGCGCCCCGCTTCGCCGACCTGGGCGACCAGCGCCTCTGGCGCGCCGACCTGCCCGACGGCACGACGCCGGCCTACGGGTCGCTGGAGGCGATCGCCCGCAACAAGATCAACCGACAGAAGATCGCTACGCAGTGGTCGGACATGACCCGGGTCGCCGGATCGCTGGTGACCAACCAGGTCCGCGGCTACGACCTGCTGCGCATGTTCGCCCGAGGCGGGCGCCCGACGCCGCTCGGGCAGGCGTTCGCCGAGTACGGGCGGATCGACAAGACCCTGCACCTGCTGTCCATCCTGGACCCGATCGACGACACCTACCGCCGCAGGCTCAACAAGCAGCTCACCGTCCAGGAGTCCCGGCATCGACTCGCCCGCAAGATCTGCCACGGCGGCAATGGCCAGATACGGAAGGCTTATCGGGAGGGCCAGGAGGATCAGCTAGCCGCGTTGGGGCTGGTCGTCAATGCGGTCGCGCTGTGGAACTCCAAGTACCTGTCGGCCGCCGTCGACCTGTTGCGGGCGCAGGGCGTGCCGGTCAAGGACGAGGATGCCGCCCGGCTCAGCCCACTCGGCCACGCCCACCTCAACGTCCTGGGCCGCTATGCCATCGCCTCCTCCGCCCCGGCCGAAGGCCTGCGCCAGCTCGGCGAGCTCCCCGACCTGCCCGACGGCGGGGACACGGTGGAGACGGTGGAGGGAGAGGGCGTGTAGACCTCCGGCTTTGCGCCGACGGCTATCAGGATTCTCCCGTGCGGGATTCACCGTGACGGCGGCGTCTTCAGTTCCCCTCGTGGTCGAGGGCGGCGACCTCACGTACGGCCTCGGCGATGGCGCGATAGTCCTTACGCAGAATCGAACCGTGGTTGCTGGCGACTTTCGCGCTGATTTGGATGTTCGGATTGCGGGCAGTCACCGCAGGGAGACTGGCGCGTACCTGTTCGTGCCCGCCCTGGCTTCCGAAGGACTCCCCAGAAGCGACCACGTAGCGCGCCGGGACGGTGACGCTGTCCAGCACGGGGCCCAGGTCACGCTCGCGGGCGATCTTGCCGACCTCGATGTTGCTGTCTGCCAGCTGGTCGCCGGTCATCCGTGGAGCCATACCGAACGGGCGCAGCAGCTGCATGGGCCACCAGAGCCGCTTCCATATCTTGCGCATCCCCGCTTCCATGGACTCGTCGAACCAGTCGTAGGGCTGCGCGCCCTCCACCAAGACCGCGCCCACGGTACGGGCCGGATTCCGGCTGGCCCAGTGCGCCGCGACAAACGCTCCATAGGACCAGCCCACCACCACCGCCCGGGCCACACCCCGGGCTGCGAGGACAGCATCGACATCTCGGATGTTCGTCTCGAACGAATAATCCGCCGAACGCTTCGACATACCACGCCCCCGCATGTCGTAGGTGATATGCCGCCACTGCGTCCCCAACTCGGCAAGGACCCGCCGCCATTGCCGCTGAACGCCGGCATGGCCGTTGAGGTAGATCACGGGGACACCGTCGCCGTCGGTGTCGGTGACGGCTAAGGCCGTATCGTCTACTGGGACCATGCCGGTCCAGGGAGATCGCTTGATGGTCATGGTCTCCCTTTCTCAGAAGTGAATCGGGAACGGTGGCTGGTGCCGGTGGCCAGGTTCCCGGACGGCGCCGCCCTCGAACGAATAGTCCGCCGAGCGCTTCGACTTGCCGCGGGCGCGCTCGTCGCAGGTGAGGTGCCGGTAGTCGCTGCCGAGGTCAGCGATGACGCGCCGCCAGTGCGACTGGTCGGCATAGGCGCCGTTGAGGTAGACCACCAGATGGCCAGGCCCGCCGGTGTCGCGCACGTACAGCGCGCTGTCATCGACCGGCACCATGCCGGTCCGGGTGGATTGCCGGCTGGTCATGGTTTCCCCCTACTCGCAGAAGACACGCAGGTGGCCATCGGACGCCTCCATGTCCACGATCGTCTCGTCGAGGTGCTCCACGAGCGCCTCGAGCTGTGCGGGCTTGAGCTGGGTCAGATCGATCGGCACGCCCGCCTTGACCAGCTCGGCGTTGGCCCGATCCAGCGCCCGCGGCGGGATCAGGGCGACGAGTTGTACACCGGCTCGCAGCAGTTGCAGCGGCACCCGCAGGTTGAGCCGCCCTGACTCGCCGTCCTCGAGGAACTCCATCTCCAGCCGCAGGTACTTCGCCCTGCCTTTCGGCCGGGGCTCCAGGCGCGAAGCCGCCGGCGACTGGTCTCGTTCGAGCGCGAGGAGGAGCCGCTCCGCCTCCTCTGCAGTGATCTTGCCCTCGGCCAGCATGTCGAGGACGTCCTTGCGCTGTTCGTTCATCGAAACCTCTCCTACTGGATGGATACGAGCACCGCCGTACGGCTGTATTCGACGTCGACCCGGGTGCCGGGCAACGCCGAGACGATGCGCCAGCCGGTGCCGAGCGCGCGCACCAAGCTGATGCTGAACACCAGGCAGGTCACGGCCGCACCCAGAACGGCTAGGACCATGACCGGTGAAAGGACGAGCACCACGGGCAGGACCGGCACCCAGATCCGGATGGCACGGTGGTCTGGGCGTTTGACCCGTACGGTCACCAACTGCGGCATCATGTGCCATCCCCCAGCTCGGACAGTGCCTGCTGTGCGGTGATCTCGCCGCGGCGCAACCGCTCGATGATGTCGGCCCGCGACGGCGCCGGATCGGTCTCGACGAAGTCAAGCATCTGTGTGATCCGGTTCAGCCGCGCCTTGATCGTCGGATAGCTCACCCCGAAGATGCGTTCCATCTCCTTGATGGAGCCGTGGCACCGCACGAACGCTGTGATGAAGACCTGATCCTCGACGCTGAGCTGAGCCAGTTGCGGTAGCTCGAAGTCGCCCTCGATCGCGACGCCGCTGCCTGCCAGGCGCACCCGCTCGACGACGAACGGCTGGCCCTGGGTCAGGTTTGTGAGTTCCTGCCAGTCCATATCCAAAGTTATACCCGACAAACCTTCACTATTTCAATGTTGATCTTAATTTTCTTAAGCTAGCCCGTTTGGCCTCCACCAGATCGCGCGAGGGTTGACAACTACGGACGGAGGGGTCGGTGGGCGGGCTGCGCGGACGGCGACTTCTACGTCTCGCTGGTCGCCACATGCTCGGCGTCGACCTGGATGCCGAACTGCAAGCCTCACCCAGGTCTTCACCGCCGCCGGATATGAGGTGGCCGCCGATTCCGACCACAACATCGCCTGCAGCGTCATCGCCCGCCTCGCCCCGCGGGCTGACCCGGCAGGCCGGCCTGTCGGGATTAGACAGTTTCCCGACATGCCGCCTACCCGGCCCCCGACGGCACAAAAAACCGGATACCAGCGGACGAAACACCGCCCGAGCGGTCGATTTCGGGATCTGATTAACGACAGGATTTTCCGACCGCAATCGTGATCTCTCGCCCCGCTACCTGGCGGCTGGGCGCGGGTCAGCGACCGGAGCCTCGCCTCGTCCGGCGGAATGCTGGCGTTGGCCGCCTGTGGGGTGGCCGTGGTCGGCGGAGACTCGATCGTCGCGGTGTGGCACTGGGCCGCCGACGCGTGCCCGCAGGAACTGCTGGCCGAGCCGGAGGTATGCGCGATCCGTTCACCGGGCTGTATGTACCCCCGCGAGCGGACCTTCCGCCGGGTACTGAGCGAAGTCGACGGTGATGAACTGGATCGCCAGGTCTGCGCTTATCTGGCCGACCAAGAGCCCCACGCACCGCGCGGCCCCGACGACGATGACCGGCCAGAGGCCACCGATCCGGCGTGGTCGAACGAGCGGGAGGCCCGGCGTGCCCGTCAGCGCCGCCGGGAGCACCCCGCCATGTCCGGGTTGCTGCCCGCGGCGGCGGCCGATGGCAAGGCGATCCGCGATGCCCGCCGCAGCGACGGCAGCCGCTCGCAGTTGCTGTCGTTGTTTTGCCGCACCCGCCACACCCCCCTTGCCCAGCGGGCGATCGACGCCAAGACCAGCGAGGCTCCCGAGTTGAAGCCACTGATCGCCAACGTGAACAAGGCCGGCCGGGTGCTCACCGCCGACGCGCTCCACACGGTCCGCGAGAGCGCCCGGCACCTGGCCGAGGACCTCGGCGCGTACTACGTCCTCATGGTGGAAAGGCAATCAGCCCACGCTCCTGGCGGCGGCGATGACCCGGCTGGTCGCCGGGACCGACGCCGAGCACGAGCAGGCAGGAACCGGGCACACCGATCTCGATCGGGGACACGCCGCAGCGAACGGCGCACCATCCGCACCGTCCCCGCCGACGGCATCGACTTCCCAGACACCGCCCAGGTCTTCCGGATCGTTCGGCACGTCGCTGACCTGACCGGATCGGGCGTCACCAAGGAGGTGGCCTACGGGATCACCAACATGACTGCCGACCTGGCCAGACCAGCCCACCTCAACCTCTACGTCCGATCGCACTGGGGCGTGGAAACCCGCGAGCATTACGTCCGAGACGTCACCTTCCGCGAGGACGCCGGCCACATCCGCACCGGTCGGCTACCACAGGTGATGGCGGCCTGCAGAAACCTCGCGATCGGCGCGTTCCGCCATGTCGGACACGCCAAGATGGCCCACGCCCGACGGCACTACCGCAACGACGCCCGCCACCTGCTCACCTTGTTCCACCTATGAACTCAAATCGCCAACAAGCCAGCACATCTCCAACATGCCGGGGCCGTGGTTTCCTCGCACGGCATGCCGAGTGTGTGTGAGGACCGTCTGGCCTGCACCGGCAACATCGACGGCAAAGGCTGTCACATCACACTGCTGCCCCGACCCCAGCAAGAAATCCAGAGCGAGGTCCGGGCCGAGCAACAGACTGATCAATGGCGGACGCGATACGCCATACGGGCTGGATGCGAAGCCACCGTCTCTGAAGACCGTCAACGCCCACGGCCTGCGTCACTGCCGCTATCTCGGCCGGGCCAAGACCCACGTCCAGCACGTCCTGACCGCAGCCGGAACAACGGCATCCGTCTCAGCCAGTACGACGTGTCACCCCGCTCCAACGAACACGCCGAACCAAAGCGTCCCGCCACACCTTTCCAACGCCTGTGCAGCCGACTGCCACCACGACCGCCTCAGTGACTCCCAGAGATCACCGACAGCATCCGAAAACCCCGTGGCGCCGTACGGGCGTGCCAAGTCGGAGATGGGTGGTGTCGATCTCGGCCACACCGTCCTCGGTGTTCAACAGGATCGGCCCACACGCACATGAAGGCGATGACTCTGACCGTGGTCAACCCGGCTGGCACCGGACAGAGCGAGCGTGATTGGCGGGATCGACAGCTTTTGTCGCGGTTTCAGTATCGGTCTCACAACAGCGCCATGACCTGCTCGCTCGTCCGCAGCTCCGCAGCCGGACGGTGGGCCACGACGGATCCGGACCGCAGGACGTAGGCCTCCTCGCTGATCGCGAGGGCGGCCATGGCGTTCTGCTCCACCAACAAGATCGAGATGCCCGTCGCGTCGCGGACGTGCCGGAGGCGATCGAAGATCGTTTCCACCATGACGGGCGACAACCCGACTGACGGCTCGTCGAGCATCAGGACTGCGGGGCGGGGCGTCAGCGCCATCGCCACGCTAAGCATCCGTTGCTCGCCGCCGCTGAGCGCGCCTGCTCGCACGTCGACCCGTTCGGCCAGTGCCGGGAACAGGTCGAGCAGCTCCGCTGCCCGCTCGTTCCTTGCCCCGCGCTGGAGGCTGCGGCCCGCGAGCAGGAGGTTCTGCCGGACGGAGGCACCCGGGAAGACGATGTTTTCCTGCAGCGAGGTGCCGAGCCCAGCCCGGACCCGATGCCACGGTGGCGTGCCGAGCAGCGATGTCCCGTCGACGGTGACGCCTCCGGCGACCGGGGTGATCAAACCGGACACCACCCGCACGAGTGTCGTCTTGCCGGCGCCGTTCGCGCCGAGGAGGCAGGTGATCGCACCACTCCGGACGGTGAGGTCGACATCGCGTAGAACGCGGGAGGAGCCGTATCCAGCGGTCACCCCCCTCACGACGAGCGCGTCAGGCATGCGCTGCACCTCCGCCGACGTACTCCGACAGCACCGTGGAGTCCGCGAAGACCTCGTCGGGACTGCCCTGCCGGAGCACCTGGCCACGTGTCATGAACACGACGTCGTCGCACCACATCCGGATCACCTCCACATTGTGTTCGATCACCCCGACCATCGCGCCCTGCTCGCGCAGGGTCCGGATCTCGTCACCGAAGCGCTCGAGGGTGTTGAGGTCGACTCCTGAGCTCGGTTCATCGAGGAACACGACGCGCGGTTCGGTCATCAGGACCCGCCCCAGCGAGACGAGCTTGCGCTCCGCGTACGAGAGCTCTCGGACCCACCGATCGGCGCCGTCGCCGAGGCCGAGCCGATCGAGTACCTCCGTGGCGGCGTCGAGATCCAGCCTCCGCGCCGATCGTCGTCTGCTGCGTCGCGCGGTGGGGGTGCTCTGCTCCCGCGCCTCGCGGGCAACGAGCAGGTTCTCCAGGACAGTCATCCCTTCGAAGAGCCGCAGGTCTTGGAAGGTTCGCCCGACTCCGATCCGGGCGATCTCCAGCGGAGAGAGGGAGTGGAGGCCGTGCCCGCCCAGCCTCACCGTGCCGCGGTCCGCCTTGACGAACCCGGTCACGATGTTGACGACGGTGCTCTTCCCGGCGCCGTTCGGGCCGATCAGCCCTGTCACGCCACCACCTCGCATCGAGAACGTGCAGCCGTCGAGCGCCTGGACCCCGCCGAAGCTCTTCGAGACGTCCTCCACCGTCAGCACGTCGTGCGTGTCCTTGCGCGCGGCGGCGATCATCGTGCCCTCCTCGATGTACTGCTCAACCATGTCGTGAGCTGCGGGCGTCGGTCCGTCCGGTCACCGCGGGGCTCGATCCGCACCGACGGTCTCTCCCGGAGCAGGCCGTTGGGCAGCAGGAGCATCGCGAGCACCAGGAGCAGGCCGAAGAGGAACTGGGGCAGATGCTGGTCCACGGACCCGCCGAACGACACGTACGCGGGGAGCCGCTGCAGGAGGATGACGATGACCGCGCCGACGGCGGCACCGGCGAGCCGTGTCTGGCCACCGAGCACGACGATGGTGAGCACCATTACCAGCTGGTCGAGGCCGAAAGAGTGGGGCGACACGAAGCCTGTGGTGGCGACATAGAGTGCACCGCCGATCCCCGCGACGCCCGCCGAGACGGCGAACGCCTGGACGAGTGGCGCCGTCCGTGGGACACCGTAGGCCGGCGCGGCATGGCGGTTGTCCCGCAGTGCCCGGAGCCGGCGTCCCCACGGGCTCGCCATCATCGCCCGCAGCCCGAGCGCGACCACAGCCAGGACTGGAACCGTCAGAGCGAGCAGTTCGGGCGGGTCGAGCAGCTCCACGCCGCTGACTGTGAGCGGAGGTATCGCGGAGATGCCGTTGGCGCCTCCCGTGAGCCCTCGGAGGTTGGTCACCACATCTTCGAACACGAACTGCGCCGCGAAGGTGACGAGCAGGGCGCTCTCGCCCGCGCCCGCGACAGCGGCAAGCCCTATCACCGCCCCAATCGCCGCGGCGACGACCGGCGCCATGAGGAACCCGAGCCATGGGCCCTCGTAGACGGATGCGACCAGCGCCGTGGTGTATCCGCCGACACCCATGCAAGCGACCTGGGCCACCGAGAACATGCCGCCGTGCCCGAAGACGAGCACCAGTCCCTGTGCGACGACCGTCCAGATGCAGATCGTGAGCAGGACCGCCAGCAGGTAGGTCATGATGCCTCCAACTGCGTGACCCGCTGGCGCTGGACCTGGCGTACCACGATGCGACGGGCGAGGAACGTGGCGACGATCGCGGTGAACAGGACCGTCCGATCCCATTGGGCGGGCAATTGCCAGCTGATCAACGCGACGACGACCTGGAGCAGCACGGCGGCCACGACCGGACGCACCAGTGACTGGTGGCCACCGACCAGCACCGCGCCGAAGGCCACCAGGAACGGCCCGACGCCGATAGCCGGATCGACGCCCGCGACGACACCGGACACGACTCCGGCCGCGCCCACGAAGACCGCCACCAGGGCGTAGGTCAGTATCTGTGCCGCAGCTTCGTTCACTCCAGTCACGAGAGCGAGCTGCCGGTTCTCGGAGAGTGCCTCGAGGGAGAGGCCGAGCGAGGTCCGCCGCAAGAACGTGAGCAGCGCTGGGATCAGCAGGATCGCCAGTCCGATGGCGGTCAGATCGGCCGTGCTGAAACGGAAGCCGGCGACCTCCACGGTGGTCTGCACCCCTGAGAAGGGATAGCGGCGGACGGGCCCGTAGACCCATCCGAGCGTCGCCTGTGCCATCGCGAGCAGTCCGAGCGTCGCGATGAGTACGACGTCCGGATTCGCTCCGCGGCGCAGTAGCGGCCGGTGCGCCAGCAGGAACAGCAGCGCGGCGTAGCCCACTGCCACGCCGACCCCCAGCACGGCTGAGGGCAGCAGCGGCAGCCCGAGGTCCTGGAGCGACACCGACCCGTAGCCGGCCACGACGAAGACGGCCGGCAGATGGAAGTCGATGAGGCCAACGACCCGCCAGGCCAGCGCGATCCCGACCGTGAACAGCGCGGCGAGAGCACCGGACGAGAGCCCGTGAGACAGGACAGCGGTCACGACAGTCTCCCTCAGCCGGCCAACGGCGTGTAGGTGTGCACTTGCTCGAAGCCGCTGGTAGACACGCGGAACACCCCGAATGTCATGTCCGTGCTGCCGTCGGGCCGGAAGGTGTACTTTCCGACGGTTGGTGCGCCGCCGCCGTCGCGGCGGATCTCATCGATCAGGGCCCGGCCAGTAACCGACCCGCCGACCGCCCTCGCGGCGGTGCCCGCCTCGACGACGGAGTCATAGGTCAGCAGAGCGTGGATGGTCGTCCTCGCCACGAGGTCGGACAACTGCCCGGGCGTGGACGCGGGCACGTCGTTGCCCGACACGTAGACGCCGTCCTGCGCGGTCGGGAGGGACGACAGGGCCGCTGTCTTCGCGCCGGAGTTGCTCAGGAAAATACCGGTGTAGCCGAGTTCGCGCCCCTGGCGCACAGCGAGTCCGGCATCGTCTCCGGAGGTGGAGGCCAGGAAGATGGCGTCCGGGTTCGCGGCGAGGACCTTCGACAGCTGAGACCGCACGTCGGTGCTGCCCTGTGGGTAGGACTCGACCGCGACGACCTCCTGGCCAGCTTTCCGTGCCGCTTTCTGTGCCGCCGTAGCCATCGACTGGCCGAACTCGTAGTCGACGTACAGCACCCCGACGCGCCTGGCGGCGGCCCTTCCGGAGGCGAGGAAGTCCCACATCGCCGACGCCTCGGTCGCGGGCAGAGCCTGCATCTGCTGGGCGAGCGTGGCGCCGTTGGCGTACGGCGTGGCGCTGCTGGAGATCAGCAGGCTGGCCACTCCCCGGCGCTCGAGGTAGGGAACGATCGCCGAGACGACGTTCGAGCCGGAGCACAGGACAACCTGCACGCCGTTCTGCTCGACCGCCTTCTGCGTGTTTTCCATCGCGAGGTCGGTGTTCAGCTGACCGGTGTCGATCGGAACTATCTCGACCGTCAGCCCGCCGTCGGCGGAGACCTTCTGGGCGCCCAGGTCGGCGCCCTTCTTTATACCTTCCCCGACACCCGCAAGGCCAGGACCGTTGGGCACGCAGACGCCCACCTTCAGGGTGCTCTCCGAGGGTGCACCGGGGGTGTTCGACGATGTCCCGCCGCCACCGCCGCACGCTGCCACCGCGAGCATCACCGCGGTGGCGGCCACTATCCGGGCATGGCGAAGCCGCAAAACGACCATGTCGCCCTCCGATGTCTCAAGGCCGGAAACCAGTGTGATCCGGACATGTGACCCGGAACGATAATTACTGGTCGCAGGGTTGTCAACGCCCCTGTTTACAGATTTCGCATCCTGAGAACGCCCCCCTGAGCTCGGGGCGGGGTGCTCGGCGTGTTGATGTCGCCCCGAAATATCAACGACTCCGTTGACATTTGGGCGCACACGGACGAGCATCGGTCGCGATCCGAGCTCGACGAGGGGTGAGACGATCGTGACGAGTGTGCCCGCCCTGGCGCCCCACCGGTGGACCTGCCCGAGGAGTCCGCGGCGCCGCGGCTTTCCCGCCTGCTGGAACCGGGCCGTACAGGGCCGGGGGGAGAGGATCAGGGCTGATCGGCGGGCGGGGCCAAGGTGGCTCGGCGCTGGACGGGCGAGTCGGCGGCGAGCGCGGCGCAGGCGTTCAGCAGCCCAGGCTCGATCCGCATGCCGGCACGCGTCCAGGTGCCGTCGGCGCGGTTGCGGGGGGTGTTGTCCACCTCGGCGCGCATCCGCAGGTAGATGGACAGGACATTGGCCGCGGATAGGTCGAGGGCGAGGGTAAGGAAGTGGCTGCACCCCAGGGTGCCGCCGAGCACCTCGAGGACCAGCCGCCGGTAGCCGCGCCGGACGCTGAGGCCGCACAGCCGGGAGACCGGCGCGACCGTCACGGCGCACTGGTCGTAGGGCTGCTGCGCGGAGTGGGCGGAGATCTCCCGGATCGTCAGGTCCGGGATCGTGATCGTCGCCTCCAGGCGAAGGTCGTGAATCACCTCGATGTCGGCGGGATCGTCGATGGCCGTGCTGGTGTCCCGCAGCGTGGCGACGACCCGCATCTCGGTGTCGGAGACGGGCAGGACGTCGAGGTGCTTCTCGCGCCGGGCAGCGCGCGGCGCGAAGGAGCGGCCAGCCATCTACAGTACCGCCACGGGCGCCACCGGGCTGCCGACGGCCTGGTGGATCGGCAGCGGGGCGACGACGAGGAGGAAGTCGCGGCGGCCGGCCGCGGCCAGGGCCTGGGCGAGCGCGTCCAGTGCGAGCAGTTCGAGGAAGTAGACTCCGTGGTCGCGGATCAGCGCGATGTGGAGGGGGGAGGCGCAGGACGGGTCGCTCGACGGGGAGACCTCCACGCCGATCGTGTCGGCGCCAACCAGCGCGAAGCCCGCCTCCAGGATCCACTCGACGCTGTCCACGTCCAGCCCTGGCCAGGAATCGGTGCCGATCGAGGGGTCCGCGCGCCACAGTGCCGGCCATCCGGTCCGTACAAGCAGCGCGTCGCCGGGGCGGGGGTCGCAGCCGTCGAGGGCCGCGCGGAGAACGTCGACGGGCACCGGGGTGCCGGGTGTGAGGCCGTCGGCGCCCTCGGGCACCGCGTCGACGAGCAGCCCCCGGCAGACGAACGGGCCAGCCTTGTCGATGCCACAGCGCTTGGCCCCGCGGCTGGTGACCTCGTCAGAGCTGAACCCGCCATACATGATGCCGTCCTGCCAGACGTGCGCGAGGGCATCGAGGTGCGTGGCGCCATGGCAGGCGAGCAGGATGGAATCGTCGGCGAAGCCGAAGCCCGGCCGCTCGGGCAGACCGGCGGCGTAGTCGCCTCCGTCCCGGCTCATGAAGTGCACCGGCGGGGTCCGCATGGCGGCGATCGGCGCCGCCCCGGCCCGGATCGGCTGGGCCAGCGGGATGACAGTGCCGCGGCTCGCGCTGTCCAGCCCGCGCCGGACCGCCCGCTCGTCGACCAGGTTGAGAGCTCCGCGTTCGTCGCCAAGCTCGAACCGATACCGCATAGCAACCTCCCGGGAACGACGGCTCATCTGCCTCAGAACATTATCAACGGAGCTGTTGACGGGTCAACGCGGCTGGGCTTCATCCCATGAGACGGCCCCGTACAGGCGACGCGCACAGCCGTCGCGGCGCTGTCGGTCGTGACCCTCCCGGTTAGGCCCGCGGACGCTCGCCCGGAACACCGCGATCCCCCGGGACGACGCACCTGTCGCGGCCCCGATCGCCGAATCGCTGTGACTGAGCAGCTGCGACCGGGCGGCCGGGCGAGGGCCCGCCCGGCCGCCCGTGACGGTTCAGTCGATCACGGGTGCGTGGTTCAGCCCCGGGAGGACCAGCGATCCCGCGTCGACCTGCAGCTCCGCGCCCGTGACGTGCCCGGCTTCGTTCGAGGCCAACCACGACATCGCCGCCGCGACAGCGGACGGCGGGAGGGCGGAGCGGTTGCGCAGCGCCGCCATCTTCCGGAAGAACGCGGTTCGAGGTGAGTCCTCGCCGAGCCGGCCCGTCTCATCGTTGTCGATCATCGGTGTGTGCACGGCACCGGGCAGGACGGTGTTGACCCGGACATCGTGGTCGCCGAGCTCCAGCGCGAGGCTCTTCATCAGGCCCAGCAGCCCATGCTTCGACGCCGTGTAGGCCGCCAGCCCCTTGCGCGCGCTGCGGGCCTGGACCGACGCGGTGGCGAGGATCACTCCCGAGCGGCGCTCGATCATGTGCGGCGCGACCGCCTTGGCGGTCCGCCAGACCCCGCCGAGGTTGACGTCGAGGACCGCCTGCCACGTCTCCTCGGCGATCTCCCAGAACTGCGCCGACTGCATGATCCCGGCGTTGGCGACCGCGACGTCCAGACGCCCGAACTCCTCGAGACCACGGGCGACCGCTTCGTCCAGCGACGCCTGGCTCCGCACATCGATGGGGACGACGAGGCAGCGCCGGCCCAGGGCGCGTACGGCACGGGCGGTTCGGTCGAGGTCGTCCCGCCAGGCGGTCGTGGACTGGGCTCCCCGGATGGGGGTGCCGACGTCGCACGCGACGACGTCGGCACCCTCTGCGGCGAAGGTCTCGGCCACGGCACGGCCGATCCCCCTCGCGGCCCCGGTGACGAGGACGGTTTTGTCCAGATGGCGGGTCATCGGCCGCTCTCCGCGCTCCTCGCGAGGTCCGCGGAGGACGCCGAGGGAGCGAGCACAGTACGCCCGGGGCGCGGAGGGAGCAGGCCCTCGAGGTCGGCCTTGATGGCCAGCGCGAGGTAGCGCGAGAAGGTGCGGCACTCGATGAGCGAACCTCCCATCAGCCAGAACCCGTCCTGGTCGAGGCGCCGCCACATGTTGCGCATGAAGCCGTCCTCGTCGAAGTCCCAGATTGGGCCGATCCGGTCGGCCAGCTCGTCGCCGAACATGCGACGTACGGCCTCCTGCTGGTTCTCGTAGCCGGTCGCCAGCACGACCAGGTCGCTCTCGATCGTCGTCCCGTCGGCGAGGAGCGCGCCATCCCGGGTGAAGCGGACGATGTCACGCGCCTGGACGACCCGAATCCGTCCGTCGGCGATGAGATCGGAACACCCGACGTTGATGTAGTAGCCGCCTCCCGTGCGCAGGTACTTCATGTGGAAGCCGGTGCCGTCGGGGCCCTGGTCGACCTCGAATCCAGCGGCCTGGAGCCGCCGCAGCAACTCCCCGTCTATCTCGGTCGTGCGCCGCGTGATCCGCTGGTAGGACTCCTTGAGTACCGGATAGGGGATCGACGCCGCGATGAGGTCGATGTCCTCGATGGGCGGGCCCTCGGAGTAGAGCGAGTAGACCAGCGTCCCGCTGGGGATCAGGCTGACCACGCACGTGGGGCCGCGCTGGACCATCGTGACCTGGGCTGCGCCGTTGTCGTGCAGCTCCTGGGCCACGTCGTGGCCGCTGTTGCCGGTGCCGACGACGATCGCCCTGCGGCCTCGGTACTCGACCCCGCTGGTGAACCGGCTCGAATGCACGACCTCCCCGGCAAAGTCGTCGAGCCCGGGCATCGACGGGATGGTGGGCGTCCCGCTCACGCTGCCGATGGCGAGAACGATCTGTGGGACGCGTATGACCCGCTCCATCCCGTCGGCCCTCCCCAGGTGCGCCGTCCACAGCCGGGATCCCTCGTCGTAGGTGGCTCCCCGGAACTGCGTGCCCGTCCAGACGTTCAGCTCCATGAACGCGGCGTACGCCTCAAGGAAGCCGGCGAGCTTGTCCTTCGGCACGAAGGTGGGCCACGTCGGCGGGAAGGGAACGTACGGCAGGCTGTTGGCCCACACCTCGTTGTGAAGGGTCAGCGAGTGATAGCGCCGCCGCCAGTTGTCGCCGATCCGATCCAGCTTCTCCACGATCAGCGCGTCGACGCCGATCTGGCGCAGCCGGGCGCCCAGGATGAGCCCCGCCTGTCCCCCGCCGACGACCAGCACCTCGGGGTCCTGGTCGGCGTACTCCTGCTCCTTGCGGCGCTGGTCTGCCCAGTTGTCGCCGCTGAAGTTCGAGGAGTATTCCAGCCCCGTCGGACGCCGCTCGCCGATCTGCTCCTCGAACCCGCGCAGCTCGTGCAGAGTGGTCAGCAGGATCCACGCGCGCGGGGCGCCGGGGGGCACGCCCTCGACGGGTAGGCGGACGAAGCCGTGCCCGCGCCCGACAGCGGTCTCGAACTCGAAGAACGCTTCGACGACGCGCCTGCCGGAGCGCTTCACCAGCCGGGGCAGCGATCGGCCGGGCGCCTGGCGGAACTCGCCCGGACGAGCCTCGGGCAGGGCCGCGCGCAGCGCGGTGACGATCGCGTCCCGGCCGGCGAAGGTCCGGTACTCCCAGGTGAGGGAGAGGATATCCCGCCAGTAGGCGTCATCGAGGAAGCAGGCCGCCAGGCGCTCCCGATCGCCGGCCCACAAGGCCGCCTCGAACTCCCGCAACCAGGAGGAGAACACCTCCTCCACCACGACGGGTGTGGTCTCGTCCACCATGGTCATCGCCGAACTCCTTCATCGTCTCCTGGCGCCCCGGTGGCGGCCTGTCCGCTCTCGGCGCCCGTGAGGCCTATTGATAGGCCCCTTGGCCCGCTGATGTCAACATATGCGTTGACAGTCGGCTAGAGGCCGGCAAGGAACTCGCGGGCCGGGACCGGCCCGGCGACGATCGCCCGCCATCATGAAGGCCCCGTGCAGTCCCTGATGACCGGGGAACGGCGACGGCCTCAGGCGCCGCGCACGCGGCGCTGTTCCCCGGCCCAGTACGGCTCCCGCAGCACCTTGCGCTGGATCTTGCCGACCGGGCTGCGCGGCAGCGGACTGTCCCGGAACACGACCGTATGGGGCTTCTTGTAGGAGCCCAGCAGGCGTGTGCAGGTCTCGATGACCGTGCCCTCGTCCAGGTCCGCGTCTCCGGGCTTCACGACCACGGCCATCGGCGCCTCGCCCCACTTGTCGTGCGGCACGCCGAAGACGACGACCTCCCGCACGTCCGGGAGCGTCTGGATCGCCTGCTCCAGTTCGGCGGGCCAGATGTTGAAGCCGCCGGAGACGATCATGTCGTCGACGCGGTCGACGACGTAGAGGTAGCCGTTCCGATCGAGCCGGCCGACGTCGCCGGTGAGCACCCAGCCGTCCCGCAGTCGGCGGTCGCTCAGCTCGGGGTCGCCCCAGATATCGGTCATCTGCCCGTCGCAGCGGATGGCGATCTCACCCTCCTCGCCAATGGGCAGGGAGTTGTTGCCCGGGTCCCGGATCTCCAGCTCAGCGAACGGCATCACGCGGCCGGCGGAGATGATCGGCTCGGACCCGGGGACCTCCGAGAACCACTCCTTGGGTCCCATGAAGGAGACCGGCACGGCCTCGGTCTGGCCGTACATCTGGAACAACCGCTCCCCGAACACCTCGTGTCCGGCCCGCGCGGTGCGGACGCTGATCGGCGCACCGGAGATCATCACGGCCTTGAGGGACGGCAGGTCCTGCCTCCGACCGTCGACCGCAGCCACGATGTCGGCGATCATGGTGGGGACCGCGAAGAACCACCCGATCTCGTCCCGCGCGACGCGCTCGACGAAGCCGTCGGCCTGGAATCTGCGGTCCAGCATGTTGCACCCACCCGCCAGCCACAAGGGCAGGAACAGGTACCCCGATCCGTGACTGATCGGGCCCACGTGCAGGCACCTGTCCCCCGGCTCGACGGGGGGCAGCATGAAGAACCAATCGCGGGTGGTGTTCATCCAGGCCTGGTGGGTGTAAGCGACGCCCTTGGCCCTGCCGGTGGTCCCCGCCGAGTGGCGAATGATGAAGACGTCGTCGAGTTCGACGCGCGGGTCGGGGTCGGTGTCGGGAAACGACGCGAGCCAGTCCTCATACTCTGAGTCGCGGACGATCATCGTGATGCCGAGCTCGTCCACGATGTCCTTGACCTCGTGGGCGTACTCCTCAGCCACGACGACGGCCTTGCACCCGGTGCCCGAGAGCATGTAGCGGTGCGCGACGGACGAGTTGCGCCGGTAGAGCGGTACGCGGATGAAGTTCGCGACGGCGGAGCCGATGTAAAAGTCGGCCGCCTCGACGCAGTTGTCCTCGAGGACCGCCACGCGGTCGCCGGGTTCGAGGCCGGCCGCGAGGAGCGCGTTGGCCAGCCGCGTCCCGCGCCGCCAGACCTCACCGAACGTCAACTGGCGGCCGTCGCTGGCGACAGCGGGGCGGTCCCAGTGGAACTGCGCGGAGCGACGCATGGCGGTCCTGACGTCCAGCACGACGCTCACCTCCTTGCTGTTGTGGTGCCACCACCCGGGAGTGGGGATGCGAATGTCTGAACGGCATCGAAACGCGCTATCGGCGATGTGTCAACGGGATCGTTGATATTTTATGAAGGCGGCTCTAAGCTCGACGTGTCCGACCCGGCGGTGTACCGCCGAGGATGTGTGAGCGGCTTCCCGGATGGCAGCCGAGGCGCCCGCGCGCAGCCGGACATGACGATCCCGATGTGCTCGCGCACGTTCCGAGAAGAGACGGCAAATGGTGGACCGGCGGTGAACGGCGACGGCGTGGACTTGGACGATCTGCTGTCGCGAGAGGCCATAGATCGGCCGTTCCAGTTCTATTCGAGGCCGCGGGAAACCTGTCCTGTCTATTGGAACCGGCGGTGGAACGGCTGGGCGGTCACCGGATACGCCGAGGTGGTGGAGGTGTTCCGTAACCACGCGGAGCTGTCGTCGGACCGGTTCGCCGGCCCCTTCGGCGAGGACCTCAGCTCGTCATCACAGTATCGGCAGAGGTCAGGCCGTTTTCCGTGCCGAGGCCGGCGCGTCGGAGGCCGAGCTGCCGCTGGCCGCCGAGGGGTGCCCGAAGGAGGCGACCAGGGGGCGCTGGCCGACCGCCGATGGCGGCTCACGCCCCCGGCGCCGCCAATACGCCGCGCAGGAAGATGTCGGCTAGCTCCCGCCCAACCTCTGCGCCGCTCAGTCGTCCTCCCGGGACGAACCAACGGTGGGTCCAGTTGACCGCGCCGAGCACCGCGAACTTGATCATGTGCGGGTCGGCGTCCCGGCGGAACTCCCCTGACTCGACGCCGTCGCGGGCGATGCGCAGCACCGCCTCGTCGTATCGCCGCGCGAGCTCCAGCAGGTGGCGCTCGTCGGGGGACTCCGATTCCGACAGCCTGCGCATGTCCTCCTGGACGTACAGATGAAGGTAGGGATAGTGCCGTTCGTAGGACTCGGCCAGCGACTCGATGACCGCGCGCAGTCGCGCGGTGGCCGGCTCGTCGGAAGCGGCGACCTTCTCGATCAGCTCGACGTTCGCCTGCACGGCCTGTTCGACCAGGCCGAGGAAGATCTCTTGCTTGCTCGCGAAGTAGTAGTACACGCTCGCCCGGTCGCTGCCCAGCCGCTGGGCGATGTCGCTCATGCTCAACGCCTGGTAGCCCCGCGCCCGGAGTGCGTCCGAGGCTGCGGTCAGCACCGCGTTGCGCCGCTCCACCCAGCTCGCGTTCTGCTCCCGGCGGGCCAGTGCCCTGCGGCGCCCGATCCCGCTGGACCCCTCGTTCACCGACTGTGACACCCGAACGCACCTCCTGATATCCGCGACGGCGCGCCGCCGCACGCACCCAATACCCGCTTCAGACCCGAACCCTATCAACCATGCCGTTGACCGTCTCGAGAGGAAGGGTGCCCTGTGCCCGCGTGCAGGGAGTGGCGGTGAGCTCGTCATGGGCCGTGCCGAGCTCGCTCTCGTCGCCGGTGTGCTCGGCGATGGACCCGGCTTCCGCCAGCGCATGGCCGTCGCGTCCGGCGATCCCTGCCAGCCCGGCGAAGCAAGCGTCGACGCGTGGGGCGCGCGCGGCGCCGGAGTCGGCTGGGGACCGTTGCACAGGGCATCGTCGAGCCAATGTCGACGCCTCGGTCTGCCTGAGCCTTTCCGTCATCCGACCATGCCGGAGCGGTACAAGTCAACATATACGTATACATTTCAGCATGTCACTGGCCCGGTTAGGCCGTTCGTTCCCCTGTCAGCGGGGCCGCCGGACGTGCTCGGCTCCTTTCCCGGAGTGGTTCGCGATCCGGGCGAGGATTCGGCGGACCCCTTCGGCGAAGGCCGGGCGGCGGGTGGACCACTCCTGCGCCTCCGCCTCCTCCGCGAGCGCGGTGCCGTGGTCCAGGGTGGTGACGGAGCTCCTCAGGGTGGCGACCAGCTGACGGGTGTAGGCGGCCTCCTGCCTGTCGAGCCGGTGGCCGAGCTCGATCGCGGCCGGCAGCAGCTCGTCGGCGGGCAGGCGGCGCGCGAGCAGCCCCACGGACACGGCCTGCTCGGCGTCCCACACCTCGCCGAACAGGGATGCCAGGGTGGCCTGCTGCAGGCCCACGGCGCGGGTCAGCATCCAGGCGTGCCCACCGCCCGGATGGATGCGCAGCTGGGCGAACCGGGTGTCGAACAGCGCTCGATCGCTTCCCAGCCGCACGTCGCAGGCGAGCGCCAGGTTGAACCCCGCGCCGACGGCCGGTCCGTTCACCGCCGCGATCGTGGCCAGCGGCGACTCCCTGACCCGGAGGAACCCGTCATAGACCTGCCGTACCAGGTGGAAGTCGCCCTCCGCAGCGGCCTGGAGCGTGCTCAGATCCGCACCCGCGCAGAAGGCGGGACCGGTCCCGGTCACGACCACGCACCGGGCCGCCGGATCCGACTCGATCTCGTCGAACACCGCGGACATCGCGGTGACCAGCGGCTCCGACAGGACGTTGCGATGCTCCGGATCGTTCAGCGTGAGGACGGCGACACCGCCGTGACGCTCTACGAGGACGTCGGTGCGGCCTTTGCCTGCTCCTGCGGTCGCCGCCGTCATACGGTCACCCAGTCCCATACGCCGGTCTCCGCCGCCAGCGCGTCCGCCGCGAGCCGTTCGGCCCACGCGCTCTCGGAGCCGTACTCGTCGCGCCAGGACCACATCGCCACCGTGAGCCGGGAGAGCTCGTACTCCCGGGTGACGCCGATGGCGCCGTGCAGCTGGTGGGCGATGCGCGACCCGGTCGACGCGGCGCTCGCGGTGCGGATCTTCGCGGTGGCCGTGGAGCGCAGGTCGGCCGGAGAGGGTGCGGCCGACTGGGTCTCGGCGGCCACGGACACCGCCGCCCGTGCCGCCGCCACCTCCCCGGCCAGGGCGGCCAGCTCGTGCTGAACCGTGGCCAGGCGGGACAGCGGCCTGCCGAACTGCACGCGCTGAGAGCAGTAGGCGACGCTCAGCTCGAGCGCCCGCTCGAGCGCGGCGGCGATCTGCACGCTCCGGGCGAGCGCTCCCAGCTCGCCGACGGCCGACGGGGTGGGCCAGGGGCGGGGCCAGCTGCGGGCGAGCGGGGTGGCGTCCACGACCTCGACGTCGTCGCGCGCCTCTCCGGCCAGGTTGGCGCCCGGGGTGATCTCGGCGTCCGCGCGGTCGACGATCACGAGCTCGTATGCCGTCTTCGCGGTCGGCATGACCGCGAGCAGGTGCGAGGCGTGCCGGGCCCAGGGCACCCGGGCGGCTGAGAACGTCACCGCGCCGTCCAGGATCCCGGCGGCGCGGGCGTCGACCGGGACAACGTACGTGGCGCCAGGGGGAAGTGGGAGACCGGCGCCGGCCATCAGCCGGTTGGTGACGAGGACGACGTCCGCCAGGGGCGACGGCAGTGCCAGGGTCGCGGAGGCCGCGACCACCTCGCACGCGTCGTGGAGCGTTCCGCCCTCGCCGCCGAGCTCCTCGGGGAGCCCGACCTTCGTCCAGCCCTGCGCGACGAGGCCGGCGAGGGCGGTGTGGCCCGTCTCCTCGGTCCAGGCTCCGCCGGGTCCGCGCGACAGCTCCTCGGCGAGCAGTTCCTTCACCGCGATCCTGATCTCGGAGCTCATCGCGACACCAGCTCTCGGCCGACGATCCCGCGCAGGATCTCATTGGTGCCGCCCCGCAGTGTCGCGTCCGGGGCGTGCAGCACCGCCTCCGCGAGCAGGCGGGTGTAGTCGTCCCCGGAGTCGGCGTCGGGCTCCACCGGGGCGAGGGCCCGCGCCGTTGAGACGACCCTGCCCTCGAAGCGGCTGCCGAGGTCCTTGACCAGTGCCGCCCGCACTGACGGCGCCTCGCCCCGCTCCAGGGCGTCGGCCACCTCCCGGGAGAGGCGGCGCAGTGTCCGCAGCTCGGCCAGGAGCTCCCCCAGCGCGGGGTGCGGGACCCCGATCCGGCGGGCGAGCGCGAACAGCAGCGGGGCCGTGGACATGAACCGCTCCGGGCCGCTCCGCTCGTAGGCCAGCTCCGCCATGACCTGCGCCCAGCCCTCGCCCTCCCGGCCCAGCAGCCCGTCGTCCGGAACGGCGACGTCGTCGAGCACGACCTCGTTGAAGTGGTGTCCGCCGTCGAGCGTGACGATGGGGTGTACGGTGACGCCCGGAGCCGACAGATCGACGATGAACTGCGACATCCCCTCGTGCCGGCGGCCAGGGTCCGGAGGCGAGGTCCGGACGAGCGCGATCATGTAGTGGGCGAGGTGCGCATGGCTTGTCCAGATCTTGGTGCCACGCAGCGTCCAGCCGCCGGTGGCGCGCCCGGCGCGGGTCCGAATGGACGCGAGGTCGGAGCCGGTGTCGGGCTCCGACATGCCGATAGCGAAGAAGCGCTCCCCCCGAGCGATCGCCGGCAGGTGGAGACGCCGCTGCGCGGGTGTCCCCAGCTTGAGCAGGGCGGGCCCGACCTGCCGGTCGGCGAACCAGTGCGCGGCCACCGGCGCCCCGGCCGCCAGAAGCTCCTCGACCACCACCAGACGTTCACGCTCGGGCCGCCCGCGCCCGCCGTACTCCTCGGGCCAGGTCATGCCGATCCAGCCCTGTTCCGCCAGGGCCTGGCTGAACTCCGGGGAGGGGGAGGTCATCCACGAGTCGCAGTGGGGCCGAAGGCCGTGGTGGTCGCGCCTATGCGCCAGAAATGCCCGCACGTCCGCCCTTAGCTGGGACTCGCCGGCCTCCTTGGACGGCGACGGGTGGTCGAGCGTCTCACCGACCGGCCTAGTCGACATGGTCATCCGCCGCACCCTTCGATGTGCCGCTCATTCCACCGGAAGTTCCCCGCGGGCGCCGGTGGCACAGGAATGCGGGGCACCTGGGCCGGTGCCCGCGCTAAGTGACGGTAACGGCCCCCACGGAAGTATGTCAACGATAGCGTTGATACGGCTGTGCCGTGCTTCGGTTGTGCGTGGGAGGCCGTCCGCCCGATGGTCCCGGCCGGCCAGGGCACCGCGAACGGCACCCAGATCCAGGTCTGGGATTGCAGTGAATTCGGCGCCCAGCAGTGGCAGAGCGTCGGCAACGGCCAGCTCCGCAACCCGCAGTCGGGCCGTGTCCTGGACGTACCCGGCGGCAACACCGCCAACGGCACACGCCTGCAGATCTGGGACGCCAACAGCAACGCCTGGCAGAGGTGGACCCTGCCCACCTGACCGGCCGGGACCATCGGGCGGACGGCCTCCCACGCACAACCGAAGCCCAGGTCATCACCGTGATGACCTGGGCTTTCCGTGCACTCGCCCGTATCCCGCCAGCGACCCATGATCCTGCCTATGACGTCGAGAGTCATAAAGGTTGCGTAACGACGAGTACCGTCAGGAAACGTGATGGTCGCGTCGGCCTCCTTGGCTGTCTCAGGGTCATGTTCTTCCCACCACAGGATCAGCATCTCGAAGTGTCAATGGCTAAGTGCGTGTCGCCGTTGGTGGCCAGGAAAAAGTCCCCAGCTCTTTGTAGTTGACTACTTCTTGGTGAGTCGTCCTGGGCGTCGGGTGCGGGCCTGTCGCATGCGGAAGGACTCACCTTCGGTCACCACAACGATGCTGTGGTCCAGCAAACTGACCGCGGTGGTGTGCTCGGGCAAGAAGCGCCCCCACTGGTCAAAGGGCCAGTGCGAGCCGATCCCGAGCGCGCGGCGCTCATAAGCGGCGGCAACGAACCGGAACAACAACTGGGTGCCGCTATCGTCCAGCGGAGCGAACCCCACCTCGTCGATGATGACCAGGTCAGCACGGAGCAAGCCCTCGATCACGCGGCCGACGGAGTCGTCGGCCAGACCCCGATAGAGCGTCTCGACCAGCTCCGCGGCAGTGAAATAGCGGACCTTGTGCCCGGCCTGGACGGCGGCGACGCCGAACGCGATGAGGCTGTGGGACTTGCCGGTGTCGGCCGGACCGACCGCGCAGTAGTTCTCCGCGGCACGAATCCACTCCAGTGTGGCCAGGTAGTCGAACGTCGCCCGAGGGATCGAGGAGGCGACCACGTCGAACTCCTCGATCGTCTTGATGACCGGGAACGCGGCGGCCTTCATCCTCATTCGGGCGTTGGAGGCATCGCGGGCGGCCAGCTCGGCATCGATGAGGGTGCGCAGGAACTCTTCGGGGTTCCAGCGCTGGGTGCGGGCGGTCAGGAGCAACTCGGGCGCCAGCCGGCGGATCGTCGACAGTTTCAGACGGCGTAACCCGCCATCGAGGTCGGCGGCCAGGGCGGGAACAGCCGGCGCGGTCATGACACCTCTCCGATCTTGTCGAGGGCGTAGGCCGACAGCGGCCACGTCGCCACCTGCGGCAACTCCAAAACGAGGGCCTCTCCGGTGCCACCTGCCCCCGACGTACGGCGCCCGGCTCGCCGCAGCGGCATAGCCGTTGACCGCGCTCGGAGTGCACCGCGTCGCGCGGGCTGTCACGGCCTTCGCGGCGACGCTGACCCGCGACCGTGACCAGGTGACCGAGCACGCCTGGGGCGACGCATACCTGCGCCTAGAACTCGCTCTGGACCTACGCTGACCGTTTGCGGCGAGTCAGATCGACTACGCTCTCCCTTCTCGGTCGCTGACACGACGGATGCGGCGTTCGTACAGAGCGGAGAGCGCGCGGGCCGCCTCCGCGCGGAAGCGCCGTCCGACTGGCAGGATCCTGGTGAAGGCCTGCATTCCGTGTGCGAGTCCCGGGTAGACGGTCAGCGTGACCGGTACGGCCGCCTCCCGGAGCCGGTCTGCGTAGCGGACGGCGTGGTCGAGCACCACGTCCAGCTCGTTGGCGAGGATGACGGTGGGAGGGAGGCCTTGAAGGCTCTCGGCCAGAAGCGGCGATACGAGGGGATCCTCCGGTCGTGCTCCCGAGCCGGCGTACCGGTCGAAGGTTTGCCGCGCCTGGTCGACCATGACGTGATACCAGGATGGTGCGTCCGCCGGCGCTTGCGGTGGTGCGGTGATGTCCAGGACGGGGATCTCCAGCAGCTGCAGCGCGATCGCCGGGCCGTCCTCGTCGCGGGCGCGCAGGGCTACGGCGGCGGCGAGGTTGGCACCTGAGCTGGTGCCGCCGACGGCGATGAGGGACGGATCGACGCCGAGGTGGTTGGCGTGCTCCGCCGTCCATGTGAATGCGGTGTAGCAGTCGCGCAGGTTGGCGGGGAACGGGTGCTCGGGGATCAGGCGGTAGGCCACGCTGATGACGACGGCGTCGGCGAGCTTGGCCAGGTGGGCGCAGTGCGAGTGGGATGTCTCGAGCGAACCTTGCCACCAGCCTCCGCCGTGGAAGTACACGAGCGCCGCCCGTGCCTGGTCCGGGCTGGCGGTCGCGCCGGGCCGGTACACGCGGGCTTCGATATCGCTGCCTTCGTCGGGGTGGGGAATGCGGAGGGTGGTGACAGTTACGTCGACCGGTGGTTTCTGAACCAGGGGGCCGTATACGGCTTCCGCGGGCTTGGCCGGTCGTTCGGTGGCGGACGGCTGCGACACTTTGGTCAGACGTCTGGTGACGGCCGGGATGAGAAGGCGAAGGACTGGGTGAAGTCTCATCGTTGACACGTCCTTGCGTAGGGATGGTGGCGCTAGTCGATGGTCTTCATGGCCTGCACGGCTATGGCCGAGAGAACGGCCGCGACGGACGCTGCGACGAAGATGCCGGCGTAGCCGGTGGCAGTGACGATGAGCCCCGCGATGCCGGGGGCCAGAACATGCGGGAGGCTGTTGGCGACGTTGAGCACGGCCAGATCCCTGGCGGTGTTGGCGCGTTCGGGAAGGATGTCGGCCATCAGCGCCTGGTCGACGGCAAGGTAGGTGCCGAACGCTAGGCCGGCGAGACCGAAGAACGCATAGAACGAGGGCAGCTGGTCGCTCAACGCGGGTGGTAGGACGGCGGCGGCGAGCAGGACAGACGAGCCGACGACGAGGGGTTTGCGGCGGCCCATGCGGTCGGACCAGCTACCGGAAAGCGCTACGCATACGGCGGCTCCCACGGCGAAGACCAGGGTGAGCGATGCGAAGACGCGTCCGGTGTGTTCGGCCGCGACGTGGAAGTAATCGGTGAGCACGTACAGGTGGTACGAAAGGATCAGGTAGAAGGCGAGCAGGAAGAGGAATCGGCCGGCGAAGGCACGCCAGAAGTCGGCGTCCTTCGGCAATTTGAAGGCCGCCCCGATCGAGGGAGGCGGGTTCGGCCGAGAGGGCTGAACGCCGGGACGGCTGGAGGGCAGTTTGCTGACGGTGAGGATGGCGACGAGCGCGGTGATCCACGGAAGGACGACCAGTCCCTGGGCGGGCAGGGTGAGGAACGACGCGGCGGCGAAGCCTCCGAGCGTCTGTCCGAGCAGCAGTCCGAGGCCGGCCAAACCTGAGACGCGACCGTAGCGGGCCCGGTCCACGAGATCGGGTACGAGGGCGAACAGCGCCCCGTGCATGGCGCTTTGCCCGAGGTGATAGAGGGCGTACAGCGTCAGGATGGCAGGCGTGTAGGTGAAGAGACCGACCGCGCTCAGCGACGCGGCGGCGATTAGCCCGCCACCGAGGATCCAGGGCTTGCGTTGGCCGAACCTGCTGCGTGTGCGGTCGGACAGGGTGCCGGAGGCGATCATGCCGAGGCTCGCGCATGCGGCACCGACAGTGGACAGCAGGCCGTAGAAGGCGATCTTCCGTGCTGGGTCGATGTCGGCGACCAGCGCCTGCAGCAGGGTCGCCCCAGCCACCGAGGGTACGGCCCAGCCGAGGTTCGCGATCAGGAGGAGGGCCCCGATGTTGCCCGCCGACGAGGCCGGGGGTGCGGTGGCAACCCTGTCGTCAGGGTCTTCGACGTGTCTCACCGGCGGCGGTCCATGACGTACCGCAGGACGAGCTCCTCGGTCTGCGGTGCGATCTGAGCGTGCCAGGAGACGGGGACCGTCGAGGCGGGTCTTCGCAGTCGCTGCTCGAGATGGTCGGCCAGATGGGCGCGGCCAGTGTCGCGCAGGTGGGCGATGTACCGCGTGGGGTCGTTGTAGTGGGTGGGCCCGACCTGCAATGTCGTTTGCATGGGGTCTGGCAGGCTGCCGGGAGCGCCCGCGTAGGTGTGCCACCATTCCTGCAGGTGGTTGCGCATCGCGGCGGCGAGGTCCGGCTCGTCGGCCAAGACGTCCTGGGTGAGGTGCGGGTCCTTGGCGACATGGAAGAGTTGTTCCGGCTCGGCGCGGAAACATCCGGGGTGGTAGGTGCGGATGTAGAGGTGGTCTCGCGTGCGGACCGCGCGCTGATAGGTGTGCGCGCCGTGGCCGAGGACGAGGTAGGGACGTGAGGGGTGTTCCGCACCGCGTACCGCGTCCGCGAAGGACGTGCCCTGCCAGCCGTCGGGCGTCGGGAGTGAGAGCAGCTCGCAGAGCGTCGGGGCCAGGTCGATGTTGTACAGCAGGGCATCGCAGCGGCGGCGCTCCGCCGGGAGGTCGTCGGTCACGCCGGGCCAGTAGATCACCAACGGCAGGCGTTGGGTCGGTTCGTTGGCCAGGCCGTGCTCGGCGTAGGAGCCGTTCTCGCCGAGCGATTCGCCGTGATCGGCGCTGACGATGACGGCCGTCTCCTCGGCGATGCCGAGCTCGTCAAGCAGCGCCAACAGCTGGCCGAAGTAATGGTCCCAATACATGATCGAGCCGTCGAAGCCGTTGACGAGGTGCTCGAAGTCGGCGCGGTCGCGGATCGCCTCCGGCATGTTGGCATTGGGACTGCCTTGCGGGAAGACGCTGTAGTGCAGGTCGAGGGCGCTGCGTGGGCCGTAGATTTCGGCGTGGCCGGTGATGGTCTCCGCGTCGGGCCATTGCGGGGCAGGACCGGAATCGGCGGCCTTCTGGGTCCATGCCGCTGGTTGCAGGTAGGGGGTGTGCGGCTCCCAGTACGTCGCGTGCAGATACCAGTTGTCCTCGTGCGCGTGGCGCCGGATCCAGTCCATGGCGGTGGCGTTGACGTCGTGCGCCTGCTCGTCGTTGAGCTCTCCGGTGGCCCGGATGGACTCACGGAAGTTGCCCAGAAAGTGATAGGCGCGGTGCCGCTCCGCGAACATGGAGACGGCCGCCGTGTACACACCATGCCGCTGCAGGTGCTGCCCCAGCAGCGGACGGTCGGGTTCGGTGCCGTGGCCCGGATCGAGCCGGAAACGGGCGGCCTCCCCGAAGTGGCCGATGACTCCGTTGGTGATGCCGAACTGACCCGAGGTGAGCGCGGTACGGGAGGGCAGGCACGGCGAGTCGGAGCAGTAGTAGCGGTCGAAGACGACGCCGCGTTCGGCCAGCTCTTGCAGGTGTGGGGTGGTGGGCCGGTGATATCCGTAGGGTTGGGTGTGATCGGCACGTAGAGTATCGACATCCACGTAGATGATTCGCATGTCGTGCCTTCCTTCAGCGGGGTTCTCGCGTTGGGGTGGTGCCGTCAGCGATCTCGAGGCGCGCCAGCGTGAGCTCGAGCCAGGCGATGTAGGCGGCCGTAGAGGCGTAACCGCGCTCGTGCGCGGTCCAGTGCAGTTCCCGGACCCATGCCTCGTCCACCTCTGACACGGGCTCGAATGGGGCCTGGGCGAAGTCCAGCCAGTCCTGGTTGGACGCCTGCGCTCGGCGGTAGTCGAGCTCGGTTCGCAACAGTGCGATGGCGATGTCGCGGCCCAGGGCCCCACCGATGACGAACCGCACCATGAAGTCGGGATCCATGGGCCGGGGCGACGGCTCGTACGGAGAACGCGCCCAGGCCGCGAGCTCCTGCCGGCCTATATCAGTCAGTCGATAGAGCTTGGCATCCGGCTTCCCCTCGCGGGGATCGACCTGGAACTCGACCCAGCCCCGGTCGACGAGTTTCGCGAGGGTCCGGTAGATCTGCGGCAGTTGCACGCCGTACCCCACGTACTGACCTTTGCCCTCCATCCATTTCCGCATGTCGTAGCCGGAGAATGGGCGGAGTCCGAGCAAACCGAGAATGACGTATTCGAGCAACTTTGCTGTTCCCTTGCGTGTACTGGAGATGGGGCGGTCACTAGGTCGTGCGTCGTTCAGCCTCGAAGCGAGCGAAGGCGTCGGCGAGTGGATCGCCGTGGAACTGAAGATCCGCTAGGAGCAACGACCGTAGCTCGTCTCGTTCCTTGCGGTGACGCCCGGTGCCGACCGTGTTGTCGAGAGCGTGGGGGTCGCTGGTGAGGTCGTAGAACTCCTCTGGGCAGCGGGTGCGGTAGAACTCGTTCCGGCGCGCCATCTCGGAATTCTCGGTGCCCTCCTCCAGCATTGCCGGCCAGGTGTGGCCGAACATGTTCTCCGCGCGGTAAGCGCGTTCACCGTCGCTCCAGGCGTTCCAGACGTAGAGGTGTTCGGCGGTCTGGATCGCGCGCATTTCGAAGCGTTCCTTGGCGGCGGTCTCGTGGAAGACGGTAACCATGTGTTCGCGCCCTGCTTGTCGACCGCCGGTGAACAGTGAGGTGAGGCAGCGGCCGTCGAGGTCAGGCCCGGCGTCGACGCCCGCGGCCGTGCACAGGGTGGGAAACAGGTCAAGTGAGCTGACGAAGTGCGAGCCTTCCGTGAGACCGGCGGCGATGTGCCCAGGCCACCTGATGACCAGGGGCGTCCGCGTGCTCTGCACGTAGCAGTTGGCCTTGGCGAACGGGAACGGCATACCGTGGTCGGACAGGAAGATTACGAGCGTGTTGTCGGCCTGCCTGTTGGCCTCGAGGACGTCCAGTACGGCACCGACGACATCGTCGCAGCGGCGGGCCGAGCTGAGATACTCGGCGAACTCTTTCCGCACCAGCGCCAGGTCGGGCAGGAACCCTGGGGGATCGGCCTCTTCTGGGTCGAAGACCTTGGACGGCGGTGGCACGTCCGTCCTGGTCTCCTCGGGCCACCACGCGTGTTCGTTCTCGCTGTCGTGGAATGGGCGGTGCGGGTCGTGGGCATTAGCAAGCAGGAACCAGGGCCGGGACGACTGCGCCGCGTCGGCGATGAATTCGGCGGTGGCCCGCGCGTACGCTTGTGGATCTCGTCCCGTACCCAGCTGATCCGCGGTGCGAATGGTGTCCCAGTGGAATCGTTCCTGCGGAGTGAGGTGACTGACTTTGCCGAGGATGCCGAAGCGGTAGCCGACCGGCCGGAGCAGATCCGGCAGGACGGGCACATCATCGAGGATCGGTTCGAAGCCCTGCGCGCCGTTGCGATGCGGGCGCCGGCCCGTCATCAGAGCCGAGCGGCTTGGCTGGCACACGGCGACGGGCACGTGGGCGCGCAGGAATCGCATCCCCTCGGCGGCCAGGCGGTCGAGACGCGGTGTGGCATTCGCGGTGCCGCCGAAGCATCCGGCAACGGAGGCGTCGAGATCATCGGCGGTGATGAGCAGAATGTTCGGGGTCATCGTTGATCCTTGCCTCGCAAGCGGGTTACCTGGCGGGTAGCGGCGATGCCCGCACGACGCGGAACCCGCAGTTGCCCGTGGAGGATTCGGGGGTGTTCCGTGAGCGCGCCGCCACCCGATACCGGTGGCAGTACGAGCGGTGACATAGGTAGGAGCCACCTCTGGTGACCCGCGCGCTGCCGGAGAGCGGGCCACGGGGGTCATGGAGTGGCGAGTGTTGGTAATAGGAGACGGAGAACCAGTCCGCGCACCACTCCCAGACGTTGCCGGTCATTTCGTACAGGCCGAAGTCGTTGGGGGGAAACGACCGGACCGGCGCGGTGGTGAGAAATCCATCGCTCAAGGTGTTGTGGGTGGGGAACTCGCCGTGCCAGATGTTGCAGAGGTCCGTTCCCTCGGGCGCGAGTTCCTGCCCCCACGGGAACCGGCGTCCCTGGTGGCCGCCACGCCCCGCATATTCCCACTCGGCCTCCGTAGGTAGGCGCGCGCCAGCCCACTCGCAGTAGGCCACCGCATCCCGCCAGGAGACGTGCACGACTGGATGATCGGGCACGTCGGTCCAGTGCGAGTTCCGGCCGGCGGGGTGACACCAGTCGGCGCGCCGTACGTTGAGCCACCAGGCGGCACCCGCGGCCGCGCCCAGGACGTCGCCTGCTGGCGCGCGAAGCGCGGAGTGGAAGACGGCGGACGAGCCGTACCGCTCGGCTTCGGTTCGATACCCGGTCGCCCCGGCGAAGACGGCGAACTCCTGATTGGTCACCGTGGTCGAGCTGATTGTGAAGCCGCTGACCGTGACGCGGTGCACTGGCCGCTCCCCGTCGGACGGGTAGCCTTCCGCGAAGGCGTCGCCCATGGCGAAGTCTCCGCCTGGTAGGTCAACGTAACCGTGCCCTGCCCTCGACCCGCTGTGGCGCTCAGACAACGTAGCCATACGCGGTACTGGCGCCGCCGAGGGCTCCCGCTCTGGATTGCAGCAGCTACTCATCGTTCGCTCTGCCGATCGGCTCCAGGGATGGGATGAGCCCCGACGTGCCGACCTTGCCCAGCCACGCCAACGACGGTTTCGGTGACCTCACAAAGGTGCCGCGGTCGACAGAGACAAGGCCGAACGTCGGACCCCAGCTACCCCACTCGTAGTTGTCGAGCAGGCTCCAGTGGAAGTAGCCCCGAACGTCGATCCCGTCATCCAGCGCCGCCGCCAGCGCGATCAACGCTCCGTGGGTATAAGCGATGCGTTGGTCGTCGTCGCCGGTCGCCACGCCGTTCTCGGTGACGATGACAGGAACAGCTCCCACGACGCGGGCCGCCTCCCGAACCGCTCCGCCCAAGGCCGCGGGATAGTACTCCCAGCCGGTTTGCGTGCGCTGTGCCGACGAACCGGGGGCGGCCGGTCGCACGACATCTCCGTCCAGTACAAGACGGATCCGGGTGTACGCCTGCACTCCGACCCAGTCGTCATCGCGCGACTCCAGGAGAAAGCGGGTCTGGCGCGGATACAGGTACGCGGCAGCCGCCGCGACTGCTGGGAGATCCGGCTGATAGTCCTGAACTGAAATGGACCAGCCGACTCGGACTTCGGGGAGTGCCGCCCGCAGAACGTGCCGGGCCTGGCGATGCGCGGAGACGAGCCCTTGCGCGATAGCCTCCACCGGCTCGGGAAGGCCCTTGGCAAGCCCATCCGGTCCTTGGGCGAGGAGCCGGGGGAAGGCCGCTACCACGTTCGGTTCGTTGATCGTTCCCACGTGCTCGACGTCCTCGAGGATCCCGGCCACCTGAGCCACGTAGCGGGCGAAGAGATCTGGTGCCGCCGGATCGGCCCAGCCGCCTGTGAACCACGCGGGACAGGTGAAGTGGTGGAGGGTCACCAATGGACGCAGACCACGGTGGAGTGCTCCCTCGATCATGTGCCGGTAATGCTCCAGAGCCTCCCCCGAGAACACGCCCGGTTCTGGTTCGATGCGCGCCCACTCGATGCTGAAGCGGTAGTCGCGCAGGCCCACATCGGCTGCCAGATCCATGTCCTCGCCCCACCGATGGAAGCTGTCCACGGCTGGCCCACTGGGTTCTTCGCAGAAGGAACCCGGCATGTTCTCCAAGGCCCACCAGTCGCTGTTCTCGTTGGCCCCCTCCGTCTGATGCGCCGACGTGGCGGCGCCCCACAGGAAACCAGGCGGCAGCGGGATCCGATGCATCGTCACTCCTCGGTGTCACGTCCACGCGATCGCCGGGACAGTCCCGCCGGCCGACGTGGGTCGCTGAAGCTCAAGACCTGATCGGGGCGGGACCACGCCACGGTGCAATGCCGTTGCGCAGTTCGGTGATCGCGCTACCTCACGCCGCGCGGTGTCGGGGTGCTCCCACGCGGATTCATATGTTTGTAACACCATATGCATCTCAACGTCAATATGTGGAGCTTCGTGTGATGGTGCTGCTAGAAACACATGCATCAAGCCCGGCTTCTCTGGCCGTATGTATGCGTAGGAAGCTATGGGTCGAGACTTGCAGAGGTGCCTGTCGCGGCGGGCGCCGCAACGGGATGCGACGGGTCTGCTTGCAAGGCCGTGACGACACATGGGACTGGGACCTGCCGCAGCCGCTCGAGGACGTCGGCGGTGGGAGGACCACCAGGTTCGGCTCACAGGACCAACTCGACACGATGATCCTCATCCCGGCGAACTGGACGGTCGCCAAGCAGTCTCACCAGGCCAGCACCAAGGTCAAGGTCGGGGCAGCATCATCGCGCTCACCCGCACCAAGCAGTGACCGGCCTGGAAGTCGGTTCGGGGGCGACGTGGCCCCGACCGTTGGGCATCGAACCATCCGCTGCCGGCTTTCGGTGAGGTGGGACGTCACGAGGTGGTCGAGGTCTTGTGGCGGCGTGGCATGGTCGGGTGGATGCCGTGCACCAGAAAGGCCATCTGGATCAGCTTCATCAAGCCCTCCGCGCTTTTGACCGTCTGGCCCGTCTTATCCCTGTGCGGTGCCAAAACGGCGAATACTATTGCTGAGCTGAGCGTTCGCAGGGCGATCAGGCCGCTCTGCGGTAAAGACCCCTCAGCAGGCCGCATGGGACGCTGTGTGTGGAGGGGAAGAACGCGGCGTGCACACAACGGCAGGCTCACGTCAAAGCAATGGGCTTGCAGGAGAACAAGGCTCGTAGCCAGGAAAACTACCTGCGTCCCGGGTGGAGTTGCCCCGGTTTGGTGGACACCTGATCTCTGAGGAACCCTGGTTCCCAGAAGAAGGAGTTCACTGTGCCGAACAACTATCCGCCGGAGTTTCGCCGGCAGATGGTGGAGCTGGTGCGCGCGGGAC